>JAJZQG010000099.1 GCA_021847645.1 Myxococcales bacterium
CCGTGACCGTGACCGTGACCGTGACCGTGACCGTGACCGTGACCGTGACCGTGACCGTGACCGTGACCGTGACCGTCGCCAGAACTGCTAACAGCTATGGCTTAATCCCCCCCCCAAGCCTCATTCACACTTCCCGGGACATCGAGCCGCCCGGGCGCTCGCCCAGCCGCGCCGTCACGCGACCCTGTGCGCAGGCTCCCGGCCGCCGAGCACCGCCTCGACCGCCTCTGCGCACATCTCCGCCATCTTCATGCGTGTCGGCTCGTCCGCGCTCCCCAGGTGCGGCGCAAGGACCACCCGCCCGCTGCGTAGCAGCGACTGCGCAACCCGCGGCTCGCTCGCATACACGTCCAGCCCCGCCCCGAACAGGTGCCCGCTCGACAGCAGCTCAGCCAGCGCCTCCTCGTCCACGCACGGCCCGCGCCCCGCGTTCACCAGCACCGCGCCTTGCTTCATCCGCCCCAGCCGCTCCCGGCTCATCAGCCCCCGCGTCTCCGGCGTCAGCGGACAATGCAGCGATACTACGTCGCTCCGTTCGATGAGCTCCTCCAGCGATACCCAACTCGCGCGAAGCTCGCTCTCCATCGCTGCATCCGCTCTGTGACGTTGATGATAGATCACCGTCATCGAGAATCCGGTCGCGCGTCGCGCCATCGCCTGCCCGATCCGCCCGAACCCGATGATCCCCAGCGTCGCCCCGTGCACGCGCTTGCCCAACAGCAGCGTTGGCGACCAGCCCCTCCATGCGCCCTGCCGAACGTGCCTGTCGCCCTCGCTCACGCGACGGCACGCGTCCAGCATCAATCCGAACGCGAGATCCGCTGTTGCTTCGGTCAGGACCCCGGGCGTGTTGGTGACCGTCACGCCCCGGCTCCGCAGGAGCTCCAGGTCCAGGTTGTCCACGCCGACCGCGTAGTTCGCAATGAGCTCGAGCGCCGGGGCCGCCTCGATGACGTCGCGGTCGACCCGGTCCGACAGCAGCGTGATCATCGCCCGGGTCTCCGGCGCGTCGCGCAACGACGCGAGCAGGCCCTCACGCCCCAGACCGTACGGAGACTCTCCGATAATCAGCCGGTGGCCGCCCCGCTCGAGCATGGCAGTCGCCCCCCCGGGAAGGGGAGCCGAGATCAGAATCGTCGCCATGTTGCTCACTCCTGGTCATACGGTGTTACATCCACATGTTCCAGGTTCGGAATCGCCTTCGCGACCGCCTCGCCGATCTGCGCATGCGTGCCGGTGATCGCGACGACCAGACGATCCGGATCGATTCGGCGCGCGATCGCCCGGTTCGCGTCGTCCGGCGTCGTGGCGGCCACGCGCTCGAGGAATCCTTCGTAGTAGTCGGCGGGCAGATCGAAGATATCGGTGACGAACTTGCGCTGCACGCGCTTGGCCGGCGTGTCCACCTCGAACGCTTGGGATCGCGTCAAGTAGCGCTTGGCAAACGCCAGCTCCCGCGCGGTGACTCCCTTGTTGCGCCAGGCCTCGAGCAGCTCGATTTCCAGCGCCAGACACGCCGCCGCATCTGCTGCGCCCGGGTGCGTCCACACCGTGAACGCTTCCCGGCAGACGTCCACCGGAAGGCTCGAGTTGGCCCCGTAGGACCAGCCTCGCTTCGATCGAACCTCCTTCATCAGCCGGCTCGAGAACGTCCCGCCGAATACCGTGCTCGCGACCAGCAGCGGCACGTGATCGTCGTCGCGCGCCGAGGTCCCCAGCCCTCCGAGGAACAGCTGCGTCTGCGTGCGATCCGGCTTGTCGACGAACACCAGCCGCCGCCACCGGGGCTGCCCGGGCTCCGGAAGCTGCCTGGCCGGCGCCGGCCGGCTCGGCAGTGCGTTGGCGATGCGTTCCGCCGCCCGTGCCGCCGTGTCCGGGTCCACGTCGCCGGCAAAGGCCAACACGAGGTTCTCTCGCGTCATCAGCCTGCCGATCTGGTCGATCACGTCTTGCCGGGTAATCCCCCGCAACGTAGCGACGGTTCCCGACGACCTGCGCCCGAACGGATGACCCGCGAACAGCTCGCGACGAAACGCCTTGATTGCTAGCCCCCGATCGTTGTTCCGCGCCTCGAGCAGCTCGCCCTCCGCCTCCCGCAGCAGCTTGCCCAGCTCCGCTTCGTCGAACGACGGCTCCGCAATGACTTCGGTGAGCAAGCCGACCGCGCGATCGAAGGACCTGCGGATGACATCCATGGACACGCTCGAGGACGTTGTGCCGGCGTGCTCGCCCAGATCCGCTCCCAGCAAGTCCACCTCGGCCTCGATCTGGTGGGCCGTGCGCGTCTTCGTCCCTCGACGGAGCATGCGCACCGCAACGCGCGACAGCCCCTCCTTGCCCTGGGGATCATCTACCGTTCCCCCGCGGAACCCGGCCAGGACCGTGACCATCGGCAGCTCCGGGCTCGTCTCGACATGCAGCTTCATCGGGCTTCCTCCGTTGCTCCCGCCGCCGCATCGGCCGGCTTGACCGTGAGGACCGTCCGCATCTCCGGGCGCAGGTACCGTCGCGCCGTCCGCAGCATGTCGCCGCGCGTCACTCGACGATAGCGATTCAATCGTTCCATCGCCCCCGCCGGATCGCCCACCACCACGTCGAAGAACGCAATCTGCTCCGCCTTCCCCCCGCAGGTCTCCATGCCCCGCACCAGCCCGAGCTCCGCTCTGGCCTTCGCTCGCTCCAGCTCCTCCTCGGTGATGGGCTCCCTCACCACCTTGGATAGTTCTGCATCCAATGATGCCAGCATCTCCTCCGCCTGATGCCCTTCGCGCGCCGTGAGCTGGACCTCGAGCAGTCCCGGATCCTCGAACGTCCCCAGCCAGCCCCGCGCATCCAGCGCCGTCTCGCTCTGCTGGACCATCGCTTGGTACACCCGCGACGCCCTGCCACCGAACAGCACGTCGCACAGCAGCGTCAGGGGCGCGTGGTCCACATCCCCGAGCGCCGGACTGTGATAGCCCAACGCGAGCTTGTCCGTCGCCGTGGGCTTGTGAACGGTCTCGCTACGTTGCGCCAGCTGCGGCAGCTCCGGCCGCTTGTCCTCCACCGGCAGCTCCGCCGGTCGCAGGTAAGCGTACGCGCTCGCCATCTGCCGGATCACCCGCAGCTCGTCCACGCTCCCCGCAATGACCACCGTCGCATTGTTCGGCGCGTAATAGGTCCTGTAGAACTCCTCGCAATCCGCTCGCGTCAGCCCTTGGATGTCCTCCATCCACCCGATCGTCGGGTTGTGGTACCCGTGCCGCTCGTACGCCAGCGCATACAGCCGCTCATTGACGGCGCCGTCCACGTCGTCATCCACGCGATACCGACGTTCGTTCGCCACGACCTCGAGCTCGCTTCGCACCAGATCGTCGCGCAGCAGCAGCAGGCCCATTCGCTTGGCCTCGAGCTGGATCACCATCCCAAGCTGCGACGACGGCACGTGCTCGTAGTAGTAGGTCCAATCGACCCAGGTCGCGGCGTTGGTCTCGGCCCCGGCCTGTTCCATTCGTCGGTCGAATTCGCCGGCGGGCAGCCCGTCGAACTCGTTGAACATCAGATGCTCCAGCAGGTGGGCCAGCCCGGTCTTGCCCGGACGCTCGTGGCGCGAGCCCACGCGAAACCACGTATGGAACGCCGCTACGGGCGCGGAATGGTCCTCCAGAATCAGCACGCGAAGCCCGTTCTCCAGGCGGAATGCCTCGATTGCGAGCCGTGGCCCGTAGGGCGTGCGCCCTTGGTATTCGACACCCAGCCGTCCCGGTCCCCCCTTCGACAGCTCCGCCCTGGCCTTGTCCCGTCGTGACCCAGCCCTTGGCGTACTCATTCGGCCTCATTTCTCGTCATGTCCAATCGGTGTCCTCCGGCCAGGCGGCGCGCTGGCCCGCGAAGCCTATGCCTTTCGTTCGAGTTGTCCAGCGCACCTCCCGGTTGCACGCACCGCCGCGCCGGCTACCATCGTCGCCGGGTGGGCGCGGTCTGCCCTCCCGTACCGCGCGAACTCGGAGGTCCCGCATGATCAATCTTCGTTCGTCTACGATGCTTCGTCTCCGTGACCGCCTCAAGGAAGCCGGTGCCCGCCCGAGCATCGTCGTCTCCAGCACCGACGACGTGCTCGCCAAGGTCGGCTTGCTCCCTCCTGAAGAGCAGGCGGCTGTCCGATCCATCGGCCCCGTCGTCGAAATGATGTTCCTCATGATGGCCGCCGACGGCGCCGTCGGCGAAGATGAGCGCACCGTGATCCGCGGCGCCGTGCGCGAGCTGTCCGAGAACTACGTCCGGTCGTCCACCCTCGACGTCATGCTCGAGGGGTATCAGGCAAACTTGGCCAGCCAAGGCCAGGCCGATCGGCTCAAGCACGTTGCCGAAACGCTCGGAGACGACGTGCCTGGCGCCGAATCTGCCTTTGTGCTCGCTGCCGCCGTCGCGTTCGCCGACGAGGACGTGCACGACTCGGAGAACGATCTGCTCAACCGCTTCGCGGAGCTCGCCGGCATCTCGGAAGAGCGGGCTAACGAGCTCCTGGACGAGCTCGAGAGAGACTGGCACGCAGAAGCGGCTTCCTGACCACGCCAGAACGAACCGTTTCTCCCCTCCGCCCGACGTCGCATCTCTGCGCAGGCGAGGGGAGCGGAAGGACGACCGGGCCGTGCGCTCGTCGCCACAACGGTCCGCGCCGGCTATTCCCCGGCGTCCGCGGGCTCGGCGATCAGCAGCCCTTCGGCCAGACGCTTGCGCAACGCCGCCGGAAGCTTGTCGAGTGTGCCGGCCCGCAGCTGATCGAACACGATCTCCTGCGCGCGCTCCAGTTGCACCGTCACGCCCGGCGCCCCGGCAAGCTCGATCAGGCTGAGCATGCGCCTGCCCAGCTCCTCGGACGGCTCGTGCAGAGCTCTCGCTGCATCGGCGAGCAGCTTGCCGATCGTCCGCTCACTTCGTGGGACGCGCAGCTCGATGCCGATCGCGCGAGCCTCCCGAACAACCGACAGCGCCGCCTTCAACGAGCCGTTCTCCAACCCGTCGAACACGTCGAGCACCGCCGCGTCGAGCCGCCTCGACAGCGTGTACTCCGCGATCAGGCGCAGCTCGCGTGGAACCTCCACGCCGGTCGCCTCGATCGCCTCCATCGTCTTGCGGTTCTCGTCGTACAAAAATGCGTAGCTCGCTCCCAGCCGCTCGAGCAGGCCGTTGATCATGTGCTCGATAAACTCCGAGCGCGCCGATTCGCTCAGATCGCGCAGCGAGTAGCACGAGCCCCCGAAGTTGCGGTCCACCAGCCTGATCACCTCGGTCAACGACGGTCGCTTGAAGCACGCACCCGCTTCTTCGACCAGACGATCGTACAGCTCGCATCCGTCGGACACCGACACGCCGCAGTGCATCTCGCGCTCCGCGATGGCGGTCGCCGCGTAGGTCAGCTCCACGGCTTCCTCGGTGCGCGTGCGGGTAACGCGCGCCCGGCCCACAACCAAACCCAGCGAGCCGCGCTCGAACGTCTGCGTGTGCAACGCATCGATGCCGAACGCCAGGTCCTGCTCCACCAGCGGCACCGCGCCGAACAGCATGCGCGAGGCGCGTCGGGCCAGACGCAACCCGGGCGTGACTTCCTGCGGGAGCACGTACTTGCGCACGATGTCCGCGCCCGTGCCTTGCTCGGCCACGTTGCTGCGTGCCTCGCCCAGCCCTTCCATCAGCAGGGAAACCCATGGCCGGCCCGTCGCCCGCTCCATGTGCTGCGCCCCCCTCACCGCGTACTCGGCGACCTTGACCGTTTCGAGCCCCGCTAGGTCGTCGAAAAACCAGCCGCAGCTCGTGTACATCAGCTGCATCATCCGCTGCGCCTCGAGCAGCTCGAAGACCCTCGTTCGCGCTCGTCCCGTCACCGGCCGCGTCGCGTGCGCCGCCAGGTACGCATCCCTCGATTCTCGCGTCGGGTCCAATATCACGGAGATGTACGCATCCCGCGCGTCCCAAGGATCGCGCAGCACCTCGCCCGCGGCTTCCTCGAAGGCCCTCGAAGCCTCGTCGCGAAGACGATCGAAGGCCGCCCGCAGCGGGGCGCGCCATGCCTGGTTCCACCCGCCGTGATGACCCGCGTTGCACCCGCAGTCGCGAGCCCACCGGCCAACACCATGGGCGCAGCTCCACGCCGTCCCTTCGCCGTTCGGACCCGATGCCAGCTCCACCTCATCCTCGACAGCCAGTCCTTCGAGAAACGCGCCGTAGTTGGTCAGCTCGATGCCTCGCGACGGCGCCTCGCTCCGGATGAAGAAGGCCAACGCGCGCTCGGCGAATCGCTTGTGGTGGCCGTAGGTCTCGCCGTCCGTCGCCACGTTCACCAGCTGCCCAGCCGCTAGCGTCTGCGAGGCCGCGGCTTCCAGACGGTCAGCCAGCGACCGGCTCGTGTCCAGCACCGCCTCGAAGCTCAGACCGTGCGCCGTCGGCCCGTCATAGAAGAAGCACACGATCGATCGACCGCTCGGCAGCGTCAGGCGGTAGGGACGACGCGGGTCGATCGTGCTGTCCGAAACGTCGGTCCAGGTGCTGGTCCCGCGCAGCTTGACGCGTGCCGCTTGCCGCGGCGCCAGGATCACGAACTTCATCCCGTGCTCGGCAAGCGCCTCCGCCGTCGCCAAGTTGCACGCGGTCTCGGGCAACCACATCGCCTCGGGCGAGCGGCCGAACCGGTGCTTGAAGTCCGCAATCCCCCAGCGGATCTGCGTGCGCCGATCGCGCGCATTGCACAGAGGCAGGATCGCGTGGTTGTAGCCTTGCGCGATCGCGTTGCCATGGCCTCCGTGAGCGGCCGCGCTGAGCCGGTCCGCATCGATCAGCCGACGGTACGTGTCCGCGTCGTGCTCGGCGAGCCAAGCAAACAGTGTCGGTCCCACATTGAAGCTCAGGGACGCGTAGTTGTTCAGGATGTCGACGATGCGGCCGCTGTCGCCGAATACGCGGGCGTGCGCGTTGGCCGCGTAGCACTCCCATGCGATGCGCTCGTTCCAGTCGTGGAAGGGAGCCGCGGATGGCTCTCGCTCCACCCGCTCGGTCCAGGGGTTCTCACGCGGGGGCTGGTAGAAGTGCGCATGCAGGACGACAGGGATTCGCTTGGCGGTCATCGTGGATCGTTGGCGCCGGGTGGCGCTCCCATCTTTGCACGAGTGTTTGCTGCCATGACAGGGTTGCGCCGGCCGGTCAGGTCACCGTGCGCCCGGTGGCATGGTCGGCGTTCGCGGAGGGTAGGCCGCCCGAACGCGTTGCACGATGTCTCCCACCGCGCGCACGTACGCACGCAGCTCGTTGACTGGCGCACCAGCGTTCTTGCAGGCGTCGGCCAGCCGCTCGGCCGCGCGACCCAGCGGCTCGAAGCCGTAGCTGCCCGCCGTTCCGCCCAGCGAACGCGCGGCGCGCTCCGCTCCCACGCGGTCACCCGCCTCCATGGCGCGGCCGATGTGGTCCACATACCGCGCGGCACGCTCTGCGAATTGCGCCAGAGCGTCGCGCATCGTCGGATCCGATTCCCTGGTCGAACGAAGCGGCTCCAACACCTTCAGCTCTTCCGGAAGCTCGGACATCAGCCGACGGTCCTCCGTTGTACTGATCAGCTCGTCGAGCGTGCGCAGCAGCGTGGGTCGATCGATCGGCTTGCTGACATACGCGGTGCATCCCGCAGCCAGGCAACGCTCGCGATCGCCTACGAGCGCCGCAGCCGTCAGCGCCACCACGGGCACCGCTACCCCCGCCGCCCTCAGGTTGCGCGTGGCCTCCAAGCCGTCCATCTCCGGCAGCTCGACGTCCATCAGCACCGCGTCGTACTCGTCCATCGAGGTGCGCAGCGCCTCGACCGCCGTCGCTACGGCCTCGACTTGCAAGCCGCTTCGCTCCAGCAGCCGCGTCACCAGCATCCGATCGTCCTCGCTGTCCTCGACCAGCAGCACTCGTCCGCGAAGGCGAGGGGGAGGACGGCTCGACACAGGCAGATCGTCGAGCGTGGACAGCTGCATCGCGACCATGTCGTCGAGGTCTTCTCGGGACGCCGCCGCCGTGTATCGCAACCACAGCCGTTGGCCGTCGGTCTTGTACTCGAGCGCCCCACCCATCATCGCGGCCAGACGGGCCGCAACCGGGAACGCCAAGCTCCAGGCGCGTGTGCTCGCACTGGCCGGCGTGAAGGGATCCATCAGCGCGGCCAGATCCTCGGACGTCACCGACTTGCACCACGTGGATACGTCGAACGCCACCTTGCGCCCCGCTTCCGTTCCGATCACCGCGACCTGCAAGGTCGCGTCACCATGGTCGGCGTGGTCGATGCAAAATGTCGTCACCGTGGTCAGCGCCTGGCGCAACCGCGTGGCATCCCAGCGCACCAAGCGCGGGATCGGTGTCGTGTAGCGAACCGCAACGTCGATGCCGCGGCGTTGGGCGCGGGGGCGCGCCACCGACAACACTTCGCCGAGCACCAGGCCCAGCTGCATGGGCGCGGGGTTGAGCCGGAACGTCCCCGCATCCATCTGGCCCAGGTCGACCAGATCCTGGATCAAACCCATCAACGTGTCGCCGCTGCGACGCACCAGGTTGCACCATTCCGCGCGATCGCGCGTCGGCGTCTCCGGATCCCCGATGAGGTCGACGTAGCCCAGGATCGAGGTCAATGGGCTGCGGATCTCGCGCGACAGCGAGGCGTAGAACGCGCCCTTGCGCTGGGCCTCGCGTTCGGCCTGCTCTCGCGCTTGCCGCACTTCCCGCTCCGCCTCGCGGTGATGCGTCACGTCGGTCACCGTGGTGACAGCCGCGATCATGGCGCCCGATGCGTCGTACACCGGTGCCGAGAGCGCCGACACCGTGCGAGGCTCGCTGCCGTCGGCCGGGACCAGCACCAGATCTTCGGGCCCGGAACATTCGCCCTGCGCTAGCGTGCGCGTCGTGGGGATGTCGTCGGAATCCTGTGCTGTGCCGTGCGCGCGCCGAACACTCCACCTCCGATCGGACTTGATGAGCTGGTGCCTGTCCATGACCGCAACGCCGCACAGCTCTGCGCACGCCGCGTTCAGTAGGACCGTCTCCGGCGCGCTGGGCTCGGCCAGCAGCACACCGATGGGAAGCTGCGCCAGGATCTCCCTGACCGTGGACCCGGACTTCATGCTGCGCGGCTGCCCCGAGACGCGCAACACCACCAGCACCAGATCCCCGGCTCCCGCGCCCAGCGCACAAGCGTGCGCACGCGCCGGCATCGTCTCCGCTCCCCGCCCCAGCTGCACGTCGATCCACTCCGGCGGCGCGACGGCTCGTTCGCGCGTACGTTGGCCGGCGGCTGCGAGCAGCGCGGCGGAATCGGCCGAAAGCCAGTCGAGCGCGCGGTCGCTCGATGGGAACCCGAGATCGTCGAGCAGCTTGCGGGCACGGGCGTTCGCTCCCACCACGCCCATGAGCGCGGGATCGATCAGGATGGCCGGATCCGGCCATGCATCGAGCAACGCGAGGAGTGTTTCGTTCGCGCGGTCCATCGAGCGAGCAAGCCCCTGGTCAAGCGGGCGGTACCAACGCCGCACGTCACCTACATAGCATCGAGGACCGATGAAGGGGCTGCTGGTGCTTGCGGTCAATCGAGAAGCGATCGTCCCGCCCGTTTCGCGGGGCCCGTCGCCCAGGCAGTAGTTGCCATATATGTGCTGTTTGGTTAGTGAACGTAGAAAAGGTGCCGCTTGGTTGCGACGGAAAGCAAACTGGTAAGTATTTGTCAGGAAGGAACAAAAAGTATCGGTGGTTGCCCGCGGCTGGCCGACTTCATCGGTCATCTACTTTCATTCTCCGCGCCCGCCGAAGGGCGGTATCGTCCCAATCGTGACAATTCCAGCGGCCTACAAAACGCGTGCTGACAATCGTGACGAGTTTCGCCTGCTCGAGGTGTTTGCCGAGTCGGCAACGCCGGCCTCACGCCTCGTGCTGAGCACCTTGCGCAGCGCCGCGCTGCTCGACCGCATCGTCGCAAGGTCCTTGGCCCCCTTCCAACTTCACCACGTCCAGCTCAACGCCCTCATGCTGCTCAAGAACCACCGCGAACGTGGCATTCGCCCCAGCGTCCTCGGTGACTTCCTGTGCGTCTCGCGTCCCAATGTCACCAAGCTCCTGACCCGCCTCAAGGCGCGCGCGCTCGTCGAGGAACGTCCAGACCCGGGTGACGGACGGGCCGTGCTCGCGGTCATCACGCCGGCCGGTGAGCAGGTCGCGGACGATGCCTGGGTGAAGCTGTCGGTGGACCTGGCGGAGATTGTCGAGCGAATGCCGGACGACACGCGCGCGGCGCTTGGCGCGCTGTTGGATGAGTTTCGCGACGGGTTGGCTGGGGCGCTGCAAGGGGCGAGCTGTGCAGGTTCGCTCGGCGAGGCCGACTGAGCTGAGTCCACGGTCGCGCCCTCTGTTAACGCACGCTGACAAGCGAGCGCAGGGCGTGCTATGGCTCGGCGGCGGTCCGTTCACGGGAAAGGCGGCGGAGCATCGCCACATCCTTCGGTGCGCCTGGGCGCCGTTCGGGCCGGGAGGAGACAACACACCATGCGGCTCGACGAATTGAAGGTAGTGGTGACCGGTGGGGCTCAGGGGATGGGCCGGCATTTCGCCAAGCGCCTGGCGGAGTCCGGCGCTTCCGTGGTGGCCGCCGACGTGAAGGATGACGCGCTCGCCTCGTTGGCGGACGAGTGCAAGGCGCTCCCCGGCAAGCTGTTCGTTCGCAAGCTCGACGTGTCCGTCGAGCAGCAGTGCGTCGACGCCGTGGCGTGGGCCCATGAGGCGATGGGGGGATTGAACGGGCTCATCAACAATGCCGGCATTCTTCGCGACGGTCTCCTGGTCAAGCTGGACCGCCAGACCGGGCAAGTGAAGAAGCTGCCGCGGGATCACTGGGACGCCGTGATTGCGGTCAATCTGACGGGCGCCACCATGATGGTGCGCGAGGTCGTCGCGAAGATGGTGCAGGCCAACCTCCGCCCCGGCGTCATCGTCAACATCAGCTCCATTGCCCGTCACGGCAATCGCGGCCAGTCCAACTACGTGGCGGCCAAGACGGCCATGGCCCAGAACACCGTGACGTGGGCCCGCGAGTTCGCGCCGTTCGGCATTCGCGTGGGTGCGGTCGCTCCCGGGATGGTCGAGACGCCGATGACCGCCGGCATGAACCAGAAGGCTCGCGACGCCCTCGTCGCGGCGATTCCCGTGGGGAGAATCGGCCTGCCCGAGGACCTCTGGCTCGCCGTCAGGTTCGTCATCGAGTGCGATTACTTCAACGGACGGTGCATCGACGTGGATGGCGGGCTGTCCATGTAGGACCGCAACGTTGCTCGGGGATTCGGGTGACTGACGCTGAGCATCGCGGTAGCGTTCCTCTCGGGAAGACGGTACAAAGCAACTCTTTGATGGTGGGGATCCATGCCGAAGATCCTGGTGGTCGACGACCAACGGAACATGCGCACCACGCTGGCGATGATGCTTCGTGGTGCGGAATACGAGGTTGACGAGGCGGCCGATGGCGCCCACGGTGCCCAGCTCGGCTCCGAGGGCGCCTACGACGTCGTTCTGACCGATCTGCGCATGGGATCCGTCGACGGCATCGAGGTGCTTCGCATCATCAAGCAGAAGCAGCCGCTGACCGAAGTCGTCGTGATGACGGCCTACGGCACGATCGAGAGCGCGGTCGAGGCGATGCGTCTGGGCGCATTCGACTACATCCAGAAGCCCTTCACGGAGCAGGAGCTCCTGATGAAGGTGGCCCGCGCCGTGGACAACCGCAAGCTGCACGGCCAGGTCCAGCTGTTCGCCACCGAGTTCAAGGAGCGCTACCAGTTCGAAAACATCATCGGACGTTCTCAGGCGGTGCGCGACGTGCTCGTGCGCATCGTCAAGATCGCCCCCTCCGATGCCACGGTCCTCATCACCGGCGAGAGTGGCACGGGCAAGGAGCTCGTGGCCAAGGCGATCCACGCCAACAGCCGCCGTGGCACCAAGCCGTTTGTGACCGTCAATTGCGCGGCCATCACCGAGACGTTGCTCGAGAGCGAGCTGTTCGGCCACGCGCGAGGTTCGTTTACGGGCGCGGTCTCCGCACGCAAGGGCCTCATGGAAGAGGCCGACGGCGGGACGTTCTTCTTCGACGAGATCTCCGAGACTCCCTTGTCGTTCCAGGCTAAGCTGCTGCGAGCCATCCAGGAGCACGAGATCCGTCGTGTGGGCGAGAACAAGCCCATCAAGGTCGACGTGCGCATCATCGCCGCGACCAACCAGGACCTGCTCACGGCCATCGCGGAGAAGCGTTTCCGTCAGGACCTGTACTACCGGCTGAACGTGGCTCGCTTCGAGCTGCCGCCGCTTCGCGAGCGCAAGGAGGACATCCCGCTGCTCGTGCAGTTCTTTCTCGAGAAGTACAACCGGAAGAACGGCACGCGGGCCCGCATCGGAGAGGGGGTCTTCGAGGCGCTCGCCCAGCACGACTTCCCCGGCAACGTGCGCGAGCTGGAGAACCTGGTCGAGCAGGGTGTGGCCCTGTCGGGTGGGGGGGTGGTGGGTCTCGACGAAGTCCAGCTCCACCCCAAGCGTCCGGATTCTGGCACGGGGCGGACCCTCGCGGAGGTGGTGGACGCCGCGGAGAAGGAAGCCATCGACGCTGCGTTGCGAGAGTGTGACGGCAATCGGGAGCGAGCCGCGGAGATCCTCGACATTTCCCCGACCACGCTGTGGCGCAAGATGACCCGGCTGGGCATCACCTTCGAAGCTCGAAGCTGACAGGCTCTTGCAAGGCTGCAAGGGCGCGAGGCCCGTTCCCTTCGAACCTGCAAACCGCTCCAGGGCGTCCCGGCTGGACCTATCGCGAACCCGCGGAGTTCTGACGCCAATGTGAGCTTCGCGCGTTGGTTCGGAGCTTGCACGGGCGCTTCGCAACCATCGACCACCCGATAGGCATTCGGAGCCGGACGACGCCCATGGGAGCCCCCAAGCGCATCCTGATTGTTGACGACGAAGAAAACCAGCGTCGCACCCTGGCGATCGGTCTTCGCATGGATGGCTTCGACGTGCGCGCTGCGGGCACGGCTGCCGAGGCAATCCAAATCCTCGACCAGGAGAGCACGGACCTGATGCTCGTGGACCTGATGATGCCGGACATCAACGGTCTGGAGCTGGCCCGCCACGTGCGGCTGTTGCACCCCACGGTCAAGGTCGTGCTGACCAGCGCCTATCACTTGTCCGAGAACCAGCTTCGCAGAGCCGATTGCGGCGCCGTCGGCTTCGTTCCCAAGCCGTTCGAGATGCGCGAGCTCGTGGCCTTTCTCCAAGCCAAGTCCGCGCCTTGAGACGAGACGCATCGCGCCCGCTCGGCCTCGGGATCTGACGATCGTTGCGCGCACCCCTCGTGCAACCCCTCGCACCTGTGCTAGGCGAACCCTCCCGTGCGAACCGCCGACTTCGACTTCGACCTCCCTCAAGAGCTGATCGCGCAGCGCCCGGTCGAGCCTCGCGATGCCTCGCGTCTTCTCGTCGTTGACCCCGTGGACGGAACCCTGGTCGACAGCGTGACGCGCGAGCTTCCATCGTGGTTGAGGGAAGGCTCGCTGCTGGTGCTCAACGACACGCGGGTGATCCCGGCGCGCCTGATGGGCCGCAAGGCCGAGACGGGTGGCCGAACGGAGCTGCTTGTCGTGCGCAAGGTCGGGGACGAGCCGGCCGGCGCCCCAGGCGCCGAGCGATGGCGGGCGATCGGCAAGTCCTCCAAGGCCTTCCGCTTCCCCTCACGCATCCTGATCGGCGACCCGGTCGCGATGATCGCCACGCTGCTGGGCCGCGCCGAGGACGATGGGCTGCTCGATGTCGTGCTGGAACCGTCGCAGGGACGTTCGGTGCGCGACGTGTTGCTCGCCATCGGTCACGTCCCCTTGCCGCCGTACATTCGTCGCGAAGACGACGCGCAGGATCTGGACAGGTACCAGACGGTGTACGCGAGGAACGATGGCGCTGTCGCTGCGCCGACGGCAGGGCTGCACCTGACCCACCGGCTGATCGGCGCGTTGAGCGTGCGTGACATTCAGATCGCGACGGTCACGTTGCATGTCGGGCTCGGGACGTTCCAGCCGGTGAGCGTGGAGGATCTGGACGAGCACAAGATGCACGAAGAGTGGTTCGAAGTATCGAGGTTCGCCGCGCGACAGATTGCGGAGGCTCGGGCGCAGGGCAGGCCCGTGGTGGCGGTGGGGACCACGACGGTACGGGCGTTGGAATCCGCAGCCGATCCGGACCAACCCGGGCTGGTCAAGGCGGGCCAGGCAAGCACCCGCCTGTTGATTCAGCCGGGCTATCGGTTCGCCGTGGTCGACGCGCTCCTGACCAACTTCCATCTGCCCAAGTCCACGCTGCTCGCGCTCGTGTCCGCGTTGGCCGGACGTCGTCACATCCTCGACGCATACGCGCACGCGGTGCGAGAGCAGTACCGGTTCTTCTCGTACGGCGACGCGATGCTCATCAAGCGACGGGTCGCGCCCGAGGGATCGGCGCAATGACCGCGCCATCGACGCCGGGGTATGGATTCCGCGTGGTCGCGCAAGACGGTGCGGCGCGCGCGGGGGTGCTCACCACGCCTCACGGCGAAGTGCTCACGCCCACCTTCATGCCCGTGGGCACACAGGGGTCGGTCAAGGGCTTGTCCCCGGAAGAGGTCGCGTCCACCGGGGCGCGCGTGGTGCTCGGCAACACGTACCACCTGTGGATTCGTCCGGGCGCCAGCCTGATCGCCCGCATGGGCGGGCTGCACGAGTTCTCGCGCTGGTCGCACTCGATGCTGACCGACTCGGGGGGGTTCCAGGCCTTTTCGCTGTCGGGCCTTGTCAAGCAGACGGAAGACGGGGTGGAGTTCCGCTCGCACCTGGACGGGCGCAAGATGATGCTCTCGCCCGAGATCGCGATGCAGGTCCAGGGGCTGATCGGCGCGGACATCGCGATGCAGCTGGACGTGTGTCCTCCCGGGCAGGCGCCGGCCGACGTGGTGCGAAACGCGGTGGAGCGGACGACCCGCTGGGCAGACCGATGCCTGCGTGCCAAGGATCCGCGGCAAGCGGTGTTCGGCATCGTACAAGGGGGAACCGACGTCTCGTTGCGTCGCGCTCACGCCGCCACGTTGGGCGGGCTGGGGTTCGACGGCCTGGCGCTCGGCGGTTTTTCCGTTGGCGAGCCCATCGAGATGATGCACGACGTGCTCGGGCAGGTCGCGAGCGACCTCGATCCGGAGCGTCCGCGCTATCTCATGGGCGTGGGCACTCCGCTGGACTTGGTGCGCGGTGTCCAGGCGGGCGTCGACATGTTCGACTGTGTCCTGCCGACTCGCAACGCGCGCAACGGCCAAGCGTTGTCGCGCACCGGGCGCATCGTCATCAAGAATGCCCGGTACCGCGACGATGAGCGCCCCCTCGACCCGTCGTGCGGGTGCGCCGGCTGCGTTGGCGGGTTTTCCCGAGCATATTTGCGACATCTGTACCTGGCGGGGGAGATGCTAGCCTTGCGGGTGCTGAGTCTTCATAATCTGCACCTGTACGGCGCCATCATGCGTGAGGCGCGCCAGGCGATCATCCAGGGCCGATACGCGCGATATGTCTCCGAACTTGTTGTACAGGGCCATCCCGACGACGCCTGATGCTGGCGGGCGGCCGACAACAGCCGACACCGAATCCCCGGTTGTCCGGGCATCGCGTGTTCGATATCGTCTCTCGGTGATCCTGGTCCCCGGCGCGGGATGGGGGTCTACAGTGAGATGAACCAAGGTTCGGATCCAAAGAAGGCGCTTGGACGCATCGCGCTCAACCAGAGGGCGATAGGGGACGGCAGGTCCGCGCAGGCAGACCCGGACGGTCAACCGCCGGACCTGGACGCGCTCAAGGCACTCTCGGACCAGTTCGGAGTGCCTGGGATCGACCTGTCGCAGGTGTGCATCCGCATCTCCGACCTGGAGCTGCTTCCCCGCGAGATCGCCGAGCGTCACGCGATTCTGCCGGTTCTCGTGCGTGAGGACCGCGTGTTCGTGGCGATGGTGTCCCCGGGCGACAAGCACATCATCGACGAGCTCGAGTTCGTTACGGGCAAGAAGGTCTATCCCTATGTCGCGCTTCCGAACGAGCTGCAGCGCGCCCTGGCATCGGCCTACGACCTGAAGAATCGAGGCGAACCCTTCTATGTGGCGCCCCGTTGCCCGGAAGAAACGTTGCGTCGGATGGGCGCCCTGCCGCCCCAGCAGGAGGCCGAGCCGCCGTCGCACCAGCAGACGGCTCCCGTGGGGCCCGAGGTGGTGGTCGATGACGCGACGGGCCGTGCGGCGGAGCGCAGTGAGCTGAACGACGGCGAGTTCGGCAACATGTCGGGGGACGTGTCGGTGGTGACGGACCTGCCGGGCTCACTTCCTGGCGCCGGGGGGCCGTCCTCGGAGGCTCAGCCGTCGGTCGGTGGGCGCACGATTCTTGTGGTGGACGACGAGCCGGACATCCGGAAGATGCTTGGGCGCTTGCTCAAGGATCGCGGATATCGGGTCGTGGAGGCCGACCGAGGGCTGCAGGCGTTGAGGATCGTCAAGGAGCAGGTGCCGGACATCATCATCCTGGACGCGATGTTGCCCGAGGTGCACGGCTTCGAGATCGCGCGGCGAATCAAGGGGAGCCAGAAGTACGGCCACATTCCCATCATCATGATCTCGGCCGTGTACCGGGGGTGGCGCTACGCCGAGGATGTCAAGTCGAGCTACGGGGTGGACTGCTACATCGAGAAGCCCTTCCGCATCGCGGACATCCTGAAGGCTATCGATGACGTTGCGGCTCGGCAGGCCAAGCCCGCGCAGGACGCGGGGAAGGCCGATGCGTCCTCCGAGGCGGAGAAGGCGTTGGCGGCGGGCGTAGCCGCCTACCAGGCCGGCGACATCGACGGCGCGATCGAGCATCTGAGGCGCGGAATTGGAATCGATCCTCTGGCGTACCGGATGCACTTTCACCTGGCTCTGCTTTGCGGCAAGAAGGGCCTGCTGTATGAAGCGATCCAACACCTGGAGCGAGCTCTCGACATCAATCCTCGCCACTTCCCGGCCATGAAGAACCTGGCGGTGCTCTACCAGAAGGCAGGCTTCCGGAACAAAGCGATCGAGACCTGGGAGCGAGCGATAGCTGTCGCGCCGGACGAAGCGACTCGGCAATCGATCAAAGAGCTCCTTCTGGGGCTGCTCTAATCCAAAGGTGACGCCACACGACATGACCTCCCTGCTGCCTCGAAGGCCGTCCGCGTGAGACCCCGATGAGATTCCTCTGCGAAAACTGCAAGGCAAAGTACCAGATCGCGGACGAGAAGCTCGCAGGGCGCGCGGTGCGGATGAAGTGCCGCAAGTGTGGGCAGATGATCGACGTCCCTGCGCTCGAGCCGGCGGCCGCGGCGCCCGTCGCTCAGCAACCGCCCCAAACCCGGCCAGCGTCGGCTTCTGCGCCGAAGTCCGGCGAGGCAGGACCGCCTCGCCCGGCGAAAGCACCCTCCATCGCCGCACCTCGCGTCGCACGCCCCGCACCTCCGTCTGCCGCGGCAAACGCGCCCGTTGCTCCGCCTCGTCCCGCGCCCGTAGCGCCGCCCTCGTCCGCGCCCGGCGCCCTTGCCGGCGCGTTTCAGCGAACCGTGCGCAGCGCGGCGGATTCCGACGTCTCCGCCGCTATCGAGGTGCTGTCGGCCGGAGCCGGCGAGGAGTGGTACGTCGGCATCAACGGTGTCCCCCTGGGCCCTGTTCGCTTGTCGGCCATCCGGCAGAAGGCAGCGCAGGGCGTGATCAACGAAGACTCGTTGGTATGGCGCGAGGGCTTCGAGGAGTGGCTGCCCCTGCGCTCGTTTCCCGAGCTGCTGACGCTGCTCAACGAGGCGAGGGAGCAATCCAGCCGCTCCTCTTGGTTGCCGGCTCCAGCACCGTCCGGCCGCAAGCCGCTTTCCCAGCCACCGCCTGCCACAGGGACGGGAGTGCCCTCCGCACGCCCGGCCCAACCCGCCATCGGCTCCGGACTCGCCGAAATTTCGCCCACGGTTCCCCTTGCGCCGGTTGGTGTGGACGAGGACATGGCGACCGTCGTGGCGCAGGCGCCTTCCATGCTGGCGGCGTACGGGCAGGTGACGGCTGACCCGTTCGCGGCTTCCGGCCAGCCCACGCCCTCACCCGCAGCAGGAGCGGCGATGCTGGCGGGGCCAGCCCCCTCGGCGCGCGTCGAGCTCCCCATGCGTCCGTCGGTCCCGCCCGACGACTCGATGGCGCGCAGATCGTTGGTCGAGGATCTCGCGGTGGGTGTCAGGCGTCAGGTCCGTCTGCATCCCGCGGCGTACGTGCTCATTGCGCTGGCGGCAGGCTTTGGTGTGACCGGCGCGGTGGTGGTATTCACGGGCGACAAGGCTGTCGCTCCGCCTCCGACGATCCAAGTGGTGACGGTGGCCGCGCCGATGCCGACGAACCCGGGCACGCCTCGGGCCGCGGACAGCAGTGGCAGCACCCACGACATCAACGAGGTTGCTGTCGCGGCACGCACGGGCGCGGGCGGCCCGGTCGCGACGCCTGGTGCGCCGGGGGCCGCTGAGACGGCCGAGCCCAACAAGGGCACGGCAGGCGCTCCCCACGTGGGGCTCGGAGACGGTCCGAATGTCGGCGGCCCAGCGGTCGGCGGGCCCACACCGGGCGGCGGCAGCGTTGCCCAGCTCGAGCAAAGTGACATCGAGCGCGTGGTTGCGTCGCAGCGTTCCACGGTGAAGCGACGGTGCTGGGACACCGCGTTGGCGGCCCGCGACCCGTCCGCACCCCCGTCCGCGAAGGTCAGCGTCTCGGTGACGATAGGCTCGAGCGGCCGCGTCGTGAGCGCGAACGCGTCCGGGGGCGACGGCTATCCCGGGCTGGCATCGTGCGTTCAGCAGCGCGTCATGGCGTGGACCTTTCCGCCGTCGAGTGGCGAGTCGCGCGCCAATATCCCGTTCGCGTTCTTCTCGCAGTAGCCTGCCCGGCGTTGCCCGAAGCCGGTCAGTCCTTGCGGATCGCTGCGATCCAGAAGCCCCCGAGTCGTGACAGCGGTCCGTCGCACAGCGCCCACTCGAGCTTGCGAAAGACGGTGCGTGCCACGGGAACGCGCATGACAAGCGCGGTCGGGATCACGATGCGCACGCCTCGTGACATCACGATCCGCGTGTTGTGCGGAAGCATTCGGCGGACCTGCCACGGAGCATCGAAGCGCGTGTAGACCGCGTCTTCCTTGCGAGCGTCGCTGATGGATCGGGCCGGCCCAAGGCGCTTCGCGAGGGCCCGCAAGCTCACGGGGTTGTAGAACTCGGCCAGGACGTGACCGCCAGGGCGCGTGACCCGAACCATCTCTTGCAGAGCCTTTCCGATCTCCGGGACGTGCGCGAGCACCTTGAACGAGCAGACCATGTCGAACGAGTCGTCCTCGAAAGGCAACTCCGTGGCGGAGCCGACCTGCACGTCGAGCCCTCGTTCGCGCGCCTTGTCCAGCATGCCCGGGGACAAGTCCACGCCGCGGGCGCTGCGACACTCGGCTGCGAGCCGCTGCAGGATCAGGCCTGTCCCGCACCCGACCTCCAGCACGTCGCGCCCACCGCCGAACCGAAGCGCGAAGTCCACCTCCAGGTCGTCGAGCAACGCATGGTAGCCGTCCGGGCGGACGGTTCTGCGTTCGGCTTCGTAGCGAGCGGCGAAGTCGTCGTAGTACGTTCGGATGTCGTCTTCCCTGGTTGTCGGAGGCTGCCGAGCGCTCATGGGCGGGGTATAGCGCGAGCAGCGACGAAGGATCATCTTTGTGGCGCCTGCCACCCGTGGAGGGGCAGAACCACGGGACAGCGCCGTTCATCCAACCTCTCAGAGTGTCGTGGCAACCCGCAGCCACGGCGGGAGAACCCAGGTGAAGCCAGGAGACCATCCCGAATTCTTTCGGCTCGCGCCGCCTCCTGGGGCCAGCCGGGAAAGCACCATCAGGCTCGATCGGGAGGGGCGCTTCTGGCATGACGGTGCCTTGGTCGAGAACGAAGCGCTCGCACGAGCGCTGCACACCTGGATTGCACGGCACCCGGACGACGGCCGCTACATCCTGACGAACGGGTACGATTGGACGTACTTCCACGTGGACGACGTGCCGTATGTGGTCAGGTCGGTGGCGCTCGAGGACGGTCGCGTCGTGTTGAAATTGTCGGACGGGACCACGGAGGCGATGGCCCCTGACGGGCTCGAAGTGTCGTCGGACGGCGCGCTCTACGTGCGGGTCAAGGGCGGGGCGTTTGAGGCCAGGTTTTCCCGCCATGCGCAGACCTCCCTGGCACCGGTGACGGACGAAGAGGCGGGGCAGGTCGTGCTGCGCATCGGGGGCCAAGTGGCCAGGCCGGTTCCGCGAACGTGAGAGCCTCGCGCGAGCGTGCGGGAAGTCCTTGCACCAAGCCGGCGATCCGCATGCTAGAAGGGCGACGTGTCCCTCGCCCCGCTCTCCCGACTCCCGCGTTCTGCGTGGAGCATTCTCCGCGAGATGGCTCGCCACGCGCTGCACCATCCGGTGGTCGGCGTGCTGGCCGCGGCGCGAACGCAGGATGGCCGTTGGCTGCTGGTCCGGCGCAGCGACACGGGCACCTGGGCGCCTCCCGGGGGAACGCTCGAGTGGGGCGAGACCTTGTCGAGCGCGCTCGTGCGCGAAGTCGCCGAGGAAACCGGCGCGCACGTGGTGAGCGTCGGGCGTGTGGTCGGCGTGTACTCGCGTCCGGATCGGGATCCCCGCTTTCATGCGGTCACCGTGGTCGTGCAGGTCGTGGTGGACGCTGCGCGCCTGTCGCCGTCCAACCCGCTCGAGATCCGGGAGGCCCGCGCCTTCGACGCGAGCGACATCCCGTGGCCGCTCGCGCACGGCTGTGACGACTTGTTGCGGGATGCGATGCGGGACGGGGCCGTGGTGTTGGAGTAGGCGAGGCAAGGTGCGATGCGAGCAGGACGATCGAGCAGCGAGGGGCCGGAGACGGACGGCCGGCCGCTGATCTTGCTGACCAACGACGACGGCTACGAAGCGCGTGGGTTGGTGTCGATGGCCCAGGCGCTCTCGAAGGCGGCGCGGGTGGTGGTGGTGGCGCCTGACAAGGAGCAAAGCGCGTGCAGCCACAAGCTCACGTTGCACGCGGGCCTGCGACTGCGCGAGGTGCGGCGGGACTGGTTTCGCCTCGACGGCACGCCGGCGGACTGCGTGTACGTGGCGCTGTTCGCCGGCGAACGGGTGCTGCCGCGCAGGCCCGACCTGGTCGTCTCGGGCCTCAACGAAGGGCTGAATCTCGGGCTGGACGTCTACTACTCCGGGACCGTCGCCGGGGCGCGGGAAGCAGCGATGCGCGGGGTGCCTGGCTTGGCCGTGTCGGCGGACCAACATGCGGATCTGGAGGCCGCGGCGTCGCTGTGTGCGGAGGTCGCGCGGGCGGTCATCGCGTGCGAGGGACGCTGGGGGACGCCGCCCGTGCTGAACGTGAATGTTCCACCAGGCCTCGACTGGCCGGTGCGCGTGACTCGCCCGGGGCGTCGCGTGTACGGCGAGGGCGTCGAGTTTCGTCGGGATCCCAGGGGGCGAGAGTACCTGTGGATCGGCGGACCGGGGGTCCGCAACGAGGGCGAGCAAGGAACGGACACGCGGGCTTTCGATGACGGCCAGGTCGGCGTAAGTAGTCTGCCCCTGCGTCCGCACGAAATGGACGGCGCGGATCCGGCGGCCGTGGTCGTGGCGGAGCTGGAGCGAGCGAAGGCAGCGAGGAGGAAGGGATGAGCGAGTCGGGATTGTGGAGCGAAGGTGGACGGGCGGAGTACATTCGCAAGCTGATCCGGAACGTACCGGACTTCCCCCAGCCGGGGATTCTGTTCAAGGACATCACGCCGCTGCTGGGCGACCCGGTGGGATTCCACGTGGTGATCGACGCGTTCACGGAGCACTACCTGCAGCGGCGGATCGATGTGGTGGTGGGGGTCGAGTCGCGCGGGTTCATCTTCGGAGCGGCGCTGGCGGCGCGGCTCAACGCCGCCTTCGTCCCCGTGCGCAAGCCGGGCAAGCTGCCTGCGGCGGTGGATCGGGTCGCCTACTCGCTCGAGTACGGCTCCGCGGAGCTCGAGATGCACAAGGACTCCCTGTTCCCCGGGGCGCGTGTGGTGGTCGTCGACGATCTCCTCGCCACGGGAGGCACGGCCGCGGCGGCTGCCCAGCTCGTACGCCGGCAGCGGGGCGAGGTCGACTCGTTCGCGTTCGTGATCGAGCTGTCCTTCCTCCACGGGCGGCGAAAGCTCGGGACGGCGCCGGTTTTGGCGCTCATGAGCTTTGGCGCGGACGAGTGACGATCTTCGACTCGAACCTCTTGCGCTGCCTTCCCTGATCACCCTATCGAGGATGCGATGAACCGAGCCCAAGCCGTCGCGCGCCGCGCGACCAGTCCGAATCAAACGCAGATGCACTTCGCGCGACGAGGCGTGATTACCGAGGAGATCGCGCATGTGGCGCGTTCCGAACGCGTCGACGCGGATGCTCTCCGCGACGAGGTCGCGAAGGGCAAGGTGGTGATACCGGCCAACGTCCGCCACGTGGAGCTGGACCCGGTCGGCATCGGCATGTCGCTGTCCTGCAAGATCAACGCGAACATCGGCAACAGCGCGGTGACCGGCACGATCGACACGGAGCTCGAGAAGCTCAGGTGGTCGATCAAGTACGGCGCGGACACGGTCATGGACTTGTCGACCGGCGGGGACATCGATCGAATCCGCGCCGCGATCATCCAGCACTCGACCGTGCCGATCGGTACCGTCCCGGTCTACCAGGCGCTGGAGAAGACCGGCTCGGCGGGCGCGATGTCGTCCGACGATCTGCTCGACATGATCGAGCACCAGGCGAAGCAGGGCGTGGACTACATGACGCTGCACGCTGGGCTGCTGCGAGAGCATCTGCCGTTGGCGAAGCGGCGCATCACGGGAATCGTGTCGCGCGGCGGAGCGATCATGGCTCAATGGATGCTCGAGCACGGCGCGCAGAACCCCTTGTACAGCAGGTGGGACGACGTCCTGGAGATTTGCCGCAAGTATGATGTGACGATCTCGGCGGGCGACGGCCTTCGGCCCGGGTGCCAGGCCGACGCGTCGGACGACGCCCAGTTCGCGGAGTTGGGCGTGCTTGGCGAGCTGGCGCGTCGAGCGTGGGCGAAGGACGTGCAGATCATGATCGAGGGGCCGGGGCACGTGCCGTTCGATCAGATCGAGATGAACATCAAGCGTCAGATCGAGGTGTGCGACGGAGCGCCGTTCTACGTGCTTGGGCCGCTGGTGACGGACATTGCTCCGGGCTACGACCACATCACGAGCGCCATCGGGGCCACGATGGCGGCGTACGCCGGAGCGGCGATGATCTGCTACGTGACGCCCAAGGAGCATCTGGGGCTGCCGGACCTGGACGACGTGCGGCAGGGAATCATCGCGCACAAGATCGCGGCGCATGCCGCCGACATCGCCAGGAAGCGTCCCGGCGCGCGCGATCGGGACGACGCCCTGTCGCGGGCGCGGTTCGCGTTCGACTGGGATACACAGTTCGAGCTCTCGCTCGATCCGGAGAAGGCCAGGAGCATGCACGCCGAGGCGGCGAGCGACGACTGCGCGCTGAGCTCGGAGTACTGCTCGATGTGCGGGCCGAAGTTCTGCGCGATGTACTTGAACCGTCGGCTGAGCGACGTCAGGTGAGCGGAGGCAATGCGTGGGGCGTCCCGGCTCGCCGGGCCGTGGGTGCCGCTACTCGAGCGTGATGATGGCCTGGTAGTTCTTGGCGGACGACGAGAAGTACGAGCTGGCCGAGATCTTCACGTAGTACGCGCCGGCCGCGGTAGTCGGAGCGCTCAGCCAATCCTCGTGGTAGCTCGAGTCGTTGCTCGGCCCGCCCAGCGAGGTCGTCCCGTCGCTCGCGAATACCTCCACGACCGTGTCGGTGTAGGCGTCGCCCGGGATGGTGACCACGTGAATGGACTTGCCGACGTCGCCGGCAGCGACATCGACCTTGAGCCAGTCCTGGTCGTCGATGCTCGAGAGGCTCGCGTTCTTGAACAGGATGGGGAAGGCGGGCGCGGTCTGCGCGGTCTGGTAGGTGTCGTTGGGCTCGGACTCGGCGAAGCTGTTGACCGCGGTTTCGTCGGCCTTGACGGTGTAGTCGAAGTTCGCTGCGCCGGTGTTGTCCCACACGACCAAGTAGTAGGGATCGGTGGACGTGGTCGCGAGGGTGGCGGCGGCGGCGTACTTGACCATGTCGGCGAACTTGCCGCTCTTGGGCAGGATGATCACGCCTGGGGTCGCGCTGCTGCTGGTGCTCGTGACCGCGAGGTTGAGCAGGTGGTCACCGGCGCTCGGCGTGAACGTGTACAGCGCGGAGCTGTACGCGTCGGTGATGTTGCCGGTCGCCGGGGTGCCCGCGCTCACGGCCGTCGCCGTGCGCGCCGTGACGTCCAGCGCGCCTGGATAGGGGAAGTGGACCTGGTTGCCGGCAGGGCCGCTGACCACGTCGAAGTCCTTGGCTCCCGCCGCGGTATCGACATCGATGAACGCCATCATGCTCAGCTTGTAAGGCTCGACGGTGCTGAGCGAGGTCGTGAGTCCCGGGATGGCCGAGATCTGGATGTTGGTGTACGTGATGGGAGTGAACAGGCCGTCGCCGGTGTAGGTGGTATCGAACGGCGTGGTGAAGTCGAGGCTGTTGGCTTCGATGGTGGCGACAGAGCCCTGTGCGATGGTGCCCATCACGTTGAGGCCGAGCGGAGACTGGAGCTTGAAGGCTCCGGCGTAGGTCATGTCACCGACCTTTACGTCGCGGGCTCCGAGCGTGGCGTCGGGACCGACGGTGAGGTTGGCGACGATGGCGGTGGGGCTCGCCGCCTTGTGGCTGTTGACGGTGACGTTCGGGCCGAAGTCGACGGCGGTGTCGTCGGTCCACTCGGTGCCGTATCCGCTGATGGTGACGTCGACCGAACGGTCGAGGAAGGCGGCTCCGGGGGTGATGCCGCTGACACTGGGGTTGGAGGTGCCGGCAGGGCCGGTGGGGCCGGTGGAGCCTTGTTCGCCAGCGGGACCGGTGGCGCCGGTGGCGCCGGGTGCGCCGTCGGCACCGGAGCAGCCGATGGCGACGAGGGAAGGAATAGCAAGAACGAGGAACAAGCCGGTGATGGTGGATCGATGGGCCATGGTGCCCTCCTGTGCGAGATGCTGATCTCCTGGGACGCAGCCCCGCTGTGCCCCAAAGTGTGCGCGGCGTTATCGCAGCGCGTTGTGCAAATATCAAGTGAGGATGGCGAGGGGCCGAAACTGGCGCGTCACCGCACCGGTCGCACTTTGTAGTTTCGTGTGCGCTTGTGCTTGCTTCGCGGGCTCATTCCGCGCTTGTTACGTCGAAACGCCTTGGAATTCAGGCCGTCATGACGTGTCGACGTTGGGACGAGCAGCCGAACCCTCTGGAATTTCGCGCCCCTCCTGGCCTACCGCGCCCTCATCTCCATCTCCGAAGGGGGTCATCTCCATCTCCGAAGGGGGTCATCTCCATCTCCGAAGGGGGTCATCTCCATCTCCGAAGGGGGTCATCCGGCCCTGTCAAGCAATCCGCTTCACGTCAGCGGTGCCTGGTCCTGCGCCGGCTCCACCTGCGGCGGTTGCGCCGCCTTGCCCGAGCGCGGCCGCAGCGCGCTGCGAAGCCCCCGCACGTCGATGCGCGGCACCGTAGGATCGGCATCGTGGGCGTGGTCGAAGGCTGTCGCGATGTCGTCCAGAAGCATCAGCGCCCAGCCGTCGCGAAGGTCGACATCCGCGGGCGAGATGCCCGGCGCTGGGTTGACCCCGACCGGCTCGGCAGCATGCCGCTGTCGCTCCGCGCCGACCGCGGCCATCTTGTCGAGCCAGGACGCTGACAAGCGAGTTGTGCGACGGCGCGCGACGATGCCCGCATCCTTCTTTTCCTTGAGCAGCGTCCTGCCCTCCTGCACCATCTTTTCCATCGTGGCAGCCAGCGAGGCGTCGTCTTCCGCTTTGGAATAAGCCGCCTCGAGCCGCCCTTGCCAGGGCTCGACGCCCTTGATGATCTTCGTCAGGACGCCATGGAGCACGTTGCGCTGGCTCACTGCCTGCTCGCGCCCCTGATCTGAAGCGTCGTGCAGCTTCGCCGTCTGCTCGTGGCTGCCGGTCAGCTGTTGACGGCGCGAGTCGTACAGCTCCCGCGCTCGCAGCACCGCGCTCGTGGCGAGCTTGAGCGTCTCGTCGTTCACCGCTGCCAGCAACTCGAGCTGTTCGTCGGTGGCACTGCTGAGAAACGAGTAAGCGTCGCACAGGATGTGCAGCGCGTTCTTGGCGATGCGCGGCGTGGCGACCTGCTTGCCCCATTCGACGGGGATGGCGTCATGGATTCCGAGGAAGTGCTGGCGAAGGTCCTCGTCGGTGGCGGGTCCGAGGCGGTTGACAAGGTCTTCGTAGGTACGGACGGGTGCAGTAGGCTCAGCCATGTATCCTCTCCTCCTGTGAGCCAGATGATGGGCGCACGGTATCGGGGGAATGGCCGGGGATCAATTGGAATTGCGATGGCCCTCACCCGGCAGGGCCGGGCGCCGATTGCAGGGGTTTCGCCCCTACGCTCCCGTTGGTTGCTACCCCCACCCGTCCCGGCAAGCCGGAACCAAACAGGGGAGCTTTGGGCCCGGCGATTTCTTTGCAGATCAGCCAAAGACTTCGCCCATAAGGGACTAACGGGTGCGGTGGCGTCGGCTCGCGCCGCGGGCTGACGAACGTCCCGAGAGAGCGGGGAGGCGCGGGGATGTCCACAGGATAGACTTGGGACATTCCATTGTCTAACAAGTGGACAAACGAGAGGAGAGGCAACGGCGGCTGGATACACTTGGGCTGAGATATTCTCGGCGATGTTAAGGGTTGCCGGGCGGTCGGGGCGGTAGGGGGCGCCGTGGCACGCCGATCGCACCCGTGCGGGACCGAGGAGGAGACCTCCCATGCGTAACGCTCTGTGCATCATTGCTGGACTTGCTGCTCTGACCCTCTCGACGGAAGCATCGGCGACGAACTACACGCTCTGGATTCACGGGCGGAACTCGGGTGGCACGCCGAGTGGCGTCAGCTACTGGTCCCACGCTGGATGGGCGGCGAACCCTGCGTGGGCCTGCACGTGCGCCGACCAGGCCGGAGGCAATCAGTGCGGCTGCGCGCAGGCGACAGCCTCGGGCTTGGTCGCCGGGGTGAACGCGGTGGCCGTCGACTACGACGGCTCCGCCCATATCTCGGCGACCAACGGGGTGATCGTCACCGCGCTCAACGCTTTCTGCACGGGAGGCAACAGCTGCTACGTCACTTGCCACAGCGCGGGCTGCGCCCAGCTCGGCTACGCCTTTGCCTACTCCTTTAACCCCAGCAATCCGTGGAACGTGATCTGGGTCGTGACCGGGGGGTCGGCGGCTGGCGGCTCCGAGCTTGCGAACGCGGGAAGCTGGCTGACGGGCTACGACATCGACAGCGACCTTCACACCGGTACGGTGCGCGCGATGTACAACCACGACCTGCTCGGGGATCACACGATGGGCTGGGTGTACACGGTGCTTGGGGGCGATTGGTCCTCCGCAACCAACACGATCTTCCCCTGTCACAGCAGCACGTGGGGCGTCTGCTACAGTTGGGCGGCCAACGATAGCGTGGAAGCCTTCCACTCCACGGGTCACTTCCGCCAGGTCAGCGGCACGCAATCCGACACCAACACGGGCGGCAGCATCTCCGGCGGCAGCTGGTGGGACCACACGCTGGCTTTGTTCGTGGATGGCAACAACGGCAGCTACGGGCACTGTATCGTGGGCTCCTACCCTTGCCAGGAAGGCGGCTCCGGCGGCATCATGGGTGTGGTGTCGCCGTTGATGGCCCAGTACGCGCGCTAGCAAGGGTGGTCGATGCGTGACCGAAGACGGCTGGCCCTGGTGCTGGCGGTGATCGGTGTCCTGGCGGTGCTGCTGTGCGCAGGTTTGCGCAATTCCTTCCCTGGGCATTCCCGCGAGCCGGAGCCTGTCCGCACACACGGTCCCATCGTAGCCCCTCTGGGCTTCCCAGCGCCGGGCCCAGGCGCCGGCTTCCAGCCAGCGGGCGAGCAGCATCGCTCGGCCACCATCCAGCCGAACGGTCTGGACGACACAGCCGCCTCCCAGACGCCCGAGCAGCGCTTTCTCTCACGCATGAACGAGACGCGAGCCGAGCTTCTGAAAAAGTACCGGTACCCGGATGAGTCGCAGCCGCTCGCGATGAAGACGGACCTGCTCATGCCCCACCACGTCGAGCCGACCATGCGCGGGTTGGGTGGCTCGGTCACGCGGGGCCCGGATGGCAAGCCCCGGGGCGGCAAGGTGCAGATCGTCCAGAACCAGGATCGCGTCTATCTGATGCCGGGCCAGAGCGCCGTTGCAACATTCTCCGCCATGGGCGGCGACAGGCCCGTAGCGATCAACCTCACACGCTCCGAGCTGGTGCGCGAAGCGCAGACCCAAGGCGCTGCCCCCACGGTCGTCGGCCGAGTGGAGTTCCACGACGATGGCGCGCCTCCCGACGAAATGGCGGGCGACGGCACCTGGTCAGGCACCGTGACACCGCCGTCCGACGGAGTCGCCGCGGGGCTCTTGTTGTATGTCGACCTGGAAGCGGAGGGAGAGAAGGGCACGCTTGCGTACACCTTCATTCAGACCGCTTCTCCGCCGGGCAAGTTCACCGGCACGGCGCGCTCCGCCATCGAAAATGGCTCCGTGGCTTTCTACGTGGGTATCGAGGTGACGCA
This sequence comes from Myxococcales bacterium, assembly GCA_021847645.1. Taxonomy (GTDB): domain Bacteria; phylum Myxococcota_A; class Polyangia; order Polyangiales; family Polyangiaceae; genus JAJZQG01. The sequence goes on from JAJZQG010000099.1 coordinate 28,848, forward strand.
ACCGGGCCCGTTCGAGATCGTCGGACGCGTCTACGACTCCACGGGGACACCGATCGTCTATGCGCGGTTCTACGACCAACTCACCGCCGACTCCCACGAGGTTCGCCTGCTGGCCTTCGGCAAGCTGCTGCTCGACGAGGGAGCCGTCCCGCCCCTGGTGCTGCGCGACGTGGAAGGGCACCGCATGGTTCTGGGCAAGTACCCCGATCGCGAGATGATGCAGGACTGGCCCTGCGGCTATCAGACGCCGTCGTTCAGCACCAGCCAGCTGTCCGACGCCGACTACAACAGCCCGGTCAAGCAGGAGCAGCTCAACGCGCTTGACCATGCGACGCAGGACGGTCTGGCGGACATCCGCTCGCAGCCGCAGCCGCCTTCGGTGCCCGAGCCGGCCGTGTCCCACTGAGCACCGAGGTTGGCAACGGCAGCGGGCAGTCAACCCACACGAACGATTGGCGACCGGCGAAGCCGGAGCCATGAAACCCCGTCATAGCCAGACCCCATCCGAAAAGCCTTCCGGAAAACTAGCAGCTAGGAACAAGCAACAGGAACGCGAACACGGAACGCCAGCGAAGCTCGGCGGGGAAACGAAGGGCACCAGAGGTCGCGTGC
>JAJZQG010000100.1 GCA_021847645.1 Myxococcales bacterium
GCCCGGCGCCGCGCCGACCAAAGCGCGTAGCCATTCCCCGTTGGCGTTCCGTGTTGCTAGTCGAGTGTTGCTAGTTGTCCGGACAGGCCCGACCGGGAAACTGCTAACAGCTATGCGCCGGAAGGGTGGGCCGGCGACGACCGGTTCATGCTCGGCGACGCGTTCCTCGTGGCGCCCATCCTGGATGCCACCGGAAAGCGCGATGTGGCCCTGCCTAGCGGGGCGCGATGGCTCGACTGGTGGGCTCCGTCCCAGCCTGCCAGGGACGGAGGCACCGTGCTCACCAGCTATGATGCTTCCCAGGGATGGCACATTCCCATCTTCCTGAGGCAGGGCGCCATCGTGCCGATGAATGTGTCGGACGACGTGACCGGAATGGGAACGTCAGCGTCGGCAGGGCATTGGACCGTGCTCGTGGTCCCGCCGGCATCAGGACAGAGCGACTTTGCTCTCCATGAAGACGACGACAGCCTCACCGACATCACGGTGTCGGCGTCGGCTGCGAGCGTGGAGGTATCTCTGTCCAAGGCTTCCAAGCCCACGATTCTGCGCGTTCAGCTCGAGCAGGCTCCCGCGTCGATCGCCCAGGGCACGACTGCCCTGCCCCGGCAAGCAGACCGCGCCCAGCTCGACGCCGCAGCGACCGGGTGGCTGTGGGACAAGGCCGCGGGCGCCGCGTGGGTGAAGCTGCCGGCCGCGTCGGGCGCGGTCGGTGTGCAGATCGTGCTCTGAGGCGGAACGCGCGAAGGTGTGATACCAGCGCGCCGTGCCCGGCACACGCCCATGTGTCTCCATCCGATCCGGTGTCTGGTGAGCCGTCTCCCACCGACCGAGGTGCCCATGCTCCCGTCGCGACGCCTCTCACGTGTTGTCCCGTGTGCCATCGGCGCGTGGATCTGTGTGCTGTCGACAAGCTGCGGCAGCTCCGGCGACAGCTCGGCGGGCCCACCTTCCGCGATCGACCCGGGCAATGACGGCGGGCTGCCCGGTGCGACCGGCACTTCTTGTGCCGGTCGCCAAGCGTGGTGTGGCGGGCAGTGTGTCGACACCTCCAGGGACAGCAGGAACTGCGGGCAGTGCGGCCGCGTCTGCACGGAGGGCACAATCTGCCAGGCCGGAGCCTGCGCGGGGTCGTGCAAGGCTCCTTGCGCTGCGGAGGGCGCCCAGGAATGCGCGGCCGTGGGCATCCGGACGTGTCAGCGGACGGCCGAGGGCTGCCTGGCATGGGGGCCGCAGCGGATTGTCCAGCCGGGTTCCTTTGCGACGCAGCTTCCGTCTCTTGCAAGGAGGCCTGCGGAAACGCCTGCGATCCCTTCTCCATCGTGCTGCTGACCGACACGCAGTACTACACCAACCCAGCGACCCCACGTCGTCGGACCACCGCTTCGCGTTCGACTACGACATGGCCACGCCCCTCGCCTACGAGCGAGACGACCTGGGCTCGGCCGCCTTCATCGACCGCACGGTCAACAGCGTCCGGTCGGGCGACCAGCTCTCACCGGACGTCGCCCTCACCAACGACGACGCCGCCGTCTTTGCCTGGGTAGACGATTCGTCGTCGGGCGACGGCGCGGGCAACCACGACGTCAAGGTGCGCGGATTGTCTCGGGGCGGCTGCGACGGATTCGGTGATATCTTCGCGAACACGAACACGGACGGCGACCAACGGAGCCCCGCCCTCGCCTCCGATACGAACGGCAACTTCGTCGTCGCCTGGGAAGACGCTCAGGACGGCAACGGCGCTTTCCAGATCGTCGCCCGCGGCTTGGACGGTCCGTAGGGCATGGTGCAGTTGCAGCGCCAATCAAGGGACCGTTCGAACATTCGGCCGCTCGATCGCAGGGCAGATATTTCTTGACCGCACGAGCGAACGGTGGCGGGATGAGGGGGGCTGGGCTGCGGACAGTCGGGTCGCGGCATGTACCCCGACAACGAGGTAGACATGAAGAAGCGATGGTCGAAGAGACTCCTCATGGCGTTTCCGGTTGCGGCAGCGCTGATGGTGGCTTCGAGCGGTGCTTGGGCGCAGCCCGGGCACGGACCAGCCGCCGGCGATCAGAAGCACGACGACGGGAAGGCGAAAGGCCCGGAGGGCAAGGGTCCAGAGGCCAAGGACAAGGGTCCAGAGGCCAAGGACAAGGGTCCAGAGGCCAAGGGGCCCGAGGACAAGGACAAGGGGGCCGCGGCGAAGAAGGATGCGCAGGAGATTCTCGATGCGCGCAAAGATCTCGCCAAGGCGCGCCGTGAGGCTCGGGCAGCTGCGAAGGCGGACGTCCTCGCGCGGCTGCGCAAGGCTGACAAGCCGATGCCGCCTGCGGCGTTGCGGCAGGAGATGACCCGGCATGCACAGCGTCTCGCGCGCCTCGCCAGAATGCGAGAGCTGGCGGAAGGGGCCAAGGACACGGCCTCCGTCGAACGCATTGACAGTCTGATCGCCAAGGAAAACGACCGTCACGACCGGTGGATGGATAAGCACGTCGGCGCGCCGGCAGGAGGTGTGCAATGAGCCGGCCGTGGATTCGCGCCCTTGCGTTGTGCGCCTGTGGAGCTGTGGCTGCATGCGACAAGGCGCCCGAGCCCAGCTCCTCCAATCCGCCGCAGGCACCCGCGGTCTCCGCGGCTCCCGTGGCCGCCACGGCTGCGTCCATCGCAGCCGTCCAGCCGACGGTCAGCGACGACGACGTGCCGGTGCCCGAGGACTACATCGAGCAGGCCACCAAGGACATCGACGCCAAGAACTACAAGGCACAGCTCGACGCGATCGACAAGGAGATCGCGTCCCCGGACAACTGAGCCGCGGCCCGAGCGGCCGGACGTGCCCTGACGGGCGCACGGCCTGCCTGTGCCAGCAGGGCTCCATTCGATCGCGACTGCCATGGTAGGCTCGACGACATCGCATGCGGAAGCCCTGCCATCGACGCGCGTTCGTCCGTTCCCGGACCCGGCCCGGCCGCGCCCGGTTGCGTCGTGCCGCTGCGCTGAGTCTGGGCCTCGCGCTCGCCGGCCTGCTCGCTCCCGTCTTCACGGCCTGCCGTATTCGCCACATCGGAAGCGAGCCCGGCGCGAATGCATCCGGCTCCGCATCGGCGTCGATCGCGAATGCCGCGTCCGGCGAGGCGCCGGCAGCGAGTGCGTCGGTGCCGGCTGAGCCCATGGCCGCGGTGTCGTCGAGCGCCGCGGCCGAGGGCGGTCTGCCCACCGAGCCCGCGGTGATCGCGCTGCGCGGGGTCGACTCGGAGCCGGAGGATGTCGAAACGGTCCGCAGCGCCGTGGCCGCGTCGCGGGCGGCGATGACACGGGGCTCGCGAGGCGCGCTCGATGCGGCGGTGGACGGCATGACGGTGATCGAAAGCTCGCCATCGTTGCTGGAAGCGGCAAAAGGGGACGGCGGTGAGCACGCTCTGCTGACGGACGCGTCGGTGAGTGGTCCGGGGTGCTGGTTCGCGGGCGTGGCGGCGCTCGAGGGAGTTCGCACCCCGATCGGTGCGGCGCGGGCGTTGTGCGGCGCTTCGCATCCCATCCTCGCGGGCGACGGGGCGCTGATGTGGGCGCAATCGCTGGGGCTCACGGACGAGGGGCCGGCAGCTGCGGGGTCCTCATCAGCCGCGTCGGTTTCGTCGCAGGTCGTCTCGGACGCTGGCCCGCCCGATGCGTCGCCGCCGGAATGGACGCCGTGGGTGTGGCTGGTGGGCGGTGGGCGGCGCGACGGCGGGCTCGTGGATGCACGGGCCGAGGCCGATGCGAGCGAACCGCGAGTGCCGATCGGAGCGGCCGCCGTGCTGGTGCGCGACTCGACGGGGGCGTTCGCGGGCGCGATGAGCGACGCGGACTCGGATGTCGAGGCGCCGGGGCGCGTGGGTGACGTCGTGATACCGGGCGCGGCGCTGTTCGTGGGAGAAGCGGGCGCAGTGGCGATCTCGGGCTTCCAGGGGCACCTGGCGCGCTTGGGACTCGCGCGCGCGGTCTACAGGCAGCTGGCGCAGCATCAGAGCGCGAACGACGCGGCGGAGTGGGCGCTGGCACAGGTTCCCGACGACGCGCGCGTGGGGGTCGTGATCCTGGACGCCACGGGCTTTGCGGCGCGCTCGACGACCGAGATGGCTTGGGCTGCTTGGGTGGGTGGCAAGGAGGACTCGTCGGCTTCGAAGCCGAGTCGATCGGCCCCGCCGGCCACGTCGAAGGGCGGGGAGCGGTGAGCCTGACGCTTCTGCTGGTGTTCGTGGTGGTCGCCAGCTTCGCGATAGGGCACCTGCTTGCCCAATACGCGCAGCGCTACGTGGCATTGTCCGGAGCGGAGTATCTTTTGGTGGGCGTGCTGATCGGGCCGCAGGTAGGGCCGCACCTGCTCACGGTCGACTCGTTGATGCTGCTTTCGCCTTTCGTATCCCTGCTGCTGGGATTGGTGGGATTCATGCTCGGCTTGCGCGCGCCGCGGGCGCTGGCGCAGGTTCGGTACGCGGCGACCGGGCTGCTCGCCGGCGGAGGCGTGCTCGCGTTGGTGGGGGGCGCAACGATGTTGGTCGCGATCGGTGCGATCCCCGAGCCGGACAAGACCCCGCTGTTGGCCCGCGAGCTGGTGCAACGCGGAAGTTGGGCGCTCGACCTGTACATCACCCACGAGCAGCTATGGCTCGGCGTGGCGTTGGGCGCAGCCGCCAGCGTGGCCTCGCCGTTCGTCGTCGAATCCACGAGCAAGATGCTGGGCTCGCGCGGGCCGGTGTCCTCGATGCTGGCGGTGGCGGCGACCACGACGGAGGTGGTGGCCGTGCTCGCGGCAGGTGTGGTGGAGGCGGCAGCGCGAGCGACCAACGCGGCAACGCAGCTGGGCTTGGGTGTGGGACGCTGGGCAGCGGCAGCAGCCGGTGTGGGCGTCGCGTGCGGGCTGCTGTTCAGCCTGTTCATCGGTCGCGAGCGGGACACGCCTCGTATTTTCCTGGCCAGCCTGGGGGCGGTCATCTTCGCCTCGGGCATCGGCGCGGCGGTGGGCATCTCTCCGCTGTTCGTCAATCTCATCGCGGGTGCGACGGTGGCATTGACGTCACCGCTCGCCGGGCGTCTTCGCGAGGAGATGGACCGTTTGCAGCACGCGGCGTTCGTGCTGGTGATGATCTTTGCCGGCGCGCTGTGGGCGCCGACCGAAGGAAGGCTCTGGCTATTGCCCGTGGCCTATCTGCTAGTGCGCTTCGCGGCCCGACGAGTGCTCACGCGCATCGCCACGCGCTTGTGGACGAGCACGCCCGCCCACGCGTCGCGGCTGGGCAACGGCCTGATGTCACAGGGCACGCTGGCCGTCGCCCTTGGCCTGGACTTCGCCCAGCGCTTTCCGGAGCTGTCGTCGGCGGTGCTGACCACGGTGCTCATCGGCACGCTCGCCAGCGATCTGTGGAGCATCCGCGCGCTGCGAAGCGTGCTGCTGGACGCCGGCGAGGTGGCCGAGACGACGGGTGCGGCGGACGCTGCAGGAGGCGCGCAGACATGAGGCGCGTCGTCGTGCTGGCGGTGCTGCTCGCAGGCATGTGGGGCGTGCGGGAATTGAAGATGGGCGGCGTGGGCGCCCACGACCCGCTCCTGCTGGCCGCGGTGGGCTTCGTGCTGCTGGCTGCCTACACGGTTTCGGAGGTCGGCAACGCGCTGAAGTTGCCGCGGGTCACTGGCTACATCCTCACCGGTGTCGCGCTCGGCCCGTCGGTAGCGAACATTCTGTCGTCGCAGGTCGTGGTCGAGATGCGCATGTTCAACACGCTTGCGCTGGGCCTGATCGCCTCGGCCGCGGGCCTCGAGCTCGATCTGGCGCAGATTCGCAAGGTCTGGCGGACGCTGTTTGCGACGGTAGGAGCGAAGCTGGTGTTGGCCGTGCCGCTGGTGGCGGGCGTGGTGCTGGCCGCGCGCGCGGCGTTGGCTCCGTTGCACCTGTCGGGAAGCGCACAGCTCACGGCGCTGGCCGTGGTGCTCGGCGTGCTGTCGATCGGGACGTCGCCCGCGATCGTGCTGGCCGTGCTCAAGGAGACGGGCGCCAAGGGACGGATGGCGGATCTGGTGCTGGGCGCCGCGGTGCTCAAGGACATCGTGGTGGTCGTGATGCTGGCGCTGGCGGTGTCCGTGTCGCGCATGATGCTGGCTCCGGGCACCGCGCTCGACGTCTCGGTGCTGTGGATGGTGCTGCAGGAGGTGGGCAGCTCGATCGGCGGGGGAGCCCTGCTGGGGGTGCTGCTGATCCTGTACCTGAAGTACATCCGAGCGGAGATGCTGCTGTTCGTGGCGGCGATGATCCTGGTGGTTTCCGAGCTGGGACGCGCGCTGCACCTGGAGCTACTGCTGGTGTTCATCGCAGCGGGGTTCGTGGTGCGCAACTTCTCCCGGCACGAGCACGACCTGTTCGAGCCGTTGTCGCTGGTGTCGCTGCCGGTGTTCGTGGTGTTCTTCACCAACGCGGGGGCTGGGGTGGACCTGCGCAACACCTGGAAGATCCTGCCGGTGGCTGCTGCGGTTTGCGCTGCACGGGCGCTGGCCTACTACGTAAGCTCGCGCATCGGCGGTGCCGTGGGCGGCGAGCCCGAGGTCGTGCGCCGCAACGCCTGGCTGGGGTACCTGCCACAGGCCGGCGTCACCTTGAGCCTGGTGGGCATCGCCGCCCAGCAGCTTCCCGAGCTGCAGTCGCAGATCCTGACCATGGGCATGGCCATCGTCGCCATCAATCTGTTCGTGGGTCCCATCACGGTGCGGCATGCGTTTGGGTTGCCGATTCCCGCAGCCGACGGCCCGCGTGTGCTTGCCCCGCGCAGCCAGTCTTCGGCCGCCGCGCCCTCGATTCCGCCTCCTGCGACCGAGCGTCAGTCGCTCGTGCCGCTGGACGACATGCTGGCCTCGATCACGGACGCGGGCCTGCGCACAGCGGTGACCGAGCTATGGCGCGGGATGCGCGGCAAGTGCCGCGATTTCACCGAGGAGGTGATCGGCCGGTGGGGGTCGACGTTCGGGAGCGAAGCCGCGGGGTGCCTGCTCGACCCTAGGCCGGTCGAGGCCAACGCGGCGTTTCTCACTTGGATCAAGAAGCCTCACCACGCCGATGCCGTCGCGTGGGGAGGTTCGTGCGAGGCGTTGCTGGGCGGTCTGCGCGGGCTGGTGGCGGCGATGCCGGAGGTCATGATCGCGGAGATCGACCGCAAGCACCGCGACCCGCAGCCCGGCGATCCGGCTCGCGTGAGGCTGCTCAAGCGGCTCGTCATCGCATTGCGCTTCCTGAGGTTCCGCGACGGACATCCGATGCGTCGCATTCACGTCAGGCACATCGCCCGCGTCGTGGTGGAGCCCCACGTGGCGGAGCTGGCGTCGCGCACGTACGCGGCGTGGTGCAGGGGGGCCGCGTCGGTGTTCGAGACGCAGCGCAAGTACGCCGCGGGGCTGGCGCCGGGCGCAGAGGTGGCCGCGGCACTGCGGGCGGACATCGAGGCGGCCATGGACGGGATCCGCCAGGACGTGGACGCGACGCTGGCAAAGGCAGTGCACGACCTGTGCGATGCGCTGGAGCGCGTGGGCACGCCGGTGCTCTCGCCACGGGACCTGCGGTATTCCAAGGTCGAACCCCGGATTCACCGGGCGCTGCGCCGCCTGCAGGAGGACCAGGGCGTGTGGGCTGCCAAGCTCGACGCCGCCCGATCCGCGTGCCGCGTGGCGGCGGATCTGGCCCGCATCCAGACGGCCCTCCGGCAAGCCCTCGAATCGCACCTGCTCGCATCCGCCGATCGGGCGTCGCAGGGCGTGTCTCCCGTCATCCAGCAGGTACGCGAGCGCATCGAAGCCGTGCAGCAAGCCGTCGTGGCCGAACCCTTCCCCGAAGGCCAGGCCTTGCACGCCCTCGAGGAGTGCTGTCACCTGGCGTTTGCCGAGGAGGCCGAGCGCAGACTCGATCGCGCCGCGTCGCAGTTTCGTCCGGCCGTGACGATTCACAATGTCGCGGTGGCGCTGCGGGAGCTGGTACCGGGGCTGCCCGACAAGGTACCAGTCAATCGCCCCGGCCAGCCGCTGCACCTGGCGCGATCGCCGCGCGAGGTACCCACGCGCGTCGTGCATCTTCGCGAGTTGGCCGGGCAGAAGTTGCTGCGCGACCTGCTGCCTTTCGTCGACGAGCGGGCCGACGAGTCCTCGGCCAGGCTTGCCGGCGCGGCGAGCCGTATTCGCGAGGCGGTGGACATGGTCCACGAAGCCGTCGCGGCGCGCCGGGAGCTGGTGGACGCGGACGACGACGACAACGCTTTGGTGCGGCAGACGGTGGATCGATCGATCGCGCGGCTCGACGAGCTTCGCTCGCAGCTCACCGAAGGCGTAGCGAACCTGCGCGGGGACTTGGAGGCGGCGACGGCCCGCGCGTTCGCCGAGTTGCGGCAGACCGCCACCGGCGAAGGGGACGGAGCGGCGCGGGCGGAGTCCGAAGCGGCCGGAACGCGGGCATGGCGTGCGGTCGTCGAGCTGGCCACGCCGATGCGCCGTCGCTGGGAACGATCGGCTCACCGAGCCGGAGAATCCTGGACGCGCCTCCGCGGCAGCCAACTATCGCACGAACTGCGCGTACGCTACCGGGGCGCCGCGCTGACGGCCGCCGAGCTTGGCACGATGACGCGCGCATGGCAGCAGGTGCGCGAGGTGCCGGACGCGTACGCGCGGCTGTTCACTGCGGACGCTGTGCGCGAACCACGACGCTTCACGGCCAACCGTGCCCAGCTGGCGCGGCTGCTCGAGGCCGAGCGCACCTGGCTGGACCAAGGCCCGTCGGGGGTGCTGGTCGTTGGCGACTACGGATCGGGCAAGACGTCGCTGCTGAACATGTGCGAGCTCGACGTGCGCGCGCCGCGGGTGATCCGGCCGCAGCGATGGCGCGTTCCCCGGGAAGGCTGCTTTGCCGCAGCGATGGCCTTCGAGCTTGGATGCCGTCCCCGCGACCGCGACATCATCGCCCATCTGCGAGATAGCCGCACCACGGTCCTGCTCGACGATCTCGAGCACTGGATGACGCCGGACGTGGAGGGCCTGCGGCAGTTCGAGCACGTGCTGGATCTGATGGTGCGTACGCGCCACCACGCGTTCTGGGTGGCGACGGTGTCGAGCCTTGCGCTGCGTCTGCTGGAGGAGATGGCACCGATCCGGCCGGTGTTCGGGCACGTGGTCGACCTGGAGGCGCTGGACGTCTACGCGCTGGCGCAGGCCGTGGAGGCGCGGCACGCGCTGAGCGGGTTGCGCATACACTACCCGACGCACGCGTTCAGCCGCGCCCTCAACCGGTTCGGCGCCACCAGCGATCGCATGATGTTCTTCCGCACGCTGCGCCGCGTGAGCGGGGGCAATCTGTCCAGAGCTATGGCGTCCTGGGTTCGCTGCGTGGCAGTCGAGCAGGAGGGCGGGGTACGTCCGCGCTTGCACCGTGTCATGTCCCTGGGCTTCGGATCCCTGGGCAAGCTGGGCCCGCACGAGACCGCGATCCTGGCGCAAGTGCTGCGCTTCGGGCCCCTTCAACCCGTCGAGCTCGCTCGCCACCTGCAGATTGCGCAGCCCGAGGTCGACCGGTATCTCGCTTTTCTCGAGGCGGCCGGGCTGCTCTACCAAGGCGCCGGCGCCCACGGCGAGCTGGGGATTCCGCCCGTGATCAGCGTGCCGCTGCAGCAGGCGCTCGCCGCGGCGGGGGTTGTTCGATGACCCCGCGGCACCTGATCGTGGCGCTCGCCCCAGGGCTGCTGCCGGCAGCGTGCTCGACGACACCCTACCTGCCGCCGGGCGGGGCAGCAGGCAGCACCACGTCCGCTCCTTGGGTGTCCCCGTGGGCAGCGGAAGCGCAGGCGCTTCGCCACGTGGTAGCCCTGCCCAACCTGGCGTTCGTCGCCCTGGTCCTCGCAGCGCTGTGGCTGCTCGGCCGGGTCGCACGCGACGCGCTGCGCTTCGCCTGGCGCCTGGGTGCGGATCCGAACCGACGCCTCGCCTCCTGGCTCGGATGGGCGCAGCTCGCAGCGACGGCGATCGTGCTGTCGATGGTCGTGGTGCGGCTGCTGGACGCGGCTCCCGACTTCGGTCTGTGGACGCTGGCCTTGACGACGGGGGCGATGGTCCTGGTGCTGGGCCGTCCGCTGCAGAGCGTCTGGTCCGGCCAACTGCTGCGCTTGCGGCTTCGTTTGCGCGAAGGCGATCGCATCTCGGTCGCCGGACACGCGGGTGTCGTGCGCGAGATTGGGCTGCTGCGGGTCGAGCTGCTGTGCGAGAACGGCACGGTGGTGATCGTGCCCAACCGGGTCGTGGCGCAAGAGGTAGTGACCGTGGAGCCGGGGCGCGGCACGGCGAGCGTGCGGGTGCGGGTGCCGATCGAGCAAGGCTCCTTGACCGAGGCGGCGGAGCGGCTGCGGCGGGCAGCGTTGATGTCGCCCTACCGGGCGCCGGGCAGCCCGATCGTGGTCACGCGCGAGGACACGGCCAAGACGGCCTTGGTGGAAATGCAGGCGTGGTCGTTCGACGCGGTACGCGCGGCCGAGGGACACCTGGCGAGAGCGCTGGAGGAGCAAGCGCGAGCCGGGGAACCCATGTCCCGGCCGCGCAATGGCGAGCCCGAGGCACACAAGGAGCCGTAGGCCGCCTTCAGGGCGTCCGGATTGCTGCGTAGACCCATGCGTGAGTAAAGGCGGCGCCGGTTCGGGTCGAGGGCCTCGCGATGCTTTGCCGGACAGTGTCGAGCCCCGGCCAGAGACCCCCCGGCCGCCGCCCGGAAAGGCGCTAGGCACCGCGCCCGCGGCGTGTCATCCTTGCCCCGTGTCCAGCCGCGACGACCCGCCCAACAGGCGCCCCCCCCAGCCGCTCAAGACACTGCCCTTCGACACCGACACGTCGCTGCAGAACGCGGTCCTGCGCTCGATCAAGGCACCGTATCGGCCGGTGCTCGTCGTGCTGGTCGGCAACGAAACCGGAGGTCGGACGACCCTGGAAGGCACGGTCGCGGTCGGCAGGAACCCCGCCAGCCAGCTGGTGCTGACCGACGCCGGCGTGTCGTGGAACCACGCCCGCATCGAGGATCGGGGCGACACCTGGGCCGTGGTCGACCTGGGCAGCACCAACGGCACGTTCGTCAACGATCGGCGCATCTCCGATTGCGCACTGCAAAAGAACGACAAGATCGCTTTCGCGCGGACGGTCGTCCGGTTCGAGGTGCAGGACGCTTATGACCAGGCCTACGACGTCGTGGTCGAGCGCATGTTGAACGTGGACGACCTGTCCGGGCTGCTGGTTCGTCGCAAGTTCGACGCCGAGCTGGAGGTGATGCTGGGCACTGCGCGCGCGAAAGGGGTGCCGGTCGGGCTGCTGGTCATGGATCTGGACGGGCTCAAGGCGATCAACGACGCGCACGGGCACCTGTTCGGGGCCTACACGATCGGGGAGGCGGGCAACGTGATCGGCCGCGTGATTTCGGGACACGGCATCGGCTCACGCTTTGGAGGCGACGAATACATTGCGGCCTTGCCCGGCCTGGATCTGCCGGCGACGGCGGCGATGGGAGAGCGGATTCGGGAAGCGATTGCCACCCACCACTTCGAGCGCGAAGGGATTGTGCTGCATCCAGGTATCTCGATCGGCGCAGCGTCGTTTCCAGCCCAGGCGCAGGACGCGGCCGCCTTGTTCCAGGCGGCGGACACGGCGATGTATCGCGCCAAGCAGGGTGGCAAGAACCGCGTGTGCACCTAGCCCGATCGCGCGGGGGATGGCCAACGCAAAGGGGGAGCCGGATTCCTACGCGTTGACAGGCCGATCGCCACGGGCTAACGCGAGCCTTCACGGCCAGCCCGGAGACGTAGCGTGACACGTTGGTTCATCTTCCAGGCGAGCGGGGCACCGATCGGCCCGCATCCGACGGACGTCATCGCCCAGGGACTCATCGACGGCAAGATCGGGCGGGACGCCTATGTCGCCGAGGAGGGGGGCGCCCAGTGGCAGCAGATCACCAAGGTCGGCGAGATCGTGGTGGCCGCGCGAAAGCTGCAGAGTGCGGCCAGGGCGTCCACCCAGGAGCGTCCGGCTCCGATGAACACGGTTCCGCCAGCACCGCCGCCCAAGCCCTCGGCCGCGCCGCCGCCCAAGCCCTCGGCCGCGCCGCCGCCCAAGCCCTCGGCCGCGCCGCCCGTGCGCGTACCGAAGCTGGCCGCCATGACGATAGCGCAGTATCCCGCGCCGCCCGCGAACGCACCCGAGCCGCCGGCCGCCCCGCAGATCGAGGCCGCGCCCGTACCGCCCCCGGGTTCCGTACCGCCGCCGGCCGAGCCCGCGGTCGTCACGGCCATGGCGCAAGAGGATGAGGCCCTCGCGACCGAGCCGACCGCGGAGGATCCCCCGATTGCACCGCTGGCCGCGCTCGCCCCCGAGCCTGCTGTCGCGGCGTTGCCCGCCGCGTCTCGCAACCGCGTTCTGCTCATGGGCATTGCGCTGGGCGTGTTCGGCGTGCTGGTGCTGCTCGGCCTGGCCCTGGTTGGCATGTGGCTGCTGCGATGATTCGTCGGCGCGGCCGCACGGCCGCGTTTCCGCAATCCGGACACGAAAGCGCGAGGACTGCCTGGTTCAAGGGAACATCGGGCACTGCCCGTTGGCGTCGGGCTGCATGCACTCGTTGGAGCAGCCAGGAATCCCGCAGGGATAGCAGCAGCGCAGCGACGGCGCGCACTGCGAGTCGGACGCGCAGGGCGTGCCCGATCCGCCGCCGTTGAGGCACTCCTGGCCTCCGGTGATGTCCACCCCGGCCGCGTTCGCCGTGCACTCGTTGCAGTAGAAGCTCCCGTCGCAACCGCATACGCCGGGGCAATCCGCGGGACAGCCCTGCGGGCGACTGCGGCATACGCCCATACCGTCGACATAGCCGCACACCTGATCGGCGGGGAAGTCACACCACTCGTTGGAAGGGCACTGGGCTCCTGCGATTCCGCCGCAGGGGCTGCCGGAGCCCGTGTCCTTGCACCAGGAGCTGTCCGTCGTCACCTGCACACCGCTGACGTGGGCCTGGCATGCGTCGCAAAACCACTGGCCGTCGCAGCCGCAGGCGCCCGGGCACTGATCGTAGACGGGGCAATCAGCGGGCGAGGGCCTGGGGGTGCAGACACCGGCCTTGCCGCCGGTCGCGCACATGCCGGGCGCGGCGGGCTCGAAGTCGCACCACTTGTCCGCAGGGCAGCCGGAGTTGTCAAAGCACCAAGCGGGCGCGGCGTCCCAGGGCCCGGCGTCCACCGGGACACCACCGGTGCCGGCGAAACCTCCGGTCGCCGAGGAGCCGCCGATACCCGCCGTGCCGGCCGCGCCTGCCACGCCGCCCGCGCCGCCGGTGGCGCCGCCAGCTCCGCCGGTGCCGGCCGTGCCGCCTGCCCCGCCTTCTTGCTCAGGGTTGATGATCGCTTGACCGCCGCAGGCCGAAAGCAGAAAGACCGACACGGACAGAGCGCAGACCACGGTGAGGCGGAATGAGACTCCCTTGGATATCGATCGCATGCTCCGTCCGATAGCAAGAGCGGTGCCGCCCCGCCGGCGGCCGATCCCTCTTGGAAGCAGCGGATTCCGCGCCGCACGCGCAGCACCCTGGCGCACTGTGCCACTGTGCGCATGGCCGTGGGATCATGCGGCGCGCGCGGGCGAGCCATTCCCGGGCAGACGGGATGTGCGCGCCCATTCGACCCGGCGAGGCGGCTGGGCGGGCCGGTAGTTGCCGTGCCGCGTCGCAGCGTGCTGGCAACGCGGGTGCACGCTGGTTGACATGCGCGCGTTCTCGTGGAACGCGTTTGGCTCGCATGGGTTCGGAGCGACGGCGGGCAGCAGTGTTTGGGCCAGTCGGAAAGGGAGTGGGATGGACAAAACCGTAGGGCAGGTCATCGAGAGCGCCTCAAAGCGTTGGCCGAACCACCCGGCCATGCGCGTCAAGCGCGCGGGCACGTGGCGAACGACCACCTGGAAGCAATATCACGAGCAAGCCAGGGCCGTCGCCAAGGCCTTTCTCTCGCTCGGACTGCAACCCGGGCACGGTGTGGTGATCATCGGCTACAATCGCCCGGAGTGGTTTCTGGGGGACATCGGGGCGATTCTCGCCGGAGGCGTACCTGCCGGCATCTATACCTCGTCCAGCCCGGAGCAGTGCAAGTACATCGCCGGCCACTGCGACGCCCATATCGCCGTCGTCGAGAACCAGAGCCAGCTGGACAAGCTCCTGAAGGTGCGGGCCGAGCTGCCTCAATTGCGAACTATCGTCGTGATGGACGGCGCCCCCCAGGGCGATCCGGCCATCATCGGGTGGGATTCGCTGCTGGAGCTGGGCCACGAGGGGCCCGACGACGAGCTGCAGAATCGGCTGGCCGCGCAAACGCCCGAGGGGTTGTGCACGCTGATCTACACGTCGGGTACGACCGGGCCGCCGAAAGCCGTGATGATCACGCACCGCAACCTGACCTGGACGGCGGAGACGGCGGTGGGCATGCTCGGCGGCCTCGGGCCGGACGACAACCTCATTAGCTACTTGCCATTGAGCCATATTGCCGAGCAGCTGGTGTCGCTGCACCTGCCCATGATCTTCGGCGGCTGCAGCTGGTTCGCCGAGAGCCTGGAGCAGCTGGGGGACAATCTGCGGGAGATTCGTCCCACGGCGTTCCTCGGGGTGCCGCGTGTGTGGGAGAAGATTCAGGCACGCATCGTGGCCGCTGCCGCGCACAACAGCCCCTTGAAGCGTCGCATCGGCGCCTGGGCCCGAGATGTCGGCCTGCGCGCCGGCCTGGCCGACCAGCGCGGCGAGCGCCGTCCCCTCGCCTATCCCATCGCCGAACGGCTGGTATTCTCCCAGGTGCGCGAGCGTCTCGGGTTCGATCGCTGCCGTGTCGCAATCACCTCCACGGCGCCCACGCCGCGCGCGACGCTCGACTTCTTCCTGAGCCTCGGGATTCCCTTGCTCGAGGTCTACGGCATGAGCGAGGCCACGGGGCCGGCCACCATCTCGGTTCCCCATCGATACCGGACGGGCAAGGCGGGGTTCGCGCTGGAGGGCTGCGAGCTGAAGACCCTCGACGATGGCGAGGTGTGCATTCGAGGTCCCAACGTCTTTGCCGGCTACTTGAAAGACGAGCCGGCCACGCGCGAAGCGCTCGACGAGGACGGCTGGCTGCACTCCGGCGATATCGGCAACATCGACGCGCAGGGATTCCTGTCGATCACGGATCGGAAGAAGGAGCTGATCATCACCGCAGGAGGCAAGAACATATCGCCGCAAGCGGTGGAGGCGCAGCTCAAGACCGTAGCCGGCATCGCGCAGGCGGCCGTGGTGGGCGACGGCCGCAGGTTCGTCAGCGCCCTGCTCGTGCTCGACCCGGAGCAGGTGCCGGCCATGGCCGCAGCAGCGGGCTCCACGGCGCGCACCGTGTCGGATGCGGCCGGCGATCCCAAGTTCGTCGCGCACCTGCAGGCGCTCATCGACCGCGCCTGCGCCTCCCTTTCGCGGGTCGAGGCGGTCAAGAAGTTCTCCATCGTGGATGGCGAGTTCACCGTCGAGGGCGGGGAGCTGACGCCCACGATGAAGCTCAAGCGCCGCGTCATCCTGGACAAGTACAAGCGCCTCATCGAAAGCATGTACGAGCCGTCCGACCTGCCCACGGGCCCCAAAGGCAAGCCGAGGACCGCGGACGCACCGGCCAACGGTGATTGACGCGATTGCCACGCAACGGTCCGTCAAGACGACGAGACGATCAGGCTACCGCGAAGTCGCGCGGACCGCCGCGTGGCCGTTTCGCGGCCCGGTCCTTCACAGGCGCCCGTAGGACAGCTCGCGGTTCTTGCGCCTCGCCAGCTCGCTGGCATAGTGTCGTCCCAGATCCTCTGCATGCTGCCTGACCCAGTCGGTCAGGCGCGTCGTGCCCGCGGGCGGCGAGTCGACGTACAACAGATTGCCCATCAGACCCGCCACCTCCTCCTTGGTGATGGTCACATCGCGCTTGATACGTCCCACCAGGGCGCCGACTTGGCGCGCCAGCCAGGGTGGCATGCCGAGGATGGGGCGAGGAGCGCCGATGAGCTGTCCGATCGTGCCAACCAGCTCCCGGAATGTGAACACCTCGGGCCCGACGGCGTCGATGATCCGGTTCTCCCGCGACTGGCCCTGCGCGACCGCCAGCTCGGCCAGATCGTCCACGTAGATGGGCTGCAACCGGTAGCCGCCATCACCGAACACGGCGAAGACGGGAAAGGTGCGTAGCATCCAGGCAATGTTGTGGATGAGAATGTCCTCGTCCCCGAACAGCACCGTGGGGCGGAGAATGGCGTAGGACAGACCGGAGTCCGCGAGCGCCTGCTCGAGCAGCGCCTTGCCGCGGAAGTAGGGAAGCGGCGAGGACGCGGAGGGGTTGGTGATGCTGACATGCACGACACGTTCGATGCCCGCGCTGCTTGCCGCGTCGAACAGGATGCGCGTGTTGCGTACCGCCTTGTCGTGGCTGAAGTCGGTGTGATCGAAGCGCACCCAATACGTGTTGTACAGAACCTTCGCACCACGCATGACCTCGGCGAGTCTCGCCGGATCGTCGAAGCACAGCGGAAACGCCGGCACGCGCCCGTCGAACTCGTTCTGTCTGTGAATCGAGTTGGTCAGTGTGCGGACGCTGTCTCCGCGCGCGAGCAGTCGCCTCGCGATGTACTTGCCCGAATACCCGTATGCACCCGTGACAACGTGCTGGTGTTGACCGCTCATGAGGTCCTCCATCGCAGACAGGACGGTGCACGGGTTGAGCCAACCGGTCTCCCGGCGCACGCGAGCCGGTCCCCGCCCCCTTTTCAGCCACGATCCGGCGGGTAGCATCGAGCCTGCCGGCCGACTTTGCGGCTGGAACCATCCTGCCGTCCAGTGCGTTGGCAGCGAGGTGTCCACGAGGTGGACACATGGTATCGTCTCGCCTGCGCCATGGATCGATTCTACGTCTACAGCCTCGTGCCGGTGGTGGCGGTGGCGCTGCTGTTGTTCTTCTCGTCCGTATTGCACGCAAGGCGAACACCAGACCTGGCGATGTATTGCCTCGCAATCGCCACCTGGTCGGGCGGGCACATGCTCATTGCCTTCCCGTCAACCACGTCCATCGGCCAGCGTCTGGTGGCCGCCGGGGGGTTCGTCGTCGCCGGCTTCCTGCACGCGGCCTATGATCTGCTCGGTGAGAAGCGTCGCGCCTGGCTGTGGTCGGCCTATCTGGTAGCGGCCCTCATCCTGCTGGCACAAGTCTTCCAACCGGGGCTTATCCACGATGCGGTGCGATTGCAGGCCGGCCCGTGGTTCTTTCCCTCGATGCTCGCTGCGCTGGTTGCCGCGACAGTGCCTCTGCGCCGTTTGGTGTCGGCGGCGGTCCACGCTTCGGGGCACGACCGTGCAAGCCTTGTCGAGCTGGCCGTCGCGGGCGCCCTCGGATACTGCGGAGCAGCGTCCCACGCCATCTTGTCGTCCCGCGGCCGGCCCCAGCCGACGCGTGGGTCGAGGCGGATCAAGCCCAGCTCTGCCAGGTGCTGGTGGTGCTCTTCGACAACGCCCTTCGCGTCTTGGCTGGCCGCGATGCCCGGCGCATCCGGGCGTCGGCGCGTGTGGTCGGCGCCCACGCGCACGTTCGCGTGGAGGATGATGGACCAGGAATCGCCCCCGAGCTCTTGCCGCGGGTCTTCGACGCTTTCGTGACCGGCCGAACGGCAGACGGCCAACGCCAGGGTACCGGCTTGGGCTTGGCGATCGCCCGAGCCGTGATCGCGCGCCACGGCGGGACCATTCGCGCCGGTCGATCGGCGTTGGGGGGCGCTCAGTTCGACCTGGAAATCCCCGTGGAGCAACCGTTCATTCCCGCTGCTGCCGAGGTCGCATGAGATCCCAACCATCCAGCGATTCGAGCCCGCTGCCACTGCTGCTGGTCGACGATGATCGCGCGTATCGGCAGGTGTACCGCAACCTGCTGACGCAGGAAGGCTATGCCGTGACCGAGGCCGTCGACCGCGGTTCGGTACTGCAGGCGTTGCGGGCCCATGCCTTCGCGGTCGTTGTGCTCGACCTGATGCTCCCTCCCGACGCGACCGTCGCGGGCGGGCTCGCGCAGCTGCGCGACGTGCTGTCGATCCAGCCGCAGGCCAAGGTGATAGTGGTGTCGGGGGCGGGCGACGTGGCCCACATGGTGCGAGCCGTGCGGGCGGGCGCCTATGACTTCCTGACCAAGCCCGTGGACCCGGACGTGCTGCTCATCGTCGCGCGGCGGGCACGCACGCGCTACCAGCTCGAGCGCCAGATTGCCTTGTTGCAGGACTCACTGACGAGGACGGCGCCGGGTGGTGCGATGATCGGACAGAGCCCGGCGTTCACCAAGGCAGTGCAGGTCGCCGAACGGGTGGCAACGAGCAACCTGCCCGTCTTGATCACCGGCGAGAGCGGCACGGACAAGGAGCTCATGGCGAGAGCCATTCATGCGGCCAGCCCCCGCGCCGCAAAGCCATGGGTGGCGGTCAATTGCGGGGCAGTGCCCGACACCCTCTTCGAGGCCACGGTCTTCGGCCACATCAAGGGCGCATTCACCGGTGCCGTGCGCGACCAAAAGGGGCTGTTCGTCCAGGCCCACGATGGCACGCTGTTCCTCGACGAGGTCGGGGATCTGGCGCTGCCCATGCAGGTCAAGCTGCTGCGTGCCCTCGAGAGCGGCGAGATTGTGCCCGTGGGTGCCCAAGCGCCGGTGCACGTGGACGTGCGGTTGGTATCGGCCACGAATCGCAACGTAGCGGAGCTGCGAGAAACCGGTGCGCTGCGCGACGACTTGTATTGGCGAATCTGCGGGGTGGAGGTTCACCTGCCGGCATTGCGCGACGGGCCGAGCGACATTGCGCTGCTCGCGGCGTTCTTTCTGCAACAGTGCGCCGCTCTCGCAGGGGATGGCCGACCACGCAGGCTGTCGCGCGAGGCCGAAGCGGCGTTGGTCGAACACGATTGGCCCGGCAACCTGCGGGAGCTGCGCCATGAGATGCAGAGGGCCACCGTGTTCGCCGGGGACCGCTCGATGCTCCAGCCAGACGATTTCGCCTTCGCCTCGCCCCGCACACGGACCTCGCCCGCCGAGGCCCCACAAGGCCTCCAGGACAAGCTCGACGCCCTCGAGCGACGCGAGCTGGAGATGGCACTGACGCGCTTCCACGGCAATCGCACGCGGACCGCGGAGGCGCTCGGCCTGTCACGACAGGGACTGCTCAACAAGCTGAATCGCTTCGGTCTCGCATGACACCCGCCGACAGAGTCGACATCCGCCCGGAAAGGTTCGATTCCCACTCAGGGCTCGGGCGATACCGCAATGGGATACTTCACGGTCGTCTTGCGTCCAGTGGCCGGAAATTGCAGGCCTTGCGCCACGCGAAGCATGCACGCTCCGAAGTCCACGTCCGATAGCGTGGTCCCCTCGTCGAGCGATGCATTGGAGACCGTTCCGTCCCCCTCAATCGTGTAGGCGAAGACCACCTTGCCCGAAGCACCCGCCTTGCGACTGAGCAGCTCCTCGTAGCATGCGCGCATCGCCTTCCGCGACGCGCGGGTGACCGCCTGGATCTCCGCCGGCGCCAGCCCAGCATCGAGCTCGACGACCGCTGGCTCCGACGGCAGCCGCGTCATGCGCGAGAAGGCCTCTTCCACCTTGTCGAGCTGCCCCCAGCGCGGCGCTGCGAGCATGACCACCGGCGGTGCGCCGTCCCGCTGCCGCACGGCGATCAGCCCCTTTCCCTGCTCGAGCACCTCGTCGGCTCGCGCGCCGGACATCGGCAGGTACTGGTCGTAGCGCGCTGGAATGTGGTCCGGCCCCAGGTCGTAGTAGAACACCGCCAGCGCCGTCTCCCACCGAGGATTGCCCTCCACCGAGCCCGCCATCGTCATCGGAATCGCCACCCAGGACGAGTTTCGCGATCGCGACGTGCGCACGCGCAGGTCTTCCGCACAGAGAGGACAGGCCTGCTTCTTGAGCTCCCGCAGGGCGCCTGCGATGTTGAACGTGCCCAGGTGTTCGCTGCGGTCGCTGGTGCCGCCGAATGCCAGCAACTCGATCCGCGTGGCCCCGTCCGCCGCGGGGGGAAAGTAGGCCGCAAGCGCCTTGGCAACCGGCGCGACAGGCTCCTCATCGGGCAGCCAGGGAGCTTCCTCGTCGCTCCCGGTCAGCAGCCGGCGCAGGCGCTTCTCCGCCTCCGGACGCGCGGCGAAGCGCTGATCGACCGTATGGGAGGCGAGCAGCCCTTCCAATGCACCAATCGCACCTTCCTTCTCGCCCAGCAACTCCAGCGCACGGCTGAGCCCGAGCCTGGCCTGGTCCCTCTCGTCCGCCGTCGCCGCCTGGTCCGC
Source organism: Myxococcales bacterium (assembly GCA_021847645.1). Lineage (GTDB taxonomy): Bacteria > Myxococcota_A > Polyangia > Polyangiales > Polyangiaceae > JAJZQG01. Next base: position 20,366 of record JAJZQG010000100.1, read on the forward strand.
GGCGAGCCGCCGCAGCGACTCGCCCGCAGCCGCCAGGTTCGCTCCGCGGTCCACGTCGCGCAGGGCCCGCTCGAGCTGCACGGACGTCGCCGTGCCACGCACCTCGCTCGGGGCCTGCTCGCGTGCCGTCGCTCCGCCGCTTGACGGGTCCGAGGCGCACCCCGTCGCGAGCCACACCATCGCCACACCGGCCGCCGAGTACATCCGGAAACGCCCGTTCCACGTCGTCTTGTCGTTCATGATCGTCCTCCTTGCGCGCAGGATGGGTTGCGCGCCTTTGCTGCGGAGGAGCATGCCCACCGGATGTCACCGGCATTCCCGCGCTGTGTCATGGTTCTGTCACCGTGCGAGAGAATCGGTATCCCGCGCCGCGGACGGTCACCAGGTAGCGCGGCTGCCTGGGATCGTCTTCCAGCTTGCCGCGCAGACGATTGATGAAGTTGTCGACGGTGCGGTCGGTCCCGAAGTAGTCGGCCCCCCACACCGCGTCGAGAATGCGCTGGCGCGGAATCAGCGTTCCTTCGTGCCGCAGGAAGTAGCGCAGGAGCTTCATCTCCAGGGCCGTGACCTTGATGGGCTGGCCGGCCTTGGTCAGCGTGTGGGAGCGGAAGTCGACCACCACGTCGCCGAACTGCACGGCCTGCAGCTCCCGAGCAGCGAGCCTGCCCCTGCGCAAGGCCGCATCCACACGCGCCAGCAGCTCGAGCAGGCCGAAGGGCTTGACCACGTAGTCGTCGGCGCCCAACCGAAGCCCGCGCACCCTGTCCTCTTCCTCGCCCTTGGCCGTGAGCATGATGATCGGCAGCTCCGTGGTTCGCCGCCTCAGCTCCTGGCACACCTCGAAGCCGTTCTTCCCGGGGAGCATGACGTCGAGCAACACCAGGTCCGGCGGCTCGGCCAGCGCCGTCTCGAGCCCCGACGGCCCCGTCGCTGCATCGATCACGCGGTAGCCCGCCGAGCGCAGCGCTTTCTTGAGCCCGAGCCGCAGCGTCGGATCGTCCTCGACGACCAGCACGGTCTCCTGCGCACCCGTCTTGGCCTCACTCATGTTCCGCTCCTGGGTATCCACATGATGAACCGCGCCCCCTGGCCCGGCGCACTGATGACTCGCACGTTGCCGCCGTGGGCGCGCGCCACGTGCGTCACGAGCGCGAGCCCGATACCCGACCCCTCGGTCGCCTGGCTCAGCCGGTCATCGCCCCGCTCGAACGGCTTGAAGATCCTTTCCTGATCCCGCCGGGCAATGCCCGGACCCCGGTCGGCTACCTCCACCCGCACGCCATCGCCCTCCCCCGCGACCACGACTTCATACGGCGTTCCCCCGGGCGCATACTTGCTCGCATTGGCAAGCAGGTTGTCCACCGCGAGCCGGATCTGCCCGGCGTCCACCGACGCGCGGTCGTCCCCCCGAAACGTGCGCACAATGGCCGGCTCGCCCTTGTGCCGCTCCTCCCATGCATCGACGGCCTGCACCACCGCCTCTCGAACGCTCGCGTCCCGCCGATCTATCACGTAGCGGCCAGCCGCCATGCGGCTGAATCCGAGCAACCGGTCCACCGTCTCGCCCAGGCGTCGCGACTCCCGTGCCAATGCTTCAACCACCTCGGCGCGCTCGCCGTCTTCCACACGCCCCTGCTCGAGCAGCTCGGAGAGCATGCGCACCGAGGCGATCGGCGTTCGAAGCTCATGGGACACGGCCGACACGAACCCCGTGCGCAGCTCGCCCAGACGCCGGGCGGCGCGCATGCGGGCGAACAGCACAACGGCCACCGCCAGCGCCAGCAGCGCAGCGACGATCGCGATCGCTCCCAGAATCCACCTGCTGCGGCTCGCCTGCTCTGCCAGCAGCTCGGGGCGAGCCAGGGTAATGACCACGCTCAGCCCCGGTGCGAGGTGAGCCACGGCGCGAGGCGTGCCGACACTATCTTCGCCGGCGGGCCCGGCCACCACCATCACGCGGTGCGACGGCGACACCCCCGCCCATCCCTGGCTCATCGAGGCTCTTACCGAATCCTTGTCGGCCACGAAGCCCACCAGCCGTCCGTCGTCCAGCGTGCGCAGCACGGCCGCCGATCCATCCCCGCTCCAGGAGACCAGCCCTTCGGAAGATGGCCCGCGACCCAGCGCGTGGGAGGCGGCGGCCGTGCGCAGGGCTGCCGCCACGTGGTCCCCCGCGGTCAACGCATCGTCCAGCGCGCCCGCGGCCCGCTTGCGCTGGGCCTCGTCGAAGATACGCGCTCGGCGGACCTCTTCGCCCGTGACCTCGCGCTCCGCCGTGCTCAGCCAGGCTGCGTGGGATTCCAGCCACTGGACCACGGGCTCTGCCAGGCCGGGATCCGGATCCTGCAGCGCGACGACCGGCCACAACCAACGGCCATCCCATGAGCGCGCGTCCTGACAATCGCGGATCAGCTCGGCCCGCGTGGCGCCCCCACGCGCCAGCTGGTCGGCCCACCGATCGCACGACGCCTGCACCTCGTTCGAAACCGCCGGCGGCGCTTGCGCGAACGCCGACGCGCTGTGCGGTACGAGAAGCCGATGTTGCTCGTCGAGCACCACGGGCTGCGCGAACGGCGGGCTGGAGCTGGCCAGCGAGGCCTCGCTGACCTCGCCGCGCGGCGGGAATTCCGCCTCGCGCAGCTGCGTCACCGCACGACGCAGCTCCGCGTCGAACCGAAGGGCCAGCCGCTGCGCGTCCGCGTCCAGCGCAGCCACGGCCTCCCGGCGAATGGCGTCTTCCTCGCCGCGCAACGCGCGAAAGCCCAGCACGCCGACCGCGATCGCGGGGAGCGACGCGGCCAGGGCGAACACAATCCAATCCCGAAGCTGGCTGGCTCGTGCGAGCAGGAGCGTGTCGGTCTCACGCGGCATGCCCCATTGTCTCATGTCCAGGTCACGGAAATGTCACCATCGCACGAACGCCTGGACCGGCGCGATGGCCGTCGGCGTCCGGCTGGTCCGCCGAGGAATCTGGAACACCTCAACAACTCGCCGCGCGTCGACGCCGCACCGCCCACGCGACCAGCGCCGCGGCCACGACGGCCGGCCAGCCCTCGCCGCCGCGCGACGAGCCCCCGAGCGCACAGCCCGACGCCTGCTTGGGCGCGGGCGCAGTCGGCGATGCAGCCGTCGCCGGCGCGCCGGACGGGACAGCAGACGCGAGGGCGCGGACCGAGGCCGATGCGGACGCGGGCGGGTCCGGCATGCGAAGCCGCTCGCCGCGCTCCTGCACGATCCGACGATACCAATCATCGGGATACGGCGGATGCGTCACCTCGCCATGCTCGTCGCGCACGTTGCCGTCGAGGTACTTGACCAGCAGCTCCTGCCCGAGCACACGCCAGCGGGTGACGACGCGATCGCCCGCATCGGACGAGTACTTGGTCAGGAAGTCCTGTGCGGCTGTCGGCGACTTTTTGAGCAGCTCCACGGCTTTCTGCTCGACGCGCGGCTGCTCCGCGAGGAATCCTTCCTCGAGCTGCCCCTGCGCCTTGCGGATGTCCTGAATCATGTCCGAGTAGCGGGCATAGGCCTGGTTCGCCACCCAGTTGAACACCCAGAAGGCCGAGTCCCACGAGAACTTCGTGAACGTCCCGGTTCCCTCCGCGTAGGGCTTCGAGATCCGGTTGATTGAGCTGTACATCGGCACGTAGACCGTGCTGGCGGCGTCGTCCACGCCGAACCACAGCAACCCTCCGACCGGGTCGGGCAGGAATGCCCGCGACTGGCTCACGAACGAAAAGCCCGTCTGCTGGGTGGCAATCGCGCGCTCGTGCACGTACTCGTGGTGATCGTACTCCCACGTAAGGGGCCTCCACCGGTACGGCAGCGCGTAGGGCCCCGCCCCCACGTCCAGACGCATGTCGTATTCGGTTCCCTCGAAGTGATCCCGCAGGCGCTCCATCACGTCGTGCACCGACAGCTTGTTGTCGGGCTTGACCCACATGGGAAGCGGCGCCGCACCGGGCTTGCAGTCCAGGTAGTCCGTCGACAGGTTCTGCGACGGCGCCACCGCGTGGAAGAAGCTCCAGACCCGCGTATCGCTCAATCGCAGGTCCTCGCAGGACGGCGGATTGTACGCATCGCGGAAGGAGAAGTCCTCGTCGCGCCCGGAGAACCAGCCCTTGTCCCGCGCGAACGAGATGACGTCGGGCGCGTACATGCAGTTGTCCGGATCGTGCAAGGGGAACTGCCGGATGCGCGACTGGTTCGCATGGCCGCTCACGTAGCCGTCCGGCACCCGCACGGCCACCCACACCGCGCCCTTGTGATCCGGCCCCTTTCCGATGAGGTCCATGATCCACGCCTCTTGCGGGTCGGCGATCGAGAATGACTCTCCCTCGCTCGCATAGCCGTACTCGTCGGCCAGGCTCGTCATCACCCGGATCGCGTCGCGAGCCGTGCGCGCCCTTTGCAACGACACGTAGATCATGCTGCCGTAGTCGATGCCGCCCTTGGGGTCGACCAGCTCGCTTCGCCCCTCGAACGTGCTCTCGGCGATGACCACCTGGTGCTCGTTCATGTTGCCCACCACGCGGAACGTCTCCGGTGCTTCGGCGATGTCCCCCAGCGCCTTGCCCGTGTCCCAATCCTTGATGGGCAGTCTGGCACCCGCAGGATGATGCGCCCCGGGCCGGTAGTACAGCTCGCCGTACAGCTCGTGCGAGTCGGCCGAGTAGGTGATCATCGTGGAGCCGTCGGCCGAGGCACCCCGCGTGACGATCAGGCTCGTGCACGCGGATGCATCGCGCCAGGGCACGAGCGCCGCGATCGCACAGCCCAACAGACAGGGGAGCAGGAAGCGTGGATTCAACGTAGGGGCCTTCCCAAGGTGGCAGTTCGACAGGAGCGGCGATACCATAGCCCAAGTCGCGCCGCAGCGCCGAACCGAAAGCCGCCCGGCTGCTCCGGCCCGAACGCGCGTCCATCGTGAGGCGAAACGTGCCCTGCCCGCGCACACCGGCTCACGTTCGAAAGGGCTGCCGCAGCCGCTCCAGCCGCCCCGCCGCATCGCGCATCCGGTGCGGCTCCCCGACCCGCCGCGCACGCAGGACTACGTTGTAGGGCGTGACCGCCGAAGCGACGAACGGCACGGCCTCGGTCTGCCACCCGGCCGCCTCCAACGCCCACAGCCGCTCCGACAGCACGTGCGCTTCCACGTAGCGCCGGCGCACCTCGGCCTGCCTCGGCAGGCCCAACTGCTCCGCCAACGCGCTCGCCCGGCTCGCCGACGGCAACCACGACGCCACGCAGCACGGGATCACCAGGATGCACTTCGCCCGCGCCCGCGTCGCTGCCTCGAGCGTGCGGTCCGTCGCGTCCCCGCACGCGTGCAGCGCTACCACCAGGTCGGGCTCCTGCGGCCACGATCGGCCGTCCGCGACGTCGCTGCAGCGGATATCGACAGTGCCGTCGCCCAGTCCGGCGGCACGGCACGCTCGGCAGATCGCCTCGACGCGCCCCGCCTCCCGCTCGATGAATGTCACTCGCACGTCCCGCCGCAATACCGGTGACAGCAACACCGCCGCGCTCAGCCCCACGTATCCCTTTCCCGCGGCCGCGTCCACGATGCGGAGCGGATTCGCGCCGCGGCCGACACGCGCCGACGCGCCCGCGATCTCGGCCAGCAGCCCCACGAGCTCGCGACACTTCTTCTCGTCTTCCCGGCGAAGACGGGTGCCCGGCACGCCCACGTAGGTGTCGGCGAGAAACGCACGGATGGCCTCGAGGCCGACGGGGTGGTTCATCCGCTCCAGCCCCTGGAACGTCGAGCTGCGCGCGCCCCCACGCGCCGAGCGCTCGTTGCGTTCGACGCTGCCAGCGCACTGAATATCTTTGCTGGGCAACGGTGATGCGTCATGGATTTCCGGTCGCCGACCGGCGCGTTCATCCTATCCGACTCCGGGGACGGCCAGCGGAAACAATCGCGCGGAGCCCGGCGTCCGGGCCTGCGCCGCGATAATCGCTCAGCGCCCAACGCCGACGCGCGCGCATCCCTGGCGAAGGCATTTCCCTTGAGCCGACGCTCGCGACGCATATACTGCGCACGAAGGAAGGCACGATGCCAGGCGCCAGAACGAAGCCAACCGCGAGCCGTCCGCCGGTGCGTGCCAACGGTGCGCCGACGCTGCGCGACGACGCCAAGGCCATGTTCCGGCGAGCCGTGCTCGACGCCGCCGAGCAGATCTTCGCGACCGAAGGGGTTCATCGCGCCAGGATCCAGGATATTGCCAAGCTGGCGCGGGTCGCCGTGGGAACGATCTACAACCACTTCGCCCAGAAGGAAGACCTCGTGGCGGCCCTGCTGGCCGAGCGGGAACGGGAGATCTTCGACGCTTTCGCGCTCCACACCGACGATCCCCCCGACTTCCTGGGCCGGTTCCGAGCGCGCAACGAGCGACTCTTCGCGCTCTTCGGCAAGCACAAGGCCTTCTTCCGCTTCGCCCTGTACGAGGGAATCTTCGAATCCGACGTTGTCCCGTCGGGGTCCGTGTTCGCCGCGCACGATGCGGCGTTCGAGAAGCGATTCCCGGGCCTCATGGAAGAGCTGTTGAGGCAGGGCATGGATGAGGGACAGGTGGAGCGCCAGGATCCGGTCCGGCTCAAGCGCTTCATCACCGGCGCCATGCGCGGCGTCGTGCTCGGCGCGTTCCGCGAACCCAACGGCGATCCCGTGGAAGACGGACGCTTCGCGCTCGAGATGTGCATTCGGGCGTTGCGACCCCCGAGCGGCGATGAGGCTGCCCCAGGCCCGGCGCGCACCGGTCGCAAGCACGGAACGTGATGATGATGCGCTAGTGCTGCGTGGCCGTGCGCGTTGGGTGGCGAAGTGGCGAAGTGCGTGGCGGGCCGCCAGTCTGCTCGCTTCGCAGGGAATTGCCAGAATCTTGCGACGGTGCATGCCCCGCCTCGCACCGCCTTCAGGTGGCGGCCGCCACCCTCTGCACTCCCGCGGTCTCTTTCTTTCGCGGCAATTTCGCCGCATCCTTCCTCCGGCCCAGCTGGCACCCCTCTTGCGAACGCAGCACGCAGGAGGTGTCTCATGCGTTTGCTTCTTCTCGCTGCCTCGTGCATCCCTTGCCTGCTCGCCCTGCCAGCCTGCTCCGCACCGCCCGACCACGACGTCCCCATCGACGACCAGGACCAGGTCGAGCAACCCATCGTCGGCGGCAGGGCGGACAAAGCTGATCCCGCCGTGGTCGCCATCGACATCGGAGGCGAGGCCCTGTGCTCCGGCTCCCTCATCTCGTCGCGTGCCGTGCTCACCGCCCGCCACTGTGTGAGCTATACCGACCCGGGCTACGGGTGCCCCGCCGACGAGCCCCAGACCTTTGGAGAGCGCCTGCCCGGCTCGCTCGTCATCAAGACCGGCTACGACGTGCGCACCGCGAGAACCCTCGCCCGCGGCGCCTCGATCCTGGTGCCACCCGAGCCGATCCTGTGCGAGCAGGATATCGCCGTCATCATCCTGGATCGCAGTGTGACGAGCATCGTGCCCTTGCGGGTGCGCACCGGCCCCGCTCCGTCGCCGGGGCAGCTGGTGCGCGCGGTCGGATTCGGACGTCGCGGCGACCATCTCGGCGCTGGCAAGAAGTACGCGCGAAACAACATCCCGATCACCTGGGTCGGCGCTTCGGAGTTCACGGTCGACGAGGCCGTCTGCAGCGGCGATTCGGGAGGGCCGGCGCTCGATCAGGCCAGCGGCGACATCGTGGGTGTCGTGTCTGCCGGTGGCGAGACGTGCGAAGGCAGCAATGCGTGGGGCTTGTACACCCGCGCCGACGCCTTCTCCTCGCTGCTCGCCCGCGCCCTGGCCTCCTCGGCCGGAGTCCGCCCTTGCGGTCCCGGCCAACGCTGCCCCAATGGCTATCGCTGCAGCCCCGAGCGCGTCTGCACGCCCTCGACCTGAGGGCTGCCTCGCCTTGCACAATGTGGCTCGATACGCCTGCTCTCCTCACTGCCGAGCGACGTCTTCCCCGTCCGTGGCCACGATGATGCGACTTTCGCGCCTCACCTGGACCTGAAGGTCCCCGCCTGGTATGCGAATGCGGCAACAGGCTCTATACAATGAAGTACTTGAACCGTCTCGCCCTGCCGGCCCTGGTGGTCCTGGTGCCCGCCGCGTGTTCCAAGTTGGCAGCCTCCTCCACCGGCTCCGCCCCCGAGGCATCGTCGACCGCTACGGCTGCCGCCGCATCAACACCGCTGTCCACATCGTCGGCCGTTGCCGCGCACGACCCGGCCCACCCTCCCATCGACTGCCCTCTTCGCAAGGCCGGTATCAATCCCGATCATCTCAAGCCGTTCGAGGACACCGAAAAGTATATCGAATTCCTCGACCGGCCCGACCGCGCCGCCTGGCAGAAGCCCAATGACATCGTGCACGACCTCGCCCTGCGCGGCAATGAGGTCGTCGCCGACGTGGGGGCCGGCTCCGGATACTTCAGCTTCCGGTTCGCGTCCGCCCTGCCCCACGGGCGCGTGGTGGCGATTGACGTCGAGCCCGAGATGATTCGTCATATCCACCATAAGGCAATGATGGAAGGTGTGACGAACCTCGGCGAGGTGATCGCGTCTGCCACGGACCCGAGCGTGCCGAACGACGCCGACATCGTGTTCATTTGTGACGTGCTGCACCATGTCCAGGACCAAGCAGCGTGGCTGGGTACGCTGCACAAGGAGATGAAGCCCGGGTCCGACCTGGTGTTGGTGGAGTTCAAGGAGGGAGACCTGCCGCAAGGCCCACCCGCGAGCGTGAAGATCCCCAAGGCCCGTCTCCTCTCCCTCGTGTCCGATGCCGGCTTCCGCCTCGATCACGAGCAGAAGGACCTCCTGCCCTATCAGCTGTTCCTGGTGTTCCGCCGTCCCTAGCTCTGCGCCTCTGCGCCTCTGCGCCTCTGCGCCTCTGCGTTGTCTTCTCCCCCTATCTTCCTTCTCCTCCCTATCTTCCTTCTCCCCCTATCTTCCTTCTCCCCCTATCTTCCTTCTCCCCCTATCTTCCTTCTCCCCCTATCTTCCTTCTCCCCCTATCTCTCCTCTCCCCCTCTGCCTCTC
>JAJZQG010000373.1 GCA_021847645.1 Myxococcales bacterium
GTAGTATTAAACCAGTGCCCATTCGACAAATGGAACGCAACAACCTCCTACCGCACATCATGGCTCCATCGATCCGCGGACTGAAACGCCCTATCACCAACGTTGGAGTGCTCTTCGGAGCCTTCGCCCTGTCGGCCTACTTCGCTCTGCAGCTGCGCCCGGGCGGTCCCTGGCGCGGTGTCCAGGTCGCCCGTGCCCTGGGCCGGCCCGGCCCGAGCGAGGCCAAGCCCGACTACGACCTCACTCGCCTGGACGCCGTCACCGCCACCCTGCAGGCCATCCGCGACAAGTACGTCGACCCCTCCCGCGTCCACCCGCGCGATATGCTCCTGTCCGCCCTGGACTTCGTTCAGCGCGATGTCGCACAGGTCATCGTCCAACGGGACCCCTCGAACCAACAGGTCACCGTGCGTGTGGGCCCCAACCAGAAGACCTTCTCGGTGGCTGACGTGCACGGGCTGTGGGACGTGCTCACGCACCTGCGGGAGGTCTTCGCGTTCCTGCAGGGCAATCTGAAGAACAGCCCGGACGTCAAACTACCGGAGGTGGAGTACGCGGCGTGCAACGGCATCCTGTACACGCTCGACCCGCACTCGAACTTTCTCAGCCCCGAGGACTTCAAGGAGATGACGATCGCCACGCAGGGCGCCTTCGGCGGTGTGGGCATCGTGATCTCGACCCGCGACCAGCAGCTGACCGTGATGAAGCCGATGGACGGGACGCCGGCGGGTCGCGCCGGGTTGAAGCGCTATGACCGGATTACGGCCATCAACAACGAATCCACGCTCAACATGCCGCTCGAGGACGCGGTGCGGCTGTTGCGGGGCCAGCCGGGCAGCGACGTGACCGTGCAGGTGCACCGCGACGGCCCCGGCGGGTGGGCGGGATCCCGTCCGTTCGTGCTTCGTCGCGAGGTGATCCAGGTCGACTCGGTGCAGAGCCGCATGCTTGCGGACGATGTCGGGTATGTCCGAATCAAGCAGTTCCAGGCTGGCACCGCGGCCGAGCTCGACCGGGCTCTGGCGTCCCTGCAACACGCGGATCCGAAGATTCGCGGCCTCGTGCTGGATCTGCGCTCCAACCCGGGCGGCTTGCTCGATCAGGCGGCGAAGGTCGTGGACCGGTTCGTCCGGCACGGCGTCATCGTCAGCACCGTATCTTCCAGCGAGCCGCGGGAAGAGATCGACGCGAAGGATGCCGGCAACGAGCCCAACTGGCCCATGGTCGTGTTGGTCAATCCGTCGTCCGCGAGCGCCAGCGAGATCGTCGCCGGCGCGCTCAAGAACCTCAACCGCGCCGTCATCGTGGGACAAACCACCTTCGGCAAGGGGTCGGTTCAGGTGCTGTTCCCCGACGTGACGCGTGAGAAGGCGGCGTTGAAGCTGACGGTCGCGCAGTATCTGACTCCCGGCGATGTCTCGATCCAGTCGGTGGGCATCGCACCGGACATCGAGCTGGAGCCCATGACGGTCGACCCGCTCGAGATGGACTTGCTGCAAGCAGGCAAGCGATTCCGCGAGAGAGACCTCTCCAAGCATCTATCGAATGCGCTGGCCCGCGCCGGCCAGAAGCCTCTGGATGTCGTGCGCTATGATCTGTCGGAGCCCCAGCGGGAAACGCTTCGCGAGCGAGGCGAGGAGGTCGACGACAAGTTCGAGATGGACTTCCCCATCCAGTTCGCGCGCGACCTGGCGGCGCGCTTGACGCCGGGTGTTCCCCGAGCCCAGGCCGTGAGCGGCGCCTCCGAGTACATCCAACGAGTGAGCAGCCAGGAGATGAGCAAGGCCGCCGCCGACCTGCACAAGCTCTCAATCGACTGGTCCGCGCCTCCCTCCGTCGGCACACCGGCCCCCGCCCCATCCGACTTCGAAGTCAAGGTCGACACCGACCGGCCGAACAACGAAGTCCCTGCAGGCGGCTCCATGAACCTGCGCGTGACCGTCAAGAACAAGGGACACCACACGGCCTATCAGCTGCGCGCTACCACCAAGAGCGATAACCCCTACTACGACGGCAAGGAGTTGGTGTTCGGCGAGATCGGGCCGGGGCAGAGCAAGACGGCCGTCGCTCCCCTCGGCTGGTGCGACTTCGAGGGCCACAAGATCGGCTCCACCGCGGCCGAGCCCAGCGACGCCAAACGAGTCTGCACGATCCCCAAGGATTCACCCTCCCGCTCCGACGGCATCACCGTCAACTTCGAAACACCGTTCGGCTCCCCGCCGGCCTCGGCCGAAGTCCGGCCCGTCGTCGACCAGCTGCCCCGTCCGGAATTCGCCTACTCCTACCAGATGATCGACAACGGGCAAGGGGACAACGGCGACGGGCGCATCCAACGCGGAGAGCACGTCACGATGTACTTGACCGTCAAGAACATCGGCAAGGGGCGCTCCTATGACACGCAGGCCAACGTCCGGAACCTCTCGGGCGACGGCGTGTTGCTGCAAGCCGGGCGCTTCGACATCTCCAACATGAACCCCGGCGATACCCGATCCGTCGCCTTCAAGTGGACGGTGCGCCCCGACTTCCACGAGCCCGACGTGGGGCTGGAATTGACCGTAGGCGACCGTGACTTGGGCGAGTTCTCCACCGAAAAGCTCGAGTTCCCGGTCGAGGCCGCAGCCGACGTTGTCCGCGACGAAGGCGTGTCCAAGGTCAGCGCCAAGGTCGCTCCCATGTACGAGACGGTGGAGTCGTCCGCGGCGTCATTCGGAGTCTTGCCCAGGGGAACCGTAGTGCGCCGGCTTGGTCGCGAAGGGGACCTCGTCAAGATCGACCTGGGTCAACAGCGGTTCGCGTTCGTCAAGGGCTCGACCTTGGTCAACGACCCGGGTGCAACTCCCGCCGATACCACGTCCTTCGATACGACCTTCGAGCATGCTCCGCCTCTGGTCGAGCTCACGGCCAACGCTCTCGCCACTCGTGCCGCGGACGTCCAGGTCACGGCCACGATCGGCGACAAGACGGGTATCATGGACGCCTACGCATTCGCGGGCGCGAGCAAGGTCTTCTATCGGTCCAATCAAGGTGCAGCGGATCCGAAGGCCCTGCAGACCACCTTCGATGTCCCGTTGCGTCCCGGGGTCAACATCGTCACGGTGGTTGCGCGCCATAGCCCGGAGACGACGACCCGCCGGACCATCGTCATCCGCAGGGACGGCCCATCGGGCGAGCTGCTCGCGACCCCCACGGGTGAAGACAGCAATCTGCTCTCCGGCTCGCCTGGCGACGGCGCCCACGGTCCGTGAGTAAGGACTTCGCGCGGCTGACCGCCGGGCGATCAGCGGTCAGCGGTCAGCGTGTACGCTCAGCCGGCCCCGAAGTTCAGACTGCTCACGAACAGCTCCTGGAAGTCGTCGCGCGTGGCGAGCTCCACGTGCCGCACGCGCGAGCGGATGACCTCCAGCCGCCGCAAGCCCGTCGCCTCGTCCTGCGCCAGCAACGACGCTCCTTCCAGAGAGGCATTCCCCACCGCGCTCACGATCGAAGCGTCGACCGCCGGCAGCATGCCTGCTTCGATGGCCGTACGCGGCGTGAGGTGCGCGCCGAACGCGCCTGCCAGCAGCACCGCCGATAGCTCGCTGTCCCGCAGCCCCGCTTCGGCCAGCACGATCCTGGTTGCGGTGCGCAGCGCGCCCTTCGCCAGTTGCAGCTCCCGAATGTCGCTCTGCAGCAGCTCGACCCCGCGTGACAGGGCGATGCGATCCGCGCCGCTCGCGATGGCGCCGTCTGGTGCGATCAGCCCGGCGTTGACCAGCGCCACTACGACCTGGATCAGCCCGGTGCCGCAGATGCCCTTGGCCTTGCCGCCGCCGATCGTGTGTGCGCGCACCGCGCCGTCCTCGCGCACCTCGACATCCGTGATCGCGCCCAGCTCTGCGCGCATTCCCACCGAGATGTTGCCCCCTTCGAACGCCGGCCCCGCCGGTGTCGAGCTGACCAGGATCGTCTCGCCCCTGGACAGCGCTACCTCGGTGTTCGTGCCGATGTCGATGATCATGCGCGCCGCGCCCGGCTGGTCGAATCCCATCGCCAGCAGCGCGGCGGCCGTGTCGCCGCCCACGAACGAGCCCAGCAACGGGAAGGTCATGAGCGTGCCGCCCTGCTGGCCGGCGTCGGCCGCAGCGCGCTCCCTCGCTTCCACGAACGCCGGCTTGTACGGCGCCTCCGCGAGCGTTTCGATCGGCTCGCCCCATAGCAGATGCGTCATCACGCTGTTGCCCGCCACGATCCAACGGGTCGCGACCGCGTCCGTTGCCGCCAGCGATCGCTTCGCGTGCTCCCACAGCGTTCTCAACGTCTCTTGCGCGTCGTCCGTCAGGTCCCGGCGCGCCTGATCGCTCCGCAGCGCGTACGTCATGCGCGTCATCACGTCGTGCCCGCGGCGCACCTGCTTGTTGAGCACCGACAGCTCGCCCGCCAGGCGCATGTCCGTTGCGTCGAACACGCGCATCTGTACGCTCGTCGATCCCAGGTCGACCGCGAGCACCACGCGCGACGGCCTGTGCGCCGGATCGAAGTCCGGTGCCGGGCGCACCGTGGGCTCGGCGTGCACGTCGAACCGGTTCTGGATCTCGACGGTGACGGGCAGGCGAGGGCGAAGCTGGCAGGCGAGCCGCAGACCTTCGGCGCGCATGCCGTCGCTGAGCAGGCGCTTGTCGCCCTCGGAGACGGGTGCTTGGCCGACGAGCACGCGCACCAGGCACTTGCCGCATTGCGCTCGCCCCCCGCAGGGCGCGTTGATCGCCACGCCCTTGGCCTGGGCTACCTCGAGCAGGCTGTGTCCCACCTGGACCACCGCCTCGGTGCGCCGAGGCTCGTCGCCAACTTCGGTGATCCCTTCCTGGAACGTGATCCGGACCTGCATCGCCGACGCAGTATGGGGGTGACGGCCCGGAACGTCACGCCGGATGCGAAGCGCTGGGCCAGGTGGCACCGCCACTTCGCGGGAGGCGGACGTCGGTTCGACGTTGGGGCAGGCGGTTCTCTCGGCACCACGTTGAATGGGCACCATCCTGGCTCGGGCGACACGAGAGGGGCGCTGCGAGCGTCCGCCGGATCGGGTATGGCATCGGCCTTCGTCGAGATTGCCGACCCGTTACGAGGCATTGCCCTGCAGACTGACGATGAGGAGCGCGATACGATCGGCACGGGCTGGCGCGAGCTGGGCGCGGGAATCGACCGGTGTCGAGGTGGATGGCGCTCAGAGGGCCCCGATCGCCTCGGCGGTGCTCGATGCGCTCACCGCTCTGCCGATCCATCGGTCGAGCGTTGTCAGGTCGGTGCACGCCTCGATGCGCGCGCGCTCGTTGTCGGAGACGTGCAGCCCGCGCGCGGCCAG
>JAJZQG010000101.1 GCA_021847645.1 Myxococcales bacterium
GTGGACGGCCGATCGTCGGGACGGCGGGCGAGCAGCGACTGAACGATCGACTCGAGGGGGCGGGGCAACTCGCCCTGGGCGGGGACGATTCTGGGCAAGGGTTCGTGAAGGATGTTGCGGAACACGTCGCGGCGGGACTCGCCGCGAAAGGGTGGGACGCCGGTGAGCGTTTCGAACAGGATGGCGCCGACGGCATACAGGTCCGTGCGCACGTCGACGGGACCTGCGGTCACCTGCTCGGGGGCCATGTAGTGCGGCGTACCAAAGACGATGCCGTTGGACGAATCGACGGCAGGGACGCTGCCATTGACGTCCATGCGTGCGATGCCGAAGTCCAGGAGCTTGACCGAGCTGCGTCGGCCGGTTGCGTGCGCGAGGAACACGTTGGCCGGCTTCATGTCGAGGTGCAGGATGCGCTTGGAGTGCGCAGCGTCCAGTCCGCGGAGGATGTCGTGTACCAACCGGAAGGCACGCCGGATCGACATCGGTCCCTTGCGTCGGATGCGCTCATCCAAGTTCTCGCCAACGAGCCGCTCCATGACCAGATAGGGCGTGGTGCCGTCGAGGGAGCCCGCATCGAAGACCTCGACGATGGATCGGTGGCCGATGGCGCCGACCGCGCGAGCCTCGCGCAGGAATCGTTGGAACTCGTCGAACCGGTCGACATAGCGCGGGTGCAGGATCTTGACCGCCACCAGCCGCCCGAGGAACTGGTGCTCGGCCTCGTAGACGATCCCCATGCCGCCAATACCGATCACGGAGCGCAGCAGGTACTTGTTGTCGACGACCTTTCCCACGCGTTCGTGCGCGGCTCGCACGATGGGGTCGATGGGCGCTTCGGACATCAGGGGCACAAGTATGGCACGAACGGCAGACGCGGCGCCAAGCGCGAAGCTTCGCCCGCGTGGCATCCTGCGCTAGGGTAAGGTGATGGGTCACGCTGTGAAGCTGCGTTGCCGGATGCGCACGGGCGCCGCCCTCGTTTCGGTCGTGGGCCTGATCGCGTGGGCTTGGGTGGCTAGCGGCTGCCGGCGCACGCAGGGGTCGGGCGGCGACGGTGGGGCAACGGCGCAGTCGGCGCCGACGGAGAGGTTGCCGGACAAGGCAGCAGGCGAGGAGGTGATCGCGCTGTTCGGCGGGCTTCGCCAAGGGGACGTGATCGCGGGGTACACGGTGGAACAGATCGGGGCGGTGCGCGGGGACGGCGGCGTGCCGGTGCGCTTGTCGCGCGAGGGGGCGACGATGCGGCTCGTGGTCACGCTCGCGCCCGAGGGCGAGGATCCTCGCCCGCCTGCGCGAACGGACAGGTACGCGGTGTACTACGAGTCCGGGCACGACGGCGTGTCCGCGCGCGAGCAAGACTGCCAGCGAGCCGCGGAGGAGCTGGCCGAACGGATACGGGCGCAGGAGGGAACGGTCCCTGTTCCTGCAGGGATGAAGGCGCCTCGCAAGGTCGGGCAACCGTCGTAATCTGGAGGGCGCGGGGAGCTGCGTCCGACGGGGCGCAGGTCACGTGTCGAGCTCGCGCGCAATGGACTGGGCAACCTGGCGAGCGTGCTCGAGTTGATCGAGCGGAAGCGCGATGGCTCCCACGACCGGGTGGCCGCCGCCTCCGTGGCGTTCGCAGATCGCGGAGATGTCGTGGGCACGCGGGACGGGCGACCAGGGGTTGAAGCCCACGGAGATCTTGACCCGGGTGCGAGAGCGCGAGAGCACCACCGAGTAGGACAGCGCTGGGAACAACGCATAGGGCACGTACTTGCCCGCAACCTCGCTCACGGCGTCGGACAAGTCGGTGAGCACGACATTTCCGACGGGCTTGGAGTGCGCGCGAATGCGCTCGACCAACCGGTCGAGCTTGCGGGAGAGGGTCTGCCAGGGTTCGCGGATCAAGGGCTCGGCGGCGATGTCTTGGATGGGACGCGAAGCAAGCAACGGGATGAGGCGATCGAGGAACGGGGAATCGCCTTTCTGCTCGACGACCGACATGATCTGCAGCGCGGGCACGTCACGGCGCAGGGCGTGCTCAGGGCTCTCGAAGCGGGCGCTGTCGATGATCTCGGCCCACCGGACGAGATCGTCGAGGGCCTCGTCGTGGAAGCCGAAGCGCTCGCGAGCCACGTCGGCGACGAGCTTAGTGCACGAACCGTACGCCGGGTCATGGAATCGCTGGCCGCTGGTATCGGAGCGGAAGTGGCTCTGATCTTCGGCGGTCGCGAACGCAGTCTTGTGGTGGTCGAAGTACCAGCCCAGCCGCGAGGCGGTGGTGTAGCGGAAGTCGAGCAACGCGTTGATGTCGCCGTCGAGCACCGAGTCATCGACGCCCTTGGGGCCGGGGCCGTAGGTGCAAGAGCGATAGCGGAACGCAAGCGGAGCCGGTTCGAGGGCGGCCAACAGACGCGTGAAGACGGCAGCGCAGGCCGCGCCGTCGAAACAATGCCCATGGGTCGCGACGACCACGCGTCGCGAGGGGGCGATCGGCTGATCGTCCATCACGCCTCGCACAAGAGCATGACCTGGAATCGCAGCGATGTGAATCCCCAGCACGCGGTCTCGTCCAATGGGCATCGCGCGGAGTCGAGGCGTCATTTCGTCACGCCCGGAGGAAGGGCGGCTATTGACTTGACCCAAAGGGGTGTAAGATTCGCCCGCGCTCGCGCGTATCCAACATCGACACTCGGGCTTCTGAGGAGGACCATCTCAATGAACAAGCGTGTTCTGTTTGCCGCGGCCGCCGTGGGCGTGCTCGCAACGCTTCCATTGGCGTGCAAGAAGGACGACCAGCCGGCGAACCAGCCGAATAGCTTCCAGGGCACGAACGCTTACGGACAGCCCGGATACGCGCAGCCGGGCTACGCGCAGCCCGGATACGCCCAGCCGGGCACGACCCAGCCGGGCTACGCTCAGCCTGGGTACACCCAACCCGGCTACACGCAGCCGGGCACGACGCAGCCGGGCTACGGGACGCCGCCGGCTGCGACGACGGCGGCGCCTCCGGCGGGCACGGCCACCGGACAGGCTGATCCCTTTGGTGGGTTGGGGACGATGATCGGCGGCGTGCTCGGTACGCTGGGGGGCGGCGCTGGCGGAACCGGCAACCCGGCCACGGACCCCATTTCCCTGGGGATCCAGCACAACGCGAGCATGAACGCGAAGGGCATGCAGCCGGTCGGGAGCATGGTTCGACTCAACCTTCAGCAAGGGCAGACGTCGGAAGGACAAGTCCAGTTGACCGGAGGCAAGTGCTACACCCTCGTGGGCGCGTCGATGCCAGGCGTAATTGAGGTCGCGATTCAGGTCACGATGCCGGCCCCGATGACGTCGCAAGTGCTGGGGCAGAACGATCCGGGGCCGAACCCGATGCCGGTCGTGTGGCCGAACGAGCGCTGCTACCAGGTACCGCCCTCGCCGGTGCCAATCCCGTTGCGGTTGCAGGTGACGATGAAGCAGGGCGCGGGGCAACTGGGAATCCAGCCCTACGCCAAGTAGACCAGCCAAGGAGCAGCCTGGCGGGGACCAGACCCGTACGCGCGGTAGGCGGGCACGGTGCGTGGTCCTGGTGCCGGGTGAAACCCTGCCAAGCCAAGGAGCGGAAACGGAGATGACCATGAAGCAGCGGACGTTGTTGGCGGCGGTTGCGGTGAGCGCAGCCTCGTTGGTGCCTCTCGCTTGTGGACCGAAACAACAGCCTGAGAACCCGAACACGGCGGGCTTTGCAACCGGCACGCAGCCGACCGGAACCACCACCACGCCGTATGGCTACCCGACAAGCACGATGCCCACCGCGACGCAGCCGCCTCCGACCGCGACTGCGCCTGCGACCACGGCCACGCCGACGCCCACGGCGACGGCCACAACCGTTGCACCGACGACGTTCGATCCGAACGTTGCGACGCTGATCCGCACGCAGCTGGCGCCATTGGCGCAGCAGCACGCGCGCGGGATGAAGGCCGAAGGAGACATGGTCGGGGCGTCGCTCACTGAGGGCCAGGTTGTCGAGCAGCAGATCATGCTCAATCCGGGCAAGTGCTACACCGTGGTCGCGATGGGTCTGCCGATGCTGCAGCAGGTGGACATTTCGCTGTCGGCGGTGACGCCCATCCCCGGGGCGCCGGCGTTGCCGCTTGCGCAGTCCACCACCACGGGCACGACCGCGGTGTTGGGCGACAGTCCCAACTGCTACAAGTACGCGATGCCGCTGCCCGCCATGGCCAAGATCACCATCAAGGCCACGAAGGGCTCGGGCGCTGTCGGGGCGCAGCTGTACGTGAAGTAGTCCTCTTCGACTTTTCCCCGAAACGGTTCTGGGTCGCTGACCGATCAGGAGGCATGAGCCTTCTGGTGGACCGTGTCTTGACCCCTGACGATCCCGCGTTCCCGGTCCAAGTAAGGGCCATGAGCCATCCGCCGGCGCGCTTGTGGGTTCGCGGCGAGTTGCCCGCCGCGCCCGGGGTGGCGGTGGTCGGAACGCGTGGGGCCACCGACGGGGCGATGCGGTTCACACGTGAGCTGGCGCGGACCCTGGCGGAGGCCGGGGTAGCCGTGTGGTCGGGCGGAGCCGTGGGCATCGACGGCGCGGCACATGAAGGGGCGCTGGCCGGCGGCGGACCCACCGTCGTGGTCATGGGCACGGGGTTCTCGTCTACGTATCCGGCATCGCACCGGGAGCTGTTCGAGCGGGTGGTGGAGTCGGGTGGCGCGTGGCTCTCGCCGTTCGAGCCGAAGCAGTCGGGGGCGCGCTGGACGTTCCTGATGCGTAACGAGCTGATGGCGTGCCTGGTGGATGCCGTGGTGCTGGTGCAATCGCCGCTGCGCAGCGGGGCGCGATCGACGACGGCGGCGGCTCGTCGGATGAACAAGCCGGTGTGGGTGGTTCCGGCCAGCCCCTGGGAGGTGGAGGGGCAGGGATGCGTGGCCGAGCTTCGAGCAGGGGGCCGCCTCTGCGAATCGGCCGAGCGCATTCTGGCCTCGATGGGGCGGCCGGTTCGTCGTCGCCGACGGGAGGAAGACGGGTCAGGCGGAGGCCAAGCCGGGGACGGGGAGCCGATGGAGCGGGCGGTTCTCGACGCGTTGCGCAGTGGTCGAGCGCATCCCGATGAAATTTGCGAGAGAACCGGCCTGCCGCCCGGGCTGGTCCTGGGAGCCCTCTTGACATTGACGCTAAGACACGTACTGGTAGAGGGCTCCGACGGCCGCTTCCAGCGCGTAACCTACTAAAAAAACCAAAGAATTTGAATTCGCCGCTCCTCTTGCCCCGCTCATGCCGTCGGGAGCCGGGGTCAGCCGTGGTCTCGAGGTCTTGATGGGAAAGACGTTGGTTGTGGTCGAGTCGCCTGCGAAGGCGAAGACGATCAAGAAGTACCTGGGTCCGGGCTATGAGGTGGTGGCCTCACGCGGCCACATCAAGGATCTTCCGAAGAAGCTCGGCGTGGATGTGGAGCGGGACTTCGCGGAGACCTACGAGGTGGTAGCTACCAAGGCGAAGGTGGTCACCGAGCTCAAGAACGCCTCGAAGGAAGCCGAGACGGTGTTGCTGGCAACGGACCCTGACCGCGAGGGCGAGGCCATCGCGTTCCACGTCGCGGACGTCATCGGGGACAAGAAGCATCAAACGCAGCGGGTGGAATTCCACGAAATCACGCGGCGGGGAGTGGAGCACGGGCTGGCCCACCCGAGGCCGTTGGACGTGCGGCTGTACGACGCGCAACGCGCCCGACGCGTGCTGGATCGGCTGGTGGGCTACGACGTGTCGGCGCTGGTGTGGTCGAAGCTTGCATTTGGGCTATCGGCCGGCCGGGTGCAGTCGGTGGCGTTGCGCCTCATCGTGGACAAGGAGCAGGAGATCGAGCGGTTCAAGCCCGAGGAGTACTGGCCGGTCGCGGTGACTTTGCGCGGCAGCCAGCGGCCCGACCTGGTCGCGCGGCTGACGGCGCAGGACGGCAAGAAGCTGGCGGTGGGCAACGGGGCGGACGCGGCGCGGGTGAAGCGGGAGCTGACGGCGGCGGCGTACAAGGTCGAGCGGATCACGGCGCGGGAGACCAAGCGGCAGCCGCCGGCGCCATACACGACGAGCAAGCTCCAGCAGGACGCGGCGAGCTACCTTCACTTCAGCGCGAAGCGCACGATGCAGGTGGCGCAGGGCCTGTACGAGGGCGTGGACTTGAAAGCCGACGGCGGGCAGGTGGGCCTCATCACCTACATCCGTACGGACTCGGTGCGAGTGAGCATCGACGCGATCGCTGCGGTGCGCGAGTACATCGAGAAGCAGTACGGCAAGGAGGCTCTTCCGGAGCAGCCGAACGAGTTCAAGTCCAAGAAGCTCGCACAGGAGGCGCACGAGGCCATCCGTCCCACGAGCCTGGAGCTGGCGCCGGAGAAGGTGCGCAAGCACCTCAAGGATGAGCAGTTCAAGCTGTACAAGCTGGTGTGGGACCGCTTCGTAGCGTCGCAGTGCATGCCCGCGGTCTACGACCA
This sequence comes from Myxococcales bacterium, assembly GCA_021847645.1. Taxonomy (GTDB): domain Bacteria; phylum Myxococcota_A; class Polyangia; order Polyangiales; family Polyangiaceae; genus JAJZQG01. The sequence goes on from JAJZQG010000101.1 coordinate 6,475, forward strand.
GACGAGTCTGGAGCTGGGGGCGCGGGTGAGCACGCCGGAAGGAGAGCGCGTGTACGGCTTGCGCGCCTCGGGGCGGGTGCTGCGCAGTGCGGGCTGGCTGGATGTGTACGGCAAGGGACCGGAAGCCCCGACGGGGCTGGCCGGCGAAGGCGAAGCCGAGGACGAAGCCAACGGAAGCGGGGGAGCCGGCGCTGCTGCCAACGGCAACGGCGGCGGCGCAGCCGTCCAAACCACGGAGGAAGCGGGTACGGATGCCGTGGACGGGGCGCTGCCAGAGCTGCGGGAGGGCGAGGTGCTGACGCTCGTGGATCCGCCCGGCGTCGTCGGGGAGCAGAAGTTTACGCAGCCGCCGGCGCGCTTCAACGAGGGTTCGCTGGTGCGCGAGCTCGAGAAGCGCGGGATTGGTCGTCCGAGCACGTACGCGGAGATCATCAGCAAGGTGCAGGCGCGGGACTACGTGGAGCGCCTGTCGGGAGGGCAGTTCAAGCCGACTCCACTGGGCCGGCTGGTGGTGTCGGGACTGGTGGAGAGCAGCTTGGACTTCATGGACCCGGGCTTCACCGCGAAGATGGAGGAGGAGCTCGACGCGGTGGAGGACGGGCGCGAGGAGCGCGTGGCGCTGCTCAAGAAGTTCTACTCGCGCTTCCGCAAGCAGCTGGAGGCAGCCAAGCAGCGGTCCCGATGGACTCCGGAGCCCGAGCCGACGGAGCTGACCTGTGCGGAGTGCGGAGCGCCGCTGCTCAAGCGCTGGAGCCGCAACGGGTGGTTCTACGGGTGCTCCAACTACCCGAAGTGCAAGTTCACGATGGACATCGCGGGCGAGCAGGCGCAGCCGGCGGTTCGCGAGACGGACATCGTCTGTGACAAGTGCGGGCGAAAGATGGTGATCCGCACGGGGCGATTCGGCGAGTTCCTGGCCTGCTCGGGCTATCCTGAGTGCAAGAATGCCAGGGCCGTGCCGCTTGGCATCGCGTGTCCGAAGTGCGGGGGCGACATCATCGAGGTCAAGCCGCGCAAGCGCGGCGGACGCACGTTCTACGGCTGCTCGAACTACGCGGCAGATCCGCCTTGCGACTTCAAGGTCTGGCAACGTCCGATCAAGGAGCCGTGCCCGTCGTGCGGCGCGACGTTCCTGTTGCGCGGGGGCACCAAGAACCAGCCGATGTTGGTATGCGCCAACAAGGCGTGCGGCTTCCGCAAGCCCTACGAGGAGCCCACCGCGCAGGCATCGAGCGGCACCGACCCCGGCTCCGGGGCTGGGCGCGCGGAACCCGACGGCCCTGTCGAGGTGGGCATCGACGCGCGCGGCGGCGCGTGAGCGCGGGCCACGTTCGAGTCGTGGGCGGCGGCTTGGCCGGCGCCGAATGTGCGTGGCAGCTTGCGCTGCGCGGCATCGACGTCCGTCTGACCGAGCAGCGCCCGGTGGCCACGACGCCGGCGCACCGTACGGGCTGGCTGGGGGAGCTGGTGTGCTCGAACTCTTTTCGGGGCGCGTCCTTCGAAAACGCGGTCGGGTTGCTCAAGGAGGAGCTTCGCCGATGCGGCTCGCTGGTGATGCAGGTGGCTGACCAGACGCGCGTGCCGGCGGGAGGCGCGCTTGCCGTCGATCGCGAGCTCTTTGCCCGCGCGCTGACCGAAAGAATCGAAGCGCACGCGACGATCGAGACCGAGCGGAGCCGGGTCACGGCTCTCCCTTCGGATCGGCCGTGCGTATTGGCGACCGGGCCGCTGACGGGCGACGAGCTGGCCTCGGAGCTGGCAGCGCGGATCGGGACGTCGTCGCTTTCGTACTACGATGCCATCGCGCCGGTGGTGGAGGCGGACTCCATCGACGAGTCGGTGGTCTTCCGCCAATCGAGGCACGACAAGGCGGACGCAGCGATCGAGGACGACAGCGCCGCGTACGTGAACTGTCCCATGGATGAGGCGCAGTACCGCGAATTCGTAGCGGCGCTGCGGGAAGCGGACCGCGTCACGGCGCATGAGTTCGAGGGCACGCCGTACTTCGAGGGGTGCTTGCCCATCGAGGTGATGGCGGAACGAGGCGAGATGACACTGGCGTTCGGGCCGATGAAGCCGGTGGGCCTGACGGATCCCAGAACTGGGCGGCGCCCGTTTGCGGTGGTGCAACTGCGCCGCGAGGACCGGGCCGGGACGGCGTACAACCTGGTGGGGTTCCAGACGCGTCTGAAGCACGACGACCAGCGTCGCGTGTTCCGGATGATCCCGGGGCTCGAGCACGCTGTGTTCGAGCGGTTGGGCACGATGCATCGAAACACGTTCGTGGATGCGCCGAAGGTGCTCGACGAGACCTTGCAGCTGCGGGCCCTGCCGGGCGTGTACCTGGCCGGACAGCTCACCGGCGTCGAAGGCTACGTAGAGAGCGCTGCGTGCGGCCTGCTGTGCGGGCAGATGCTAGCGGACCGCCTGTTGGGGCGGCCGATTCGTCGTCCTCCGCCGACCACGATGCTGGGCGGGCTGCTGGGCCACCTTCGGGGCGGGGAGCAGGCGTTTCAGCCGTCGAACGCCACGTGGTCGATGGTTCCGCCAGTCGACGTCAGGCGCAAGGCGCAGCGGAAAGCGGCGCGAGCGGAGCGGGCTTTGCGCGACTTGAACGCGTGGCTGGGTGAGTTGCCGGAAGGGCGCGTGTGACAGTCGTCGAGAGCGCCCGCGGGCAGGTCTCGCGCAGCTTGCAGGAGCCGCGACCGGTGAAGGGGCGTCGGTGCTCCGAGCCTCGAGGCCGCGTGGTATAAGGCGGGAGTGCGCCGTGCGTTCGCCGTTTTCGCCTTGACCTTGGCCGCGGGGCTGCCGCTTGCGGCCTGCGGCTCGGGCATTCGCGGCGGCGTGGTGCTTCGGCCGAGTGCCATCCCGCGAGGCAAGCTGATCGCGACGTTTCTTCGGACGGGGTGCAGCGACGGGCGGGACGCGAACGAATCGGTCTTCATCGACTACGTGCAGGGGCAGGACGGGGTACCATTCCTGGTGGAGCGCAGTCGTGCGAGCGAGTGGCTGGTGGTGAGGAACAGCTACATCGAGTCGGGCGAGATCGTGTTCCAGTCGCTGCGGGAGAACCGGGGACGAGCACTGCAAGAGTACCGCTTTCCGTGGGATGGTCGGACCGCGGGACGCTATTCGCTGGCGATGAGCTACGCTGCGCCGCGGGGCACGCACGACAGGTTTCGTGTGGACGACGCGCGTCCGTACGTGATCTGCCGTCTGCGGAGGGTCGATCCGGTGTCCGGTGCACCGCTGGACACGTCCTTGTCCGCGGACAAGGGTCCGACGGCGCTGCCGGGGCCGGCGACGAGCGCGCAGGGCTGGGGTTACGACGGCAAGTCATTTGCGCCGGGCGACCTGGTTCTGATCGACGTAGGCGGCCGGGCAACGCGAGGCCGGGTCGTGCAGGCGTCGGGCACGGCCTACCTGGTGCACTACGAGGGCGGGCCGGAGGGGTCGAACGAGTGGGTGGCGCCGTCGCGGGTCCTGGGGCAGGTGAAGTAGCGCGCGGAGGCACGCAGGTCTCAGGTCGCGGGACTTGCGGCTGCGGCGGTCAGGGGCTATCGCGCCTGCTCGCCTGATGAAGCGAGGCGAAGGCAACCGCCTGTGTTTGGTTGGATGGAGGTAGCAGGATGAAAGCCGGGCTCGTTGGATATTCGCAGACGGGCAAGACCACGTTGTTCAACGCGCTGACAGGGCAAGGTGCGCAGACGGGGGCAGGGCGCGGGACCAAGGCGAACCTGGGCGTCATCAAGGTGCCGGACCTTCGGGTGGACAAGCTGTCGGCGATCTTCAAGCCGCGCCGCACGGTGTATGCGGAGATGACGTTCGTGGACCTGCCGGGCCCGCGGGGAAAGGGAGTCGGGCTCGACAGCGCGACCATCCAGGCGTTGCGGGAGACGGACGCGCTGGCGCTGGTGCTGCGAGGCTTCTCTGGGCTCGACGGCGAGGAGGCCAATGCCACGCGCGAGTTGGCCGACTTCGAGTCGGAGCTGATCCTCAACGACCAGATCGTGGTGGAACGGCGGCTGGAGAAGATGCGCAAGGAGCGCGGGCACGAGCGCGAGCAAGCGGTGCTGGAAGCGTGCCTCGAGGTGCTGTCCGCGGGGCGCCCGATCCGCACGATGGACCTGGCACCGGAGCAGGAGCGGGAGATCGTGTCGTACGCGTTCCTGTCCCAGAGGCCGCTATTGGCGGTGATCAACACCACGGAGCAGGATGTCGCGAAGCCGCTCGCGGCAGATCTGGAGCAGGCGGCCAAGGAGCGGCGCATCGAGCTGATGTCGGTCTGCGCGCTAATCGAAGCGGAGATCGCGGCCTTGCCGCAAGAAGACCAGGCGGAGTTCCTGACGAGCATGGGGCTGCAGGAGCCGGCCGCTGCGCGGTTCATCCGAAAGGCCTACCACCTGCTGGACTACATCTCGTTCTTCACGGTGGGCGAGGACGAGGTTCGAGCCTGGACGACGCGGCGGGGGGACAAGGCCCCGCGCGCGGCCGGCCGCGTGCACTCGGACATCGAGCGCGGATTCATCCGCGCCGAGGTGATGAAGTACGACGAGTTCATGCTGGTGGGCAGCGAAGCGAAGATGAAGGAGACCGGCAAGCTGCGCATCGAAGGCAAGGAGTACGTGGTGCAGGACGGCGACATCCTGCATTTCCGCTTCAACGTGTGAGCGACACGGTTCAGCTGTACCAGGTGACGTTGAAGACGCAGGCGGGGTCGCCGACGGACTCGCAGGCGGTCTTGGAGACCTCGACGGTATTGGCGCCGAGGCGCTCGAGGGCCGACTTGATCACGCCCGCGAGGGCGGAGCAGACGGCGAAAGACGGCTCGAGCTGGTCGCGGATTTCGAAACGTCCGTAGCCGCGTCCGACCTGACGAGCCTTGGGGACGCCCTGACCGATGGCCTTGGGCCAGACGGAAGCCAGGCCGTCGAAGAGGAACTCGGGGGTAGGAGCGCCGCCGAGGATGGTCTGGAAGCGCTCGTTGAGCTCAGCCGCGCCGGCGGCCTCACCGACCATCACGCAGAAGAGGCGGTCATCGGCGCCGCACAGCTGGTCGGCTTCCTCCAGGGCCGCGATGAGGGGAAGGATGGGGATGGCTCCGCCACCGGGCTGCAGGTCCACGATCTTCCCGAGGGCGGGAACGCGATGCACGACCTCGGCGAAGCGCGGTCCGCAAGTCTCTCGAAGCGCTCGCGCCAATGCACCCGCGAACCCCGAAGCCACCGTCGCCGCGCCGGGGTCGGTACGCAGGCGCGCCGGGACGACGCCCAACACGCGCTCACGACTGCGGATGATGCGCAAGTCGTTGACAACCGTTTCGGTGACCGACGCGGGGTCGTCCGGTGCGATGGGCTCGGCCAGCGGTCGGATGGCTGCGCGCATCTCTTTGGCCGTGGCGAACCTGGCGTCGATCGACGCGTGCGTCGCACGCGCGACCACGGCCTCGACGGTGGGGGGCACGCCCAGGGCAATGAGGTCCCCCCCGAAGCGGGGAATTCCCCCTGGAGAGAGCATCGCGGCGAATAGCACGCCGGCGGCGAAGATGTCCTCGCGACGGTCCGGGACTTCGCCGTAAGCATGATCGGGCAAGGAGTAGGGGCCGAGCGACAACGGACGGCGGACGGTCGGAGGGGTGAACGGATGGGGCTCCCCACGCTCTTCGAACGTGGCGGCACCGAAGTTCGTGAGCAGCGCATGCTCACGTCCCGAGGCTCCCATCTGCAAGATCACGGACTCGGGCATCAGGGCGCGGTGCACGAAGCCCGAGTCGTGGATGGCGTCGAGGCCGTCGAGGATCTCGCACGTGAGGGTGGCCGCGCGCTGCAGCGTGAACTCCGTATTCTGGGCAAACGCTCTGCCCAAGGTGCGTCCCCGCGCGTATTGATAGGCGACGTACGCCAGGCCGTCATCCGACAGCCCGGCATCGACCAGGGGCTGCAAGCGGTCGTGGCGCACCGAACCCACGAGCCTCGCCTCGCGGAAGAATCGGTTGAGCACCACGGGGTTCGACACCAGGTCCGCGCGCAGGATGCGCAGGGACACCAGGCGTCCGACAGTGACGTGCTCAGCCTTGTAGTTGGCGCCGAAGGGGCCTTCTCCGAGGACACGGATAACGCGGTAGCGCTTGGCGATGAGCTGACCGATCAACCTGGGATCGCCGCCGAGCACACGGCCGGTCGAAGGACAGCGGCGCATGCCCGGTGGGTGGGCGCCTCCGCAATGGATGCAGACCACGCGTGAGGCGGACGCTAGCTCCGGACTATCGGGCATGGGACGGGAGGCTCCTCAAGCTACGTTACCGCACGGCGGGGCGAGCGTCACCGACGGGCGCGAGACAGCTGGCCGGGGCAGCGGATTCACTGGCAGCGCACCTCGCGAACCTGCACGCCGCCGGGGACATTCTGCTCGAAGACCCGGTCGACCAAGGGCGGGTTGAGCCCGGCGTCTTCGTAGCGGAATTGCATGTCGTCGCCGGTGTTGGGCATCACGAAGTGGATCCGGCGAGGCACCTCTGCCCGGCAGGGCGGTCCGCTCGGGGGAATGTCGGGATCCAGACCGTCGGGATCCTGGCGCGGCGGCATGGTGGTAGCCACGACGTGGTCGGACAGATCGGCCTGGTAGTGGACGTAGTCGCGCTGCTTGACGATGACCTGAAGGACCCGCAACCGCTGTTTGGCGTAGGGCAGGTCGAAGTCCTGGGGAACGGGTGTCAGGTGCAGGATCTCGGTGGCCTCGTTGGAGCTGGGGATCGTGACGACGTAGTAGCCGGACGACTGGGAGCCGCTCCACTGGATGGTGGAGGCAGCGGGCTGGTGGACGAGCAAGGGTGCCTCGCCGCGCATGAGCTGGACCAGGGCGTGGGCAGGCATGCGGACCTGGGTGAGCCGCGCGATGTTGCACGGATCTGGCGGGCCCACCAGGAATTGCTTGTCGCGCATGTCGAAGAACGCAAACTCCCGCCCGTCGGAGGTGAGCGTCGCCAGCATGACCCCAAAGGGCGAGTAGACGTCGAACCGAACGTTGGCCGGGTCGACGGCCATGAGCATGACGTTGCCACGAATGCGTCCGGTGTCGCCCATGTGGTCGATCTTGCCTTCGCCTTGCACGCCGCGGGCGCAGGCGTAGGTGTCTTTCATGCGCTGCAGGGCGGCATCCGCGGTCGGGAACTGGGACGGAGGCGGATGAGCACCGCAGCCAGTCAACGCCACGAAGGCAAGCACGGAGGAGAAGCGAAGGACGGACCTGGGGGCATCCATGGCAAAGGAGCCTAGCGCGATTGGCAGCTTGTTGGGCGACGCAGTTCCGATGCAGCGTGGACCACACGAACGACCGCGTCGGTCACGGCGAATCGTGGCAAGTCGTCGAGGGAAGCCCAGGCCAACTCCGCGGCGTCATCGCCCGGGCGCGCCGCGGATGGGTCGACCAGAAGGGAGCACAGGTAGTCGTGGACGAGATAGTGGAAGCCGCCGCCGACCAACTCGACGACTTCCACCAGGCGGTCGGGCTGCACGAGCAGGGACGTTTCTTCGAGGAGCTCGCGGGTGACGGCGTGCTCCAGGCTCTCGTGGGCGCGGACCTTTCCTCCGGGCAGGGTCCAGGAACCGACAGCGGGCGGATGGGCGCGGCGCACGAGCAGCACGCGGCCGAGGGCGTCGAACACGATGCCCCCGACCGCCGTGCGCAGAACGCTGGTCACGACGCGCGAAGGGCCTCGAGCATGTCGAGGTCGGGGATCGCGATGGGAAGGCTGGAGCGCAAGACGGCGACATCGTTCTGCTCGCAGAGGCGGGCGAGCCCCAGTCCGTCGAGCACGACGATGGGGTTGGTGTGCGTAGCGCCGGCTTCTTCGCGGGCACCGGACAGCACGGGGCCGGCGGTAACGATCCAGCCGACAGCGGCCGGGCCGTAGTGATGCAGCGAACCGCGCAGCTCGGTCACGCGCTCGCGGCCGATTTCGCGACCGTCGCGGCGGATGACGAGCGCGGACACGACATCGGCCGCGCCGGTGTCGTGGACCGCGGTGAAGTGGGCCTCGTTGCCTGGGATTCCGGCTCGGCGCATGGCGCGCACGTGGTGGAAGCCGATGCGCTCGAGCGCGAGCAACGTGAGCTCGACGAAGGCGTGGCCGGGCAGTTCCTGGAGCTTGCGAGCGAATGCCTTGCGAGCAGCGTCGCGGTAGCGGTCCACGGCGGCGTGCGCCTCCTGCTCGAGGCGGGAGAGCTCGGCGGAGAGCAGCCAATCGGTCAGCGCAATGCGGCCGGCCACGAAGCGGAAGCGGGGCCGCAGCCCGGACGCGACACGGCGCATGTTGTCGGCACGTACGGAGGCCGCGATCTGCGACTGTAGCTGCTGGACATCGCCGGAGAGCCGGCCTCGCTTCTGGGCGGAGTCGGCGATCTGACGCAGGGAGACGGGCCCTGCGGCTCGGTCGAACGAGGACAGGACGATGGCGATGGCGTCGGCCATGTCCTTGCCACCGAAGTCGTCGAGCGCGAGGTTGTCCAAGGCTGCGGAGCCGACTTCGAGCACGACCGGGTGCGGGCCAGGAGACGGCTGGGCCGGGGGACGGGCCTCGACGGTCGACAGGTCCGACGCATCGAAGTCGGGCGGAAGGGGTGTCGCGGAGTAGGCCACGCCGTTGCCGCCCTCGAGGCCGCCCTTGCCCCTGCGCCGCCTGCGGCGCCGACGGCGGCCGCCCTCGCGGTCGCCGGGACCGGCATCAGGACCGAGGATGGGACGGTCGTCGTCGTCTTCTTCTTCGAAGACACCGGACGCACCGGCGGCGAGCTCGGCGCGGGCGGCGTGCTCCGCATCGATGACGGGCTCCTCGGCCGCTTCTTCATCGGGTTCCAGAGAGACCGAAGGCAACGGTGCAGGTGACGGGGCAGGTGCGGGCTGGACATCTTCGACGGTGGCCTGAACCATGGGCTCCGGGGTTGAAGCAGGTGCGGCAGGCCTGGGCTGCGTGATCGGCTCGGGCTCCTCGACCGGCGGCGCGACAGGCTCCGGAGCAGCCGTGGTCTCGGGCGCCGGAGCGGCGGGCGCTTCGGCGGGCGCAACCTCCGCGGGTTCCTCCGCAGGGTGTTGGGCTGCCGCCTCGTCGCGCTCCGCCGTCTTGGCAGCGGTCTTGGCCTTGGCGAGCATCTGCTTGAGCTGACCGCTGGTCTCCCACTCCCGCAGCGCAAACACGCCGGGACGGATGCGGAGCATGGGGTTTTCTTCGTCGGGCTTTTTGAACAGCGCTGCCAACCGGGAACCCATCGTGACCTCGGGGCTCTTGCCCACGTGGCTCAACAGGTTCTTCTCGATCGCGAGCGCGGTGATTTCCTTGTAGTGCAGCGGCCTGCCCACGACACGGAGCACTTCCGCCGCGGCCTCGGTAAACGTCATGGCTTTCTGGTCCTATGCAATCCTCGACGCTTGTGTGACTGGCAATCCCGCGAGGGGCAACGCGGTCGAAAACGCGTCGGATCTCCGACCCGCTATTCCGCCCGGTCAGGGAAAGCTCTTCGTTCCCGCGCTGACCGAGGGCACCCAACGCCGCATCGCATAACACCGGATCCTGCCCAGGTCAAACCGGGCCATGGGCGCGACTGGTGCGGTGTCGGTCGGCGCGCGCGACCAACGCCAGCCGATCGCGACTCTGCTACGATGCGACGCAGACCAGCAGGCCGCTGCCGGCGCAGGGCCAGTGAGGCGGAGCTCCCATGGAACAGCGATTCGACGTGGGCCGCGGCGTCGTGGTGCTCGAGCGTGGTGACATCACGCGCCAGGACACGGAGGCAATTGCCAATGCCGCGAACAGCACCCTGCTCGGCGGCGGCGGCGTGGACGGTGCGATCCACCGAGCTGCGGGCCCGAAGCTGCTGCAGGCGTGCCGCGACGCGAAGCGGACGCTGCCGTCGGGGTTGCTCCCGACCGGCCAAGCGGTCCTGACACCCGGCTTCCGTCTGCGAGCCGCTCACGTGATTCACTGCGTCGGTCCCGTCTACGCGCGCGAAGGGCAAGACGCGCCCCGGCTGCTGGCGTCCTGCTACGCCAACGCGCTTCGGCTGTGCCGCGAGCACGACATCCGGTCGATCGCGTTCCCGTCGATAAGCACAGGCGTTTACGGCTATCCCGTGCAGGAAGCTGCACCGATCGCGTTGGCCGCGGTGCGCGATGCGCTCGAGGCCAACGACACGCCTCACCTCGTGAAGTTCTCGTTGTTCGACGACACGACCCTGGAAGCGTACGGCGCGGCCGCGCGGGACTTGTTCGGCGGTCGAGCGGGCAGAGGAAGCTGATCGACGTGGAGCTGGCGCGAATGTACCGGGAATTGGAGGCCCTGCTCGAGCGGCTCGACGTACTGGTGCGTTGCGAGGCGTTCGACAGCCGGGTGTTCGGCGATCTGGCGACCCGGGGCGGATTGTGCACGATCAGAGGAAGGCGGGTCGTGCTGGTCGACGCGAGGAACCCGTTGGTGGACCGCGTCGCCGTCCTGGCGCAGGCCGCGGCGCAGCTCGACACCGAGGCGGTGTTCGTTGCTCCTGCGGTGCGGCGGGCGGTCCGCGCGTACGCACATGGCGTCGAAGCGGAACCCGACGTCCACTCCGAGCGGGGCAGGCTCCGGCTGATTCGCGGCGGATCGTCGGACGAAGACGACTTCGACATGGGCGGCTCGGAGGGCCGGGGTCGCTAGGAGCAGCGCGTGCCGGCTGGTGATGACGGGACCTGACGAGCGGGGGTCATGCGCGAGAACGGAACAACTCAGCCGCGCCCCTTGCCGCCAATCCCGGCAGCGGCTCGCGACTCGACGGTCGTGTTGGGAAGCTGGAATCAGGCTGCCGCGCCTCTAATGCGCTCGATGTCGGCGCCAATGCCGGCGAGCTTGTGCTCGATCCGCTCGTAGCCGCGGTCGAGATGGTAGACGCGACGGATTTCGGTGTCGAACTCGGTGGCCACCAGCCCGGCGATCACCAGCGAGGCGCTCGCCCGCAGGTCGGTGGCCATGACGCTAGCACCGGTGAGATGAGGCACGCCGTGCACGATGCACGTGTGCCCGCGCACGTCGATGTCCGCTCCCATGCGCGCGAGCTCGGAGACGTGCATGAACCGGTTCTCGAAGATGGTTTCGGTAATCGCACTGCGTCCTTCCGCGAGGCACATCAGGACCATGAACTGGGCCTGGATGTCGGTGGGGAATCCGGGGTAGGGCGCGGTCGTGATGTCGACCGCCTGGAGCTTGCCGTGGCGCGCGACACGGACTCCGGTTCCCTCACGCGTGACGTCGCAACCAGCGTGGACCAGCTTGGACATGAACGCCTCGAGCTGCTCGGCAGGGGCGTGATCGACCAGCACGTCGCCGCCGGTCGCCGCGGCAGCGATCATGAAGGTGGCAGCCTCGATGCGGTCGGCGATGATGGCATGGTCGAAGGGCTGCAGCTCGTCGCGCCCCTCGATGCGAATCTCGCTGGAGCCGGCGCCTTGGATGCGCGCTCCCATCTTGTTGAGAACGCGGGCCAGCTCCTCGACTTCGGGCTCCCGGGCGCAGTTGACGAGCGTGGTGCGTCCGCGCGCGAGCGTCGCGGCCATCATCAGATTCTCGGTGCCGGTGACCGTGACCAGATCGAAGCAGAACTCGGTGCCGCGCAATCGTCCGTCGTCCGGCACGCGAGCGATGACGTAGCCACGCTCGAGCTCGATGGTGGCGCCCATGGCCTGCAGGCCCTTGAGGTGCTGGTCGATGGGGCGAGCGCCGATCGCGCAGCCGCCGGGCAGCGAGACCTTGGCGCGGCCGAAGCGCGACAGCAGCGGACCGAGCACGAGTACGCTGGCGCGCATCTGCTTGACCAGCTCGTAAGGCGCCTCGGGACGCGGCGCGACGGTCGCCTGCTTGACGAGGACCGTGCCGTCGCCGACTTCGACGTCCCGTCCGAGGAACCGCAACAGCGCGGCGGTCGTCTCGATATCGCGCAGTGCCGGCACGTTGCGCAGCAGGCTTTCGCCGTCGGAAAGCAACGTGGCGCAGAGGATCGGCAACGCCGCGTTCTTGGCGCCGCTGACCGGAACGCGGCCGCGAAGCGGGCGGCCTCCACGAATGCGTATGGCGTCCATGTGCGCCTGCCCATAGCTGGAGTGCGAGGAGCCGTCGAGGCAAGAAAGCGGCAGAGCCCCGGAAGACCCGGCCGCCCGGCTGCGGTACGTCTCAGGCAGTCCGCGGGAACGAACCGACCGTATCGGAGAGACACGGAGGGCATCGCCGCTCCGCACTTCCCGGTCTGCCAGGCAGCGTCCGGGCGTGCATCGGCGTGCAAATGAGCCAGCGCTGAAGGACGTTGGGCGGGTCAGACTCGCGTGCCGATGCCGTCGCGGAGGCGCACCGAGCGGTCACGGATGGTCGCGCTCGTCGAGATTGAGCACGGCAAGCCACACGCAGACCAGCAGATTGACGAGGGCCCATAGGCTCAACAGGCCGAGCGACTTGAGGTCGGAGGCTGTGATCCGCAGCAGCGGCAAGCTGACCAGATAGGCCGCAGTCCCCACGCCGACGCCGGCGATCGCGGACCGCCAGCGCTTGAAGCCGAATCCGATGGCGGACAGCGCGAGGGGAACGCCAAAGTGGGCGAGAGAGAGCCAACGGTGCACCGACACGCCGAGCAACAGGTCCCATTCGGGCACCGGGCGGGCGAGCAGGTCGAGAGGCAGCGCGACGCGGGCGATGGCGAGAGGTGCGAGGAACAGCAAGCCCGGGCCGAACGCCAGAGCGGCGAGAACGAAGGCAGGACGCCAAGGGCGGGCGACGCCGCGCTTGCGCCGAATGCGGCGCACGACCCAGAGGGTGATGACGGCCAGGAGCGCGACGCGCACGGCGGCGTGAGACAGGACGGTACGCGGCAAGGCCTTGCCGATGTCGAGAATGCCGGCGCCAAACAGCGGACCGCCCTTGTCGACTCCCGCAGGAAGCCGCGCGGAGTCTTCGAGGATCGCCGCGACGCGCACCGGATCGGTGACGCCCACGCTCATGAGCAGGGCAGCGGCGCCTGAGACGTGTGGGGCCGCCATCGACGTGCCGGAAAACGTGGCGAACTGCTCGCACTTGTTTCGTCCGCCATTGCAGATCGTCTGCTGGAGCACCTGCACGCCTGGGGCTGCGATGGCGATCTGCTTGCCTCGAGACGAGAACCTCGCGAGCTCGTCGCTGGAGTCGGTCGCCGACACGGCGATGACGCCGTCGAACGCGGCCGGGTACTCGACGTACCGCCCGTTGTTTCCCGCCGCGGCAACGACCGTGACGCCGTTGGATCGCGCGTACGCGATCGCGTCGCGCATGATCCGGCTGGCCCGCCCGCCTCCGAGGCTGAGGTTGATCACATGCGCGCCCGCGTCGGCCGCAAACCGGATGCCGTCGGCCACTTGCACCGTGGTGCCGCGCCCCTGCGCGTCGAGAACCTTGACTGGGAGCAAGCGCGCGTGGAACGCGACGCCGGCGCCGCCCAGCCCGTTGTTGGTCGATTGCGCGATGGTGCCGGCCACATGCGTGCCGTGACCGTTGTCGTCGCTGGCGCCGGGCTTGTTGTCGATGATGTTGAAGCCGCCCAGGCACCACGTCTGAGCCAGATCCGTACCCCGGGAGAACGGCGGGCGGTCTTCGCAGGCTACGCCCGTGTCCACGACTGCCACCGTGACACCGCGCCCAGTCGCCCAAGCCCACGCGCTGGGTGCACCGATACGCTCCAGGTGCCACTGACGCTCCAGCAACGGGTCGTCCGGCGTCCAGCTTGCGTAAACCCACGCCAGGGGTTCGACGGTTTGCACGCGCGGATCGCCGCTGAGCTTGCGCACCCAGCCCGCGACATCCTTGTACGGAACCGTGGCGATCGTGATCCGGGTTCGGGCAGACAGCACGCTCGACGGCTGCAGCGTCAGGGAAAAGGCCTTGCTGAAAGCCGCCTCGTCGGCGTCGGAGATGTCGTCGACCAGGTCGACGGCTATCTCACCGGGGATGTCGTCCGGCGTGGACTCCTGATCGGGCAGGTCGTCGGCGCGAGCGGGGCGCTGCGGCAACACCAGCGCCGCGAGGACGAACAGGCCGCGCAGCAAGCGGAAGACGGTCGATCGGGCCCGGCGATCAAGCCCCGAAGCTCCGATCCGCATCGACGACATGTCCCACCTCATGACAACGAGTTGCCGACCTCGGGGCAAGTGTAGCGCGCCGGGCGTCCCTCGGGTGCAAGCCCGATGAATTCGCTGACCGCGCGCCCGCCGTCAGCTATCTTGAACCAGACAGGTTCGCTTCGGAGCGTCGAGCAGCGCGTTGAGGGCTCCATGGTGAAGAGACACGGCAGTTGGATGTTGGGGGTGCTTGCTGGCTTGGGCACCGTGGTCCTCGCAGCGCCGACGGGCTGCGGCAAGGCCGAGCCGGACACGAGCACGTTCGAGCCTCCCGACGCGGGTGGCGGAACGGACAGCGGCGGCTCCGGGGGCCTCGAGGCCGGCGCGTTCGACGTGGTGGTGGATGTTCCGACCACCGCAAGCTGCGAGGATCCGACGGACACGGACGGAGACGGGATCGCCGACGTGCTGGAGCTGGCGCCGAACACCGACACGGACGGCGACGGGACACCGGACTACTTGGACGACGACAGCGACGGGGACGGCTACTCCGACAAGGAGGAAGCCGCGAACCCGTACTTGCCGGACAACACGCCGGGCAAGGTGCGGACCGATACGTGCAGCCCGCTGGCGGACACGGACGGCGACGGCATCCCGGACGTGCGCGACGTCGACTCGGACGGGGACGGCGTGGCGGATGTGGACGAGCGAGCCTACGACCCGGACGGCTCGCACGGCTGCGCAAAGAAGCCGGACTGCGACGGCGACGGCGTCGTGGATCCGGTCGAGCTCGCAGCGGGCTCCGATCCGTTAGACCCGAACTCCAAGCCGCCGGACGCAACGCTCTACTTCGTGCTGCCCTACCAGGCTCCGGAGCAGACGAAGGACTTCGACTTCTCGGCCGGCGTGAAGATGGCCGACATCTACTTCCTGATCGACACCACCGCGTCGATGCAGCTTGCGATCGACAACGTGTCGTCGTCACTCGACACCAAGATCCTGCCCGCGATTCTGAACGGCAACCCGTCGGCGAGCCCGCCGATCCCTGCGATTCCGGGAGCGTGGGTAGGAGTCGGCGATTTCCGCGACATTCCCTGGGCACCATGGGGCGCGCCCAGCGACCAGCTGTATCGCAGCCAGTTCGTCATCGGCGGCAACGCCGTGCTGGGCAACCTGGCCGCGCCTGAAACGGGCCCCAACGGCCTGGCCGCGCCGTCGTCGGTGCGGACGATCCTGGGATCGCTGCAGGCAGGCGGCGGCGGGGACGCGCCAGAGGGGCTGACCCAGGCATTGTGGATGGCGTCGACGGGGCAGGAATACGCAGCGACGCTTGGGAACTACTGGCATTGGGGCCCACCGACCGCCCCGCCGCAATGTACGGCCCCGGGATCGATTGGGGGCCCCTGCTTCCGGCCAGGAGCCTTGCCCGTGTTCGTGACGATCACGGACGCGCCGCTGCACAACGGGCCGAGCTCGGCCAACGACTACAATCCAGCGAACACCGGGGGCACCAAGACCTACCAGCAAACGATCGACGCCATCAACGCGTTGGGCGCGAAGAGCCTCGGCGTCTCGGTCAACACCGGCACGCCGGGCGCTGCGCGCGCCGATCTGACGGATCTCGCGCTGAAGACGTCGAGCACCTGGTACGACCCGGCGTTCGGCGGAAGCGAGCACCCGCTGGTGACGGACCAGGACACCGCAACTGGAGACGTGTCGGACCAGGTGGTGCGGCTGATCGGCTTGCTGGCTGGCCAGGGGCTGCACAACGTCACGACGGATCGCAAGAGCTACGACTGCGCGGGCGGCACGGACTGCAACGGCGACGGGCAAGTGGATCCGGCGTACCACAACCCCGTGCTGCCGCCGGACACGACTCCCTACGACGCGGCGAAGCTGATCCCGAAGGTCGAGCCGCTGGAGTCGACGCAGGTGCCCAAGCCCTACGCGAGCCTGGACGGGACGACGTTCTATGGGGTGCGCGGAGACGCCACGGTGACCTTCCGCGTGCATGCGCAGAACACCGTGCTCCGGCCGTCGACGATGGTGGTGCTGCGGGCGCTCATCCGGGTGCAGACGCCGAGCGGACAGCTGCTGGGCGGGCCCAACGGCATCAAGGTCGTGTATCTGGTCGTGCCTCGGTACGTCGAACAGACATATTGACCAGCGGTAACCGGTTGGCGGTTGCCGGCATGGACGCCATCGAGGCGTGATAGGCTTCGCACGTGAGCAAGAGACGGGTCGCGGCAGGAGTGCTGACATGGGCCGCGCTTGCCTGGATTGCAGCTGCCGCATGGGCACAAGGGACGGGCACGAGCGTCCAGGCACCGTCGCCGGCCACATCATCGTCGGGCGCGCCAGGCGCGTCGGCGTCGGCGCTGCCGCAGCCAGCCGCAGCCGCGGGTAGCGTTGGCTCGCCCCAGGCTGCGAGCGCGACAGCTCCCGCGACCGCTGCACCGACCGACACCGTTGCGGCAACGCAAGCGGTCGCCCCCGCGGCCATGGCTGCGTCGTGCCCCCCGTGCGCGCCGCTTGTGGTCACCGGCTTCTCGGATCGGGACGCGGCCGCTGGGCCGATGCTGCGCTACCAGCTCGAACACGTGGAGATTCGAGGCAACCGTCGCACTCGGGAGCGGGTAATCCGTCGGTACATCAAGCTACATGCCGGCGACATCCTGGACGTGGACGATCCGGAGCTGGAGTTGCTTCGCTACCGGCTGCTGGGCACGGGCTTCTTCCAGAGCGTGAACCTGTCGCTTCGGAAAGGCTCGCACCGGGGCAGCGTGGTGCTCGTGGTCGACGTGACGGAGCGCAACACGATTGTGGTCAGCGATCTGTGGATGGGTCTTTCGGCCGACGCGGACACTCGTGGCAACGCACGTCCCCTGACCGCGTACGCGGGGGCAGACGTAGCGGAGACGAACCTGGCCGGCACGGGCATCACGCTGGGAGGCGGCTTGGGGTTCGCGCAGGACCAGTTGGCGCTGCGTGCGCGGTTCTTCGATCCCGCGTTCGTCAGCTCGAGCTGGATGACGTCGGCGACCCTGCTGTACAACGACGCGCGCGACTTCTACGGCAACCGCGACGTGCTGTACGACGATCCGTCGAACGCCGGCGAGCAGGTCACGTCCTACGCGGTGGCGCGCTACAAGCGGTTCGGTGGGCTGATCGGCGTGGGGCGGGATCTGAGCATGCCGGTCCAGCTGTGGTTGGACTACCGGCTCGAGCGGGTCGACGCCACGCTGCCGCTGGCCGCCTCGCACCGTCGGGGGCTCGACGTCGAGCCGATCGAGTTCGGCTTGATCCGCGGGCTGAGCGTGCTGTCCACGTTGCGGGCGACATTGCAGTACGACACGCGGGACATGCCGATCCTGACGAGCCGCGGCTCGCAGATGATCGTGGCGGCAGACATCTCGCTGTCGCCTCTGGGCTCGAGCTACCCGTACCAGAAGCTGACGCTCAGCGCGTCGCGCTGGTTCACGCTGCCATGGCGCCACGTGGTGCGAGCCAACCTCTTCGCCGGCGCGATCGCAGGTTACGCGCCCATCTACGAGCGGTTTTACATCGGTGACTTCAGCGACTTCTTGCCTCACCGCATGCTCGATCTGAACGTCGACAGGCGTCCTGCGCCGAACTTCCTCGGCACGGACATCGTTGAGGTGCGCTACGGCGAGTACGCAGCAAGGCTCCAGGGCGACTATCGCATCCCGCTGTACCGCGGGCATCGCTCCGTGTACGGCATTGACCTGTTCGGATCGGCCGGCATGTACGCGGTGGCCGCGAAGCGGGACCTGACCGACCCGCCGCGCGGCTACTCGGGGCTGGCGCGTGTCCCGGTCGACTTGACCTTCAACCTGGGGTTGCTCGTCGACACCAACGCCGGAGGGTTCACGTTCGCGTTTTCGAACGTGCTCGGGTTCATCCCGGTCCGGAGCGAGGCCCGGCCGCCATGATCTCGCGGCGTCGGCCGCTGCTTGGGGCGCTGGTACTCGCGCTGACCTGGCTGGTGCCTGCCGGTGCCTGGGCCCAGGACGATACCCCGGCCTCTCCCACCACCCTGCCGGCGCGCCAGGCGCGGTTCGGACGTGACGCTGCCACGCGCGAGCTGCAGGTGTCGGTGAGCTTCCGGGACGTGATCGACGACGAGGCTCGTCGCAAGCTCCAGAGCGGGCTGCCGACGGTGGTGGTGTTCCGGGGGTACGTGTTCCCGGAGGGCGCAGGTGCGGATCCGAGGGCAGTCACAGGGGTCTTTCAGTCTTGCCGCATCGCCTACGACGTGTGGAACGAGGTGTACAGAATCCAGGTCGCACAGCCCTCCGGGGAGACGTCGAAGGTGGCGTTGAACATGGAAGGTGTGCTGCGCCGCTGCGCAGAGGTGCGGGACCTGGCGATCCCCGGGGCACTGAACGTGGGGGGGGCATACTTTCTGGGGGCCACGGTGGAGGTCAACCCGATCTCCCAGGACATGCTCGAGAAGATCCGCCGGTGGGTCAGCAGGCCGCCGGGGTCGAACGCGGTGACCCCTGGCGATTCGATTTTCGGCTCGTTCGTGGGCCTTTTCGTGGCCCGGATTGGCAACGCTGATCGGAGCCTGTCCTTCCGTACCAACACGTTCACGGTGCCCCCGTGATGTCAGCTGCGGGGCACACGATGGGGTCGGGGCGCGCAGCGCCACCCGACGCGCGGCGTTTGGCGTAGACACCGAGCGCGTGGAGTTGATAGCCTCCCGGTGCGGCTTGTTGCGCTAAGCAAGCTCATCTCCGACATGATCAGGGAGGTACAGCAGAGCATGCGTTCCCATTCCGACTCGCGCCTGGGTAGCCGGCTGACGGCAGCAGTCTTGACCGGCCTTCTGACCATGAGCTCGGTAGCGCCGTACGCGATCGCGCAGGGCAAGCCGCCGGCCGCCCACGCTGGTGGCAAGAAGATGACCGAGAAGCAGAAGAAAGACGAGGCGCGCGCACACTACGCTGAGGGCAAGAAGAGGCTCGACGCGAACGACTACGCCGGTGCGCTGCCCGAGTTCCAGGCGGCCAACGAGCTGATCCCGTCGCCCCAGGCCGAACAGAAGATCGCTGCCTGCTACGACGGCATGGGCAAGACGGCCGAGGCGATCGCCGCCTACGAGAAGTTCATCGAGCAGGCCAAGGACAAGGCCAACTTGGCCGCGGATGTCGAAGCCGCCAAGGCACGCGTCACCGCGCTGCGCAACGCACCGATACCGGTCAAGGTCACCTCGGATCCCGCGTCCGCTACGGTCGAGGTCGACGGCGTGGCACAGATGGGCGCCACGCCCATGGACCTGAAGCTCACGCCGGGCACGCACAAGGTGAAGGTGAGCGCTCCGGGCTACCAGCCGATGGAAAAAGACGTCACCGTCAAGGCAGCAGAAGCCGCTCCGGATCTCGCCTTCGCCCTGACCCAGGCAGCGCCTCCGCCGGTCGCAGCACCGGTCCCCGCAGCACCTGCGACAGCGTCTGCCGCGCCCGTGACTCCTCCCCCGGCGGCGGACCAGGGCGCACAGGAGCCCCGCTCGAACCTGCCGGCCTACGTCACCCTCGGCGTCGCGGGCGCGAGCCTCATCGTCGGCGGCATCTTCGGCGTCAAGGCGCTGAGCGACAAGAGCAGCTTCAACGACAACCCCACCTCCGGCAGGGCGGACACGACCGAACGCGATGCCCTCATCGCGGACATGGCCTTCGGCGTTGCCATCACCCTCGGCGTGACGGGCACCGTGCTTCTGCTCGGCAACAAGCCGGCCGAGCAGGCGGCAGCGTTGCAGGAGCGCACGCCTAAGAACATGCAGCTCACGCCCATCGTCGGTCGCAATGCCGCGGGCGCAGCCGCGACCTGGCACTTCTAGTCCACCCTTCCGCCCACTGCTGAACTCGACCGACTCGCGGCTTCGCGCCGCGAGTTGCGGTTCCTTCGGTCGCCCTCGTCGAACGCAACTCGCGCGCCGGCGGGCTCCAAGCGCGGGCATGCCGCCAAAGCTCGGGCACAACGCTGTGTCGTGCCGCTACGAGAACGCAATGAACTGTGGATGGAAGGCCCTCAGGGCAGCGGGATGGCGGCCACGGTCTTGTCTCGGCTCGCCCGATCGAGGGCGTTGCGCACGAGCGCATCGCAGAGCCGATCGAACGGAATACCGGCCGCTGCCGCAGCCTCCGGGTACAGGCTGGTCGCGGTCATCCCGGGCAGGACGTTGACCTCCAACACCGTGACCGCGTCCGGGTCGTCGCCGTCGCCCACCACGAAGTCCACACGGCTCAGGTCGCGACATCCGAGCGCCCGGTGGGCGCGGCCGGCCGCATCCTGCACGGCGCGGGTGACGTGGTCGGGCAGACGCGCGGGGCACTGGTGCACGCTGCCGCCCGACGCGTAGCGCGAGGCGAAGTCGTACCATTCGGCCGCCTTGGAGAAGATCTCCGTGGGCGGGCAGGCGCGAAGACCGTCGAGGGACGGCACGTCGACGACCGCGCAGGTCACCTCGCGCCCCCGCACGAACCGCTCGCACAGGACGGTGTCGCCGAACGCCAGCGCGCCCGCGATCGCGTCACGCAGCGCTGCGCCTTCGAGGGCATGGTCGACGCGTGTGATGCCGATGGCCGACCCCTGGCTGGCGGGCTTGACCACGACGCCTTCGCCCAGGGTCCGTCGAACGCGGTCCACCGAGGCCTCGAGATCGTCGTTCGCATGAACGACGACGTCCGCGGCGAGGGGAAGTCCCGCTGCCCGGAACGCCGTCTTGGCAGCCGTCTTGTCCATGGCGAGGGCGGCGGCCAGAACGGAGGAGCCGACGTACGGCATGCCGAGGATTTCGAGCAACCCTTGGAGTGCGCCGTCCTCGCCCAGACGGCCGTGGGTGACGGGAAAGGCAACGTCGAAGGCGCCGTCGAGCAGGGATGCGGCCAACCCGCGCGTGAGCTCGACGACTTGGACCTCGTGTCCGGCGTTGCGCAGGGCGCTGGACACGCCTTTCGCCGAAGATCGGGAGACTTCGGCCTCGGCGGACGGTCCGCCCTGGATAACGGCAACTCTCATACGGACTCCTTGATGGACGGTGCTAGTGCGTGGACGTCGATGTGACGAAGCTCCATGCGCAGCGCGCTTGCGAAATCGAAGATGCGTTGGTCGCGGTAGAACTCGCCGTAGACGATGCCCCCGATGCCCGCGTTGGCGAGCAGCTTGAAGCAGCTGAAGCAGGGCGACGCGGTGACGTAGACGGTGGCCCCCTCGATGCGCACGCCGTTGCGGGCCGCCTGGCAGATCGCGTTGGCCTCGGCGTGCACCGTACGAACGCAGTGACCGTCCTCCATCATGTGCCCGGCCTCGTCGCAATGGGCAAGACCCGGGATGGACCCGTTGTAGCCTGTGGCGAGGATGAAACGGTCGCGCACGATGACCGCCCCGACATGCTTGCGATCGCACGTGGCGCGCGTGCTGACCTCCATCGCGATGCGCATGAAGTACTCGTCCCAGGAAGCCCTGCGGCTCATGTCTTCTCCTGCTGGCCGTGGTTGTCGTCGAGCGGCGTGCCGTTTTCCCGCACGACTCGTATCTGCACCAGCCCCGGAGGCGGCGCCTCGGGTTGCAGCGTGACGTGGTCGATCCCGTGGTGCTCCCGAATGGCGGTCGCCACGTCGGCCACGACCTCGGTGCCATGCCGGTTGCCACGCAGCACGAGGTGCGCCGTCACGGCGTGAAAGCCGTCGGAGATGGTCCACGCATGCAGATCGTGCACATCGCGCACGCCGGGCACGGCGCGGATAGTCTCCTCGAGGGCGACGACGTCGACGTGTTCGGGCGCTCCCTCCATCAGCACGGCGGTGGTCTCCTTGACCAGGCGCCAAGCGCCCCAGAGGATGAGCACGGCGATAAGCATGCCGATGATGGGATCGGCGCGGTTCCATCCAGCGGCCATCACCAGGACGGCGGCGCCGATGGCACCCACCGAGCCGAGCGCGTCGGAGATGACATGAAGGAAAGCGGCGCGCGTGTTCGGGTTGTCGGTGCCGCCCGGCCGCAGCACGAACGCGGCGAGGATATTGACCAGCAGGCCGACCACGGCCGTCGCCAGCATCAGCGGGCCGCCGATGACGTGCGGCTCGACCAGACGTCCGACAGCCTCGTGCACGATGAGCAGAGCGGTAACGGCCAAGGCGATGCCGTTGACGAAGGCGGCCAGCACCTCGGCACGCCGCGAGCCGAATGTGCGCGTGGAAGAACGCGGGCGCTGGGCGATGTGCTGGGCAACGAGCGCAAGGGCCAGCGACGCCGAGTCCGAGAGCATGTGGCCCGCGTCCGCCACCAGGGCGAGGCTGCCGGACACCCAACCAGCGGCCGCCTCGGCAAACATGAACGAGACGGTGAGCACCAGGGCGAAGCCGAGACGGGCGGAGGGGGTGCTGCGGTGGTCGTGTTGATGCCCGTGGGTGGCGTCATGAGCGTGCTGATGCCCACGGCTGTGCCCATGATCTCCGTGATGTATCCGGGTGTCGGGGGGTTCGTGGCGATCGTGGTCGGCGGCGGGAGGCAAGGCGGCGGCATCCTCAACCAGCGGGGGGCCGTTCGCAAGCCCCGACGCCGCGCCAGAGGCTCGACCCAGGCCTGATTCGCGACCGGCGAAGCCGGAGCGAGAAGGCTAGCGGAAATGCAGGCGAGCGACAGCGAGCCTGAGCGCGTCGGCTCGAGGCACAAATTCGCAAGGCACGGATCGCGGTAGCGTGT
>JAJZQG010000102.1 GCA_021847645.1 Myxococcales bacterium
CCCGTGTATGCGACCGCCGCGGGCGAGCTCACGCTCGCCCTGGCTCTGCCGACGCTTCAAGGCTCCGGCTTCGCCGGTTGTTTGGCCTCGGCTTCGCGTGATCCAGTTTAGCTGCTGGATGTTCGGCGCGATCGGCTCGGCGAAGGATCTCGAGGTCGAGCTCGTGACCGGCTCGTGTTGGTGGTCGAGCCGCAGCGCCGCGGCCCGCGTCGTTTGCGCGATCAGCGACGCGAAGTGTTCCCGTCTCGGTCACGGGAACCATCATGGCATCTACGCGCAGCATCCGGCTTCGCACGTCGCGCATGCGGCAGCCGGAAACTCGGCGGCAAGGGCACCTGGTGGTGCATCGACTATCCCTGCGAGGTCGGCAAGCTCTGCCCCGGATGGGTCGAGGAGCGCTACACCAAGCGCGTTCTTCCCGACGCCGGCGTGGACGCTGCGCTGCCCGACGCCGCGGAAGTCGACGCTGCCGTTGCGGCCGATGCCGGCAAGGGACCGCGATTCATCATCGTTCTACCGGACGCAGGCGCCAAGCCGCCAGGCACGGCCGCCACGCCTCCGGGCAAGCTGCCTCCCGCCGGCAGGTTTCGTCCAACCCGCTGATCGCCGTGCGCGCGATCTGCACGGCGACCTACGAGTAGCGCTCGCACCGCTGGACCGGTCACCATTCGCCGCACGCAATCCCTGCCCACTCGCGGATCGCGATGTGTTCGGCCGACCGCCTGCCGTCCGCCAGCCGCAGCACCAGCGGGCTCATCGTCTGCATATCGGCGGCAGCTCGGCCTCCCACCAGCAGCTGCAGGAACGGTGGCTTGTCGGGGCGCGGCAGGACGTCGCGAAACAGCAGGACGGACAGGCCGGCGTCGGCGAACGCCCGGCGGGCTCGCGCGGGCTGGAGCGCCGAGGCGCACGCGACGAGCCGGCCAGCGGGCGACAGCACCCGCGCCGCGGCGTGTGCATAGTCCTCGATGCCGCCGCGAAGCTCGAACTGCGCGTAGGCGCGCTGCGGATCCGCGCACGGCGTGGCCGCTCGCGGATCGAAGTAGGGCGGCGTCGCGGTCACCAGCTCGAACGGGCCGAGGGACTCGAAGATCGCCGGGTCGCGCAGATCGCCCGGGATCACATCCACCCGGGACTCGCAGCCGTTGAGCACCACGTTGCGACGCGCCAGCGCCACGTGCTCGGGTTGGGCTTCGACGCCGACCAGCCGGCATGCGGGCCAGGCCCACGCCGCGGTCAGCAAGACCGATCCGATGCCGCAGCCCAGGTCCAGCATGCGCTTCGGCGCGTCGAGCGTGCTGCATGCCAGGTGCGCAACGAGCATGTCGTCGACCGAGTACCGATGGCCCTTGTAGCGTTGGATCAGGCGATACTGCGCGGTCAACGCGACGCACTGCTCGTCGGGCCGCACCCAGGGGGCCAGGGGATCGGCGCTCACGGGGACGGCCTCGTGGCCACGAGCACGTCGATCAGCCCTGTCATGCGGTCCAGAACGATGCTGGCGATCGCGAGCAGCGCGAAGGATCTCAGCGGGGCCAGCAGCACGTGAATCTGGGCGGGCACGGCGGCGCGAGCGGTCAACGCAGCAGCCAGCTCGACGATCACGGCTGCGGCGAGCACGGGTGCGGCGACCGCGATGGCGATCTGGATTCCGGCGGCGAGATCGAACGCGGCGTGGGCGGCCGCGCCGCTGGAGATCGGCGGCGCGTGCGCGAGCGCTGCGGCAACGCGAGCCGGGCCACCTCCTCCGAGGAACGCTACGGCAGCCAACATCGCCATGGGCACGCCCATCGGTGTCGGCCTGCCTTCCACGACGGGCACCGACATGCCGTCGTTGGCGCCGCGAACGGCATCGACGGCGCCGCCGGCCATGGTCGCGGCCCACAGCGGCACCGCCGCCGCGATGGCGATGGGCACGCCGCGCAAGGCGGACTCGAGCAGGCCCCAGGCCCACGGAAGGGACGAGTCCGCAGCCGGGACGATCGCGGGCGCAACGCACGCGGCCAGGGCAAGGCCCATCACGGCGCGGACCGGTCCAGGCAGCGCACGCAACCCGAACGCGGGCACGACAGCCACGACAGGCGCGGCTCTCGCCCAGGCGAAGCCCATCGCGCGAAGGTCCACACCGCTCTTGCCGAGCTCGAGCGCGATCTGCTGGACCAATCCCGGATCGCCCATGGCGCGCTCTAATCGCAGGTCAGCGGTCTGGCGATCACGCCGACGTCGGTCACCAGCACAGCCCAGCCGGCGGGCGACTTGTCAGCGGAATCCTTGGCGCCGGATGCGCTCGCCCACGCGGAGATCTCGCGAATCGCACCGGCTTTTGCCAGCGTGCGCGTGTCCGTCACCTTGCCGTCCGCCCCGATGCGGCCCATGTCCAGCACCCGCTGTGCGCGTGGGCTCGCGTTCTCCGGTCGCGCGAACAGCACACGTGGCTCGCCGCACAGCACGAGCGCTGTCGCGGGCGCGGGATCCAACCCGTTCGGGTAGTCCACCCACGACGACGGTGCTTCTGCATCGCCGTCGCCGACGAGCAGGCTCAGCAGCCCGAAGTGGGTGTCGTCCTTGGAGATCGGCAGCAGCGCGACCGGACCGGGACCGACGCGCACGCCGGTGATCGCGGTGCGTCGCTCGGCCGGTCCGGCCACGTACACGACGCGATCCTCGCCGAGGTGTGGCGCGCCATCGGCGTCGAGCTCCAGGCTGATGGCGTGAACCGGGCTCATCGCCACGCGACCGTCGAGAGTCAGCAGGGCGAAGCGATTGCCGCCCAATCCGACGACAGTGACCGAAGTGGCGCCGCCAGCTTCGGTGCTCACGCGTTGAGAGCCGTGCTTCTCGACCCAGAGCCGCGGGGCGCGCTCCAGCTCCTTGCTGACCTCGCGCCCGATGTACATCACCACGTCGTCGTCCGCACGACGTTGCGGGCGCCCGGCCGAGAGCCTCGTTCCATCCGCCGCGTCGCTGGCCAGCACCTCGAGCTGTTGCGCCGTGCCGTCCGCCGCAATCTTCCTGCGAACCAGCCGTCCCCGCGAAATCCAGTAGACCGCTGACGCTTCCCCATCGACCAGCGCGAGGGGAACGGTCGCCAGCTCCGTGCCGGGATCGGCGAACGGCTGGACGACACCGCTGCGCATCGGACTCACGACGAGCTCGTCGCCGCGCTGGACCGCGACAACGCCCACGCGGCCGACCGCGACGTGTTGGGCTCTGCCCACGAACACCTCGCCGGTCTCGAGCGGCGGAGCGGCGAGCTCCGCATGGCTGGAGGCGCTGCTGCCCGGCGCTACGCTGGACGTCGGCGCGGACGGCGTCCCCGCTGGCCGTGCGGACACGGCGACGGGAGGAGCGGACGGCAGGGGTTTCGTGCCGACGCCGGAAGGAGCCGACGACTTGGAGCGACAACCTGCGAGCAGGAGGGCTGCCGACGTTGACACGACGAGCGCGCTCCGATACGCGGAGTGGACCATTCTGCTGGGAGAAGGGGCCATGTCGTTGAACCTATCGTCGGTCGGGTGGCGATCCGAGCCTAGTTCGTTCGGGTACGATTGGAAGGACGTTGTGCTGTACGCGCTGGGGATTGGCGCGACGGTCGACGAGCTGGACTACTTGTACGAAGGGCTCGGACCGAAAGTGGTTCCGACGTTCGCGGTGGTGCCGGCGATCGGGCACCTGTTCGGTTGCCTGAAAGCGGCGAACATTCCGCTCAACACGGTGGTGCACGGGGCGCAGGTGGTGCGGTCGTTCGCGGCGGCGCCGCCCAAGGCCGAGCTCACGACGTTCGGGGAAATCGTGGGCATCTACGACATGAAGAAGTTCGCCGCGCTGTCGGTGCGCACCGAGAGCAGCGTGGTCGGCGGGGCCAAGGTCTTTGAGACCGAGTGGTCGATCATCGTGCGCGGCGCCGGCGGCTTCGGCGGGCCTCATCCTCCCAAGGAGGAAGACGCTTCCGTGCCGTCCGATCGGGCGCCGGACTTTCGCCACGAGCAGCAGACACGCCCGGAGCAAGCGCTGCTCTACCGCTTGAGCGGCGACATCAATCCGCTTCACGCCGACCCCAAGGTCGCCCAGGCCGCAGGGTTCGATCGTCCCATTTTGCACGGGCTCGCCACGTTCGGCTGCGTGTACCGGGCCATCTGCCTTCATGCTTGCCAGGGGGACGCGTCGCGGCTCGAGACGATCCGCGGGCAGTTCCGTCGGCCGGTGCTGCCGGGCGACACGCTGGTGACCGAGGGCTGGGTCAGCGACAATCGGGTCGTGTACCGCGTGTCGGTCAAGGAGCGAGATGAGGTCGTCGTAGCGAACGCGACGGCGACGCTGCGCGCATAGCGGGGCGACGGCCGCGGCGCACCAGGACATCATGCATCCGCTGTCCGGGCCGGCGGCTCACCTGGACTCGAGGTCGGCCGGGGGCTCGGGCTTCATCAGCCTCAGCTGACGGAACGCCTCTACGGCATAGCGGTCCCTGGCCTTGCCCGCGGGCCCGTCGTCGTCATCGTCCGCATAGAACGCGTATCCGTAGACGGCGCAGGTGTGGGGCCAGGCAACGGTGGCTCCGGCCACGCAATAGTAGGTGCGCGAAGACAAGAATCCGTCGACCTCCGCGTTGAAGCGTCGAACGAGCACGTCATCCTTGGTGCGCCAGGAGACGGTGGCCTCCGAGACGGTCTGCAGGTTGGCGTGGTAGGTGTCCATGAGCGGCTGTGCCCATTCCTGCAGGAACTGGAAGCAGGCGCTCGGATCTTCGGGATCGCCAGGACGAAGGCGTCTGGCCCACATGGCGGCCACCGCGTGGTGCTGGTTGCCGTAGCGAAAGCCGACGAAGGTAGGCGCGCCCCAGAACTTCACGCGACGCCAGTTGGCCCAGTCACTCAGGGGGAAGTGCACGTAGTCGCCCTTGTCGTTGCGCCAGCCCCATCCCTCGGTGCTCAGGCGCAGCAACGCCGCCATCAACGGATCCGCGGCGTCACCCCCCGGTTCGTCGCGGGTCACCGTGCTGGGCGTGGGGGGAACGCCCGGCGGCTTTCGCGGCGTCGACGATCCGCAGCCCGCCAGTGTCAGCGCGGCGATCAGCCCGACGAGCCGTCCTGGTCGCGATCTTCCCATGGTCTTCACATGTAGCTTCAAAGCGCCGGGGGCGCACGCGGCGCATGTCGTGCGCGGCCGCACGGGCTGGCCGGATGGACGGCCGGCGGGCGGGAATATTCGCAAAGTGTGACGCGCTGGCACCATGCCGTCTCGCATCCGTCGCCGGTCGTGCTAGCACTGCACCCCACAACCGCAGAGGCCTGCTTCCGTGTCTGGTCCCCTCATCCCCTACATCACGCTGCCCGAGTTGCCCTTGCTCGGTGAGCACACCGTCCACCTGCTCGGTCGAACGCTGGTCTTGGGCCCGTGGTCGATCAAGCCCTTCGGGGCGCTGGTGGCCACCGGCGTGTACCTGGGCATCATGCTGACCTCGTACTACGCCCGCAAACGCGAAATGCACCCGGAGGCGATGTCGCGCTTCATGTTCTGGGTGCTGGTCACCGCGTTCATCAGCGGCCACGTCCTCGACACCATCTTCTACCACCCGCAACAGGTGCTCGAAGACCCAGCGTCGTTGCTTCGCATCTGGGACGGCCTGTCGAGCTTCGGCGGGTTCACCGGCGCCGTGCTGGGCGTGTTCATCTTCAAGTACCACTTCAAGATCAAGAACGTGATGGCCTTCGCCGACACGATGGGCGCGGCGTTCCCTGTCGGCTGGGTCTTCGGCCGCTCGGGGTGCTCGGTGGTCCACGACCACCCCGGCATGCGCTCGGATCTGTGGTTCGCCGTGCAGTACCCGCACGGGGGACGCTTCGACCTGGGTCTGTACGAGATGCTGTTTGCGGTGATCGTGGCGAGCGCAACCCTGTACCTGGCGCGCAGGACTCGTCCGCCAGGGTTCTTCCTCGGCCTGACGATGATGGTGTACGCACCGGTGCGCTTCGCGCTCGACTTCCTGCGCGTGCAGCCGACCGAGCTGGCCGGAGGGGACCCGCGCTACGACATGCTCACGCCGGCCCAGTGGGGCTCGTTCATCATGGCGGGCTTCGGCTTCTACCTGCTGTACCGCGCAGCCGCCTCCAACGAGGTCGGCAACGAACCCTACATCGCGGCCTGCGCAGACCTGGATCCGCGGCTCACCGCCCGCTCGCCCACCGGCTCCGCGGCCTCCTGACCCGCGCCCCGTGCGAGACGTCCCGCGCCCATCGCGCTATCGTGGGATCGTTCGTTGTCGATTCGCCCGGTGACTGCCATGCGCGCTTCCAGGCTCCTGCCCCCCATCGTCGCTTGCATCGCGGCAGCTTGTCTGCCCGGTTGCGGCTACTCGGAGAAGGGGCTCGGCCCCCCCGACATCGCGATCGGTCCCGTGGCGCCCCTCCAATTCGAGATCGACAACCCCACAGCGGGCGACCTGTTCATCGATTGGTCCGGCTCCCAGGCTCATTTCACCTTGTCGCGCTCCGGGCAGGAGCAGCTCGTCGACAAGGGTTGCCTGCCCGCGTGCGGCGACGCTTGCGCATGCGCGCCCTGTGAGCCGTCGACCACGCAGGTGCGCAGGATTCCGGCGCACAAGTTCATCTCGTTCTCCTGGACGGCCGAGCGCTACGTGCAGAAGTCGTGCGACAACGACGCCGCCTGCGCCTGCGTGCAGAGCTGGCCTCTGACCGCCGGCACCTACGAGGTCGCGATCAACGCGTTTGCCAGCGTGCAGGGCGGGCAGCCGAGCGCCACCGATCCGGACGTGATCGTCGGCGCCACGATCGACTCGGCGTCACCGGCCTGCGAAGCCCGCACGACCTTCTCCCTCGCACCGTCGGCAGCGGTCCGCGCCGTGCTCGACTGCGGCCCGTGATTCGGACGCGCTGCTCCTGCCGCTCTCCTTGAGGTTCCCTTGCCGTCCCGAGA
Organism: Myxococcales bacterium; assembly: GCA_021847645.1. Lineage (GTDB taxonomy): Bacteria > Myxococcota_A > Polyangia > Polyangiales > Polyangiaceae > JAJZQG01. The sequence continues at coordinate 6,934 of JAJZQG010000102.1, forward strand.
TGACATCGTCGCCCTCGACAAGTCGTTCGTCTGGCATCCCTACACCGCCATGGATATCTACGTCCGTGACGTCGATCCGTTCGTGATCGAGCGGGCCAGCGGGCCGTTCCTCTTCGACGTCGACGGGCGGCGCTACATCGACGCCAACGCGTCGTGGTGGGTCTCGGCGCTCGGACACAACCACCCGCGGCTGGTCGCTGCCCTGAAGAGCCAAGCCGAGGCGCTGTGCCACTGCTCGCTCGCGGGCACGATCCATCCGCAAGCCGCGCAGCTGGCTTCCGAGCTCGTGGCCGTTGCGCCCACGGGCCTGTCGCGCGTGTTCTTCTCGGACGACGGCTCGACCGCGGTCGAGTCCGCGATCAAGATGGCGGTGCAGCTGTTCGCCCAGAGCGAGCGTGGTCGGGCCAAGAACCGGTTCGTCGCCCTCGAAGGGGCCTTTCACGGCGAGACGGTCGGCGCCTCGAGCCTTGGCGGTGTCGAGGTCTTCCGGCGGCCCTTCTCCAGCGTGCTGTTCGATTGCGTGCGGGTGCCGTCGCCCGCCGATCCGCTGGGCTGGGAGCGCGCGTTCGACGCCGTCCGGGCGATCGTGGATCGATCCGCGGATCGGATCGCGGGCGTGGTGATCGAGCCCTTGGTGCAGGGTGCGGCCGGCATGCAGGTCTACGACGCGCGGTTCCTCTCCGAGCTGCGCGATCTGTGCTCGCGACGCGACGTGCTGCTGATCGCCGACGAGGTGTTCACGGGCTACGGGCGCACGGGACGAATGTGGGCGTGCGATCACGCGGGCATCACGCCCGACATCCTGTGCGTGGGAAAGGGCTTCAGCGGCGGACTGCTGCCGATGGCGGCGACCCTTGCCACCGAGCAGGTGTTCCGCGGATTCGGCGGCGATCGATCGAGAGCGTTGCTCTACGGCCACTCGTACGCCGGTAACCCGTTGGGAGCCGCTGTCGCGCGCGAAGTGCTCGCGATCTTCCGTGAGCAGGACGTCGTGGGGCAGGCTCGTCGCAAGGGCGATCAGATCGCCGCGGCATTCCAGGCGATCGGCGAGTTGGCGGGCGCATCGAACCCGCGGTGGTGCGGCATGATCGGCGCCGTGGATCTGTCGATCGAACCGGCCGCGGGCAACCCGGCTGCGCCCGGCGACGCGGTCGAGACCGAAGAGGATCTGTCGCGCAGCGGTTACCTGGGCGGCGCGGGCTGGCTCGTGTACGAGGCGGCGCGTCGGCGCGGGGCGTACCTGCGCCCCCTGGGCAACACCGTGTACATCTGCCCGCCGCTCAACATCGACGACGCGGTGCTCGAGCAACTGCTGGGCATCGTGCACGAGAGCGTGGCGGAGGTGTTGAACGACGGCCGGGGATGAGGCGCCCGGTGCGCGCGCCGCCACCCGGCCTACGCACCTGGCTCCGGTTTCTTGGCCGTAGCGCGCCGATCTTGCGACGTTCGCCGGATGGAACGGCCCGTGCTTGGGCCGCTACGAGGTCGAATGTCCCTTCGTCAAACCAGCCCCGTCTACATCAACACATCGCGCGGCCTGCGCATCGCCTGCCGCCTTCTCGGCACCCAGCACCGCGGCCCCACCGCCATCCTCACCTCCGGCATCGGCTGCGGGCCCGTGTTCATGGACGCCATCGCCCACGATCTCGCTCGCGATCACCGTGTCGTGTACTGGGACTATCGCGCCCACGGCGGCAGCGACGTCGCCCCGGACAAGCGCTACCGCATCGCCGACCACGCCGAGGACCTGAACGCGGTCATCCAGACCTTCGCCGGCCATGAGCCTCCCGTGCTCGTCAGCTTCTCGATGGGCGTGCAGGTGGCGGTCGAGTGGACGCGCACGCATCGCAACGACGCTTCCGCGTACGTGTTCATGCTCGGGGTGCCTCGCAATCCGATGCACCGCACGCGCGTCCTCCGGCGCAACGCCGCGCGCCTGGCCGCGCGCATCGCCGAGCACGGCGAGCCCATCCTGTCGCTGGTGCAGCCCTTCTCCAAGGCCGCCCTGCGATCGCAGATGACCTGGCGTGTCGCGCGCCGTGTCGGCGTCATCGACCCGCACTGCCCACGCGAGGAGTTCCTCGAGTTCGTTCGATACGCGACCGACGTGCCGCTCGACGCGTACCTCGGCTGTTGCGCCGGATTGCTCGAGCACGATGCGACCGAGGTGTTCGAGGCCATTCGCCAGCCCGTGCTCATGCTCGCGGCCGAGGGCGACGTGTTCATCTCCGCGGACGAGGTCCGCGACTACTCGGAGCGCCTGTCCCACGCGCGCTTCGAGCTGCTGCGCTACGCGTCGCACGCCGGATCCATCGAGTACGGCGTGTACGTCGCCGGACGCATCCGTCGGTTCCTGGAGTCTTCTCCGAAAGCAGCTGCCCGCGCCGCTTGACCGCCGGGTGGCGGCCGCCACTTTCGTGCGAATTCCGCCACCAGGTCTCCAGATCGCTTGATCCGCAGGGGTTTGCGCGATCCTCGGCAGCTCCGGGCGTGCGATCGCGCTGGCGAACCGCCACCTGCGGGCAGCCTCGCCGTGCGCGCGTTGGGCTTGTTTTGCCCACGATCCACTCCCTCTTCGCCCGCGGCGAGCCAGGCACGACGATTGCCATGGGCAGCAGACATGCACCACCTTCTTGCTGCAGCTTGCCTCGCCGCCGCCCTCGCGATCCCGGTCGCGTCCTGCTCCTCGCACCCCGCCAGCCTCGCAACCGACGCCGGCGATCCCGTGAGCGTTCCCCGCGAGACTCTCGCCCGCGGCCCCTCCAAGCCTGCGCCCGTGCTGGGCTCACGCATCGAGGACACCTCCGACGTCGTCAACCTCGTCGGCCGGGGCATTGCCGGGATTGCCCTGGTCGACGACGAAGGACACGCCATCGCGACCGCTGATACCGGCTATCCGGTCGTCGACATCGCCGCGGATCCCGACGCGGGCAGGTGGATCGTCGCGGAGTACGCGGACGATTCGGCCAACCAGCTGTCGGTCTGGCAGATGACGCGCGATCGAGGCGGCGTGGGGCTGACCCTTGCGGGTGCGCGTTCCACGGAAGGGCAATGCCATGTGTTCGGCTCGCCCGCCGGTCCGGTGATCATCCAATACGACGGGCTGCAGTCTCGCTGGGCACTGGCGAGCGCGGATCTGCAGATGCTTGCGTGGCAAGCGCTCGCTCCGGTGCCTTCCTCGCTCTTCGCTTCGGAGGACGCGTCCACGATGCGTCTGGGCGTCGTGCAGGAGGACGAGCCCGCCGGTCCGCGGACGACGCTCGTGCAATGGGAGGTGTCTGCGCAGTCCCTTGGGGTGGTTCGGGAGCGCTCCGTGGGCACAGCGTGGAACACGCTCGATCCGGTGAAGGCTTGCGCGATCGGCGACGATCGGATCGCGCTGGCACGCGCCGCAGACGACCATCTACGCGTGGATGTGGTGTCGCTCGGAACGCTGGCCGTCGTGTCGAGCGCGCAGCTGGTGATCGGGCCGGCGGCAAGGGTGCTCGACATGGTTTGCAACGGCGCACGGCGCGAGGCGTTCGTCCTGGTGACGGCGGGCGAGGACGCGCTGGTCGCGCGCATGCACGCTGACACGCTTCGGCTCATGCCGGTCTTGCTGCCCGGCTCGATCGATCGAGGACGGTGGCCTTCGAGGCACCTGGCTTGGAATGCGCTCGGCCGACGGTTGCTCGTCGCCGGAGACGGCTCGGTCGCTGCGCTCGATGTCGCGGGAGAGACCGCGCGTGTTGCATGGAAGAGCGATGCGATCCGCGCGCCGGTCACAACGTCGCGGTGCGAACGCTTGAGCGTGCGAGCAAGACTCCGGCGCGAAGCTAGCGACGAGCCGTGGTGACTTGCACGGCCGACGACTTGCCCGAGAGGTCGAAGCGGTACTGGAAGGCAACGCGAAAATCGAGCTCGGAGGTGCTGCCAATGCCGGGAAGTGGCTGCGTGGCCCCGCTCAGCTGGTCGCTCGAGAGCCTGTGCTGCGTGAAGTTGACGCTCGTGAGCATGGCGACGTCGTTGCTGAGGTCGAGGTCCATGCCCACGCCCGCTCCCAACGCCAGCCCGGTCTGGGGCCCGCCGCTCGTGCTGTAGGTCTTCGCGGGGGACGCCGGGAACGTGTTGTCCACATAGGCGCCGGTCCCGTCCGCCGTCTGCCAGGTGGCGCCCGCCATCAGGTTCACGTACAGGCCGATCTTGTCGCTGCGGACCGGATACGCGCGCAGGTTGAGCGCGACGGTCTGCAGCGTCCGGTCGATGTTGCCGATGGTGACGTTCGACGTGGGGTTCAGGTGCTCGCGCGTGGCGAGCGAATACTCGTAGGACAAGCCGATCGCCCAATGCCTGTCGGGCGCGAAGTACAGGCCGCCGCCGTACATCAGTCCGGAGCGGGACGCGGACTCGTAGCCGCTGGACAGCGAGCCCAGACGGACCGCGCCCGCAACGTTGCCTTCGATGCTGAGGGTGCGCTCCGGCGGCTTCTTGCTCTCGGCCTTGTCGGCGTTGGGAGCAGCGGCCGGCGTCACCGGAGCCGGTGTGCTGGCCGAAGGAGGCGTGGTCGCAGGCGCCGCAGCCACGGGCGCTGTTGGGGCGGGCGGCGCGGCAGCAGCCGCCTCGGTCGGCGCAGGCGGCGCTGCTGGCGCCGTCGTGTCCGTCGCGGCCGGAGGTGTCGTCGAGCCCGCGGGAGCCTCGGTGCTGGTCGAGCTCGGTGCCGTGGGAGCAACCGGTGCGGCCGCGCTTCCAGCAGGTGCAGCAGGCGGAACAGGAGCGGTGGGATCGCCTTGCGCCAACGCGACGTGCGCGATCAGAGGCACCAGGCAACCGGCAGCGAGGAGCATCGGAACACGGAGGGTACGCATGCGACGGACTATCGCTGCACGGCGACGATTTCGCAATTCGCAAAAGCGAACGCGGCGCGGCTTCGGGTCCGTCGTGAAGGGCGTGCAGGCCGGAGGCGGAACCTGGCGTGGCGGCGCGAAAGGATCTTCGCAGCCGTGCGAGACAATGACGCAGCAGCGCGGGCCTTGACACGCTGCGTTATCGCCACCACCTTCCCGCCATGTTCAGCACCGCGTCGGAACACCAGCACACCCCATCCACGTCGTCGGCCGATTGGCTGCTCGCCCTGCTGGCGGTGGCCGCGATGACCGCCAATCTGGCGGTCCAATGGCTGGTGCTCTCGGCAGGACGATGACCGCGTCCGGTCCGGGCGCTACCGAGCAGATGCCGCGGGGCCGGATGCGCCCCTCGTCAGATCCTGCAGTGGCTCTCGGACCGCGGGCACCGTCAGCGGGTCCGTGGCCGCATCGACAACCAAACGTCGGCCATCGTCTCCACCGACTCTGATCAGCGCCCTTGCCACATCCACGACGGCCGAGACCAAGTCGGGCTTGTCCGCTGCCGCGCGGTACAGGCCGAAGAACGTGCGCAGGTCGGGCAACTCGGCAGCCGTTGCGAGGACGGCCAGGGCGCGGGCCGCGCGCTTGATGTCATCGGGCGAGTCCGCGGGGTCGTTGAGGTGGGCTGCCAGAAGCGGCGCGGCTCGAGGCTCCTGGATGGCGGCGAGTGCATCCGCGAGCGGACCGACGGGCGGGCTGACGAGCACGTCGTGCAGGAAGTCATAGTGCTTCTCGAGCGCGGCGAGCATGAACTCGGCGCCGTTTCGCCTGGCCGCGAGGCCGGCTCGAGCGTCCTCGAGGAGCGCCGGCGACGTCTCGGGATTGCTCGCGAGCTCGATGAGCGTGCGCGTGGCGACATCGCTCTGCTGGCCCACGAGCTCTCGCAGCAGGAACCTCTGCATGGTGGCCAGCTTGGTGTCCTTCAAAAGAACGACCGCCGTGAGCTGATCGACCAGCGACTCGGCGCCACGACTCTGGCCGTGGGGCACGAACGCGTCCGCCTGGACCACGCACGAGCTCACTGGCTGCGCCAGGTCCGCCGCTCCGACGTCGGCGCCGCTCCGAGCGTCGAGCATGGTGAGCTTGCCCGATGACGAGCAGAGCACCACGCCGCCGGCGAAGGCCGAACCGGCGATGGCATCGTCGGGGATCGCGCGGGCCCAGGTCACCTCGCCGGTGCTGCCCGAGAGGCCGACGACGATCCGGTAGTAGGTGGCGTAGTAGGTATCGGAATCCAGCCCGAGGCGGCCGGTGTCGAACGCGGGACGCGCATAGGTCGCGATCCGATCGAAGGCGTCGGAATTGGGGTCGAGCACGAAGCCGCCCGGCCGCATCCAACGGGGTCTTCCGGGCAGCTCGCGCGCCGGCAGCCCCACGTGGCTCGCCTGGTTGCGCGAAGCGCCGCCGATCTTGTCGTCGAATCGCGTGGCGCCGATCTCGCCGAAGTACAGCGAGCCTCCGGAGACGAACGCGTGGCTGATCTGCTCGCGCAGCGTGACGCGCGCGACCTCCTCGGCCGTGCCGAGGTCGTCGACCGTGCCGTACTGGTTCGACCAGGGAATGAACGCGAGGTTCCACAGCACCGTGGGATCGCCCAGCGGCACGTCGGCTTCGAGCTGCCGCACGACCGTGCCGTCGCGCGCGATCGCCAGCAGCCCGCCACCGCGCTGACCCGAGGGCTCCAGCGAGACCAGGGTCGTCGTTCCGTCGTCGCCCGCGCCGCGGATCTTGCCCGTGGCAGGCCGAGTCCACACCTTCTGGCCGGACTTCGCGTCCAGCGCGAACACCTCGCCGCCGCCCGTGCCGATGACCAGGTTGCCGGCGATGCACGGACGGGCGTCCACCGCATGCGAGAACGTCCACTTCGTTCCATCGTCGAGCGACACGCCGATCACGCCATCGCGAACGACACCGACCGCAACATTGGCGCCGACGGGAACCGGCCGGCCGTGCAGTCGCGCCTCGAGGGCTGCCACGGAACGGCCGCCGTCGTCCTGCCAATCGGTGGAGAACACGTCCGCGACCCTGGTCTGGCCGGCGCTGCAGCCCACGACGAGCGCCAGGCTGGCAACCGAGAAGAACGCACCAGCGGTCGTCTTCATGGCTGTCCGTCCACGGGGTCGTGCGAGGCGCCGGGCGCCCCGTGGGTCGACGACACGGCCAGGTCGATCGCCTGCTTGACGCGCTTGGACCAAACCGCGGGCCACCTGCCCTGGACACCCTCGAGAAACGCGTGCGCGTCGGACGTGCCAATCTCTCGCACCTTGCCCACGATGGCGAGCTTCAGATCGTCGGAGATCTCCGCCGGATCGCGGAACAGGATCTGGTCGAAGCCGCTGGTCATCACGTCGAAGCCGAACTGCCCCGTCTTGGCGGCGAAGCGCTCGCATTGCTCGGGACTGCACAGCTGCCCGATCGACGCCGCGGCCTCCGGCACCTTGTGATCGAGGGCGACGAACAGATCGTCGACGAACTGGGTGGCGCCCATCGCACCGAGCCCGGTTGCCGCCAGGCCGCGGACCATCGGGTCCGGGTCGGCCAATGCCACGCGCAACGCACTGGCGGCCGCTTCGCCTCTTGTCCTGGAAAGCGCCTTGGCCGCTGCGCGGCGCACGGCCACCTCGCGGTGACGAAGGTAGGGCGCGATGGCCACCGAGGACGACGCCGAGCCGACCACGGCGACACTCTGGAGGGCAACGACCGCGATGTCGGGCGGCAGTCCTCGTGACAGCCGCGCGGACGCAGCCGGCTCGGCCAGCTGCGCCACCTGGCCACCGGCTCCGACGGCCTCGAAGCCCGCCAGCAAGTCTTCCCGGCGGTTGCTGCGCAGCTGCGCCGCGACAGCCTTGGCGCGCGCTTCGTCCTGCTTGCTCGGCTTGGCCTTCTTGGTCTTGGCCGCGGGTGGATTCTGCGCCTGCCCGCGCGTGGCCGGAGCGTTGCCCCGAGACTGTGCCCACGCGTCGCTGGTGATCGCGCCCGCGATCGAACAGGCCCCGGCCGCCGCGACGATCAAGACCAGGACACGGGGCCCGCGTGAGCGCGAGCGCGCCCTGCGATCTGGCCCTGGGACATCAGCGGACGTTCGCCGCGATGCTGCAGTTGGGTTCATGGATCCCTCCGGGCTGGATTCCCCGACCGACGGACATAACCGCTAAAGGCCGGTCGCGCCAGCCTTGGGTTGAGCCGAGCGGGAGGCGGCGCGCGCGGCCAGCGCAGAGCCGATCGCAACGCCGGACCAGATGGGCAGCAAGAGCGCGATGATCTCGCCGTTGACCTGGTCGAACCACGGCAGGAGCTTGAGCACCAGCCCCAGCAGCGACATGCCGGCGAGAACGTAGGCGAGCACGGGCAGCGCGCGCCGGGCCCAGGCCTTGTCGCGCAGCACGCCGAACACCAGCACCACCATCGCGAGCGAAAGCGGGCTGGTCTGCAGAATGTTCTCGTTGTGCCAGGCCACCTTGTGGTCCGTGTCCACCCAGAAGAAGACGAACAGCGAGCCGAGCAATCCCGTCAGAAGCGTCAGCAGGCCCGCGGGAATGGCGAACGCCAGACGGGTCGTCAGGGACGTCTTGGGAGCCGCGTCGCGCGCCCGCAGCCAGCGGAAGGCGGCGAAGCCCAGCAGGCCGCCGATCACGGTGCCCGCCACGAACAGGGGAATCTTGCGGTGAGGCGGCGCGTCCCAGGACGGCGCGCGATTGGCCTGGAGCAGGAAACGCTCCGAGTGCACGAGGGGCATCTCCTTGCCTTGGTCGTCCACGTTGTTCACTCGGCGCAACGTCTCCATCACACGCTGCGGGACGAACATCTCGTCCCACTGCGTGATGGGCTTGTCGATGTAGTCGCCCATCGCGAGGTTCAGGAACAGGTATCCCCACCACACATCCGCGGTCAGCCGCGAGGTCTCCCCGCGAAACGTCAGCGGCGACGGGCCGCTGGTCGCCGCCTTGATCCGGCCGTCGATCACCGTGTCGATCACGTCGCGAACGCGCGTCGAGCAGTTGTCGCGGTAATAGTCGTAGCGGTAGTAGCGGTTCTCCGGCCGTGCGTTCTCGGTGACCATCGCAACGAGCTTGCGCTTCTGCGCGGCCGTGAGGTTGAGCTGCTCCTCGTAGATCCAGCGGTTCTCCGTGCGATAGTGCGCGATCGTGCCCGCCAGCCCCTGCACCGAGAGCCAGTAGCTCAGCCGGCCCTTGAGGAACTTGGTGACGAGCCCCGGCTCCTGAAACGAGAACGTCCCCCAGTTGTACACCGCATCGGTGCGGGTCCTGGCGTTGCGTACCAGGATCGCGTTGTGGCCGAACCGGAAGAACAAGGGATCTCCCGGGCTGATCGTGAGCACGGAGACCGTGTACTCGTCCCCCGGCTCGGCCTGCGCGGTCGATGACAGCGAGAACAACGCGGCGACCACGAACAGGAATCGCAACAGGCTGGTAGCGCGAAATCTCATGCGCTGGGAGGTCTACTCCCGACCAGGGCCGTCCGCCACCTGGGTCGGCGACAGGACAAGCCGCGAGCGCCTGGCAACGCGACCAAAGCGCGGGGCGGGAGGTAGCGCAACGCGCTCGATGCGCGGTACAGCCCGTCGGCCGCGATCTCGAAGCCGACTTCGCAGACGCGAACAGGCCCGGATCACTCGCCCGGCTGGAAGAGAATCGGATAGACGACCGAGACGATGCCGCCTTCGGGCTCGGGGAACGAAAGGCCGTAGAACGCGCTCGTCACGCACTGCACCACGTTCGGGTCGGGCAGATCCGAGCCCGCGTTCGACACGTTGGACACCGCACCGTCGCGACCGATGATGAACCGCACGGCCACGCGGCCCTGCAGCGCCGGGTTGCCGCGAAGACCGCCTTCGTAGCACACGCGGAACCGTCCGAAGTTCTGGCGCACGATGCGCTGGATGACCTCGGGCGGCAGCTTGCCGTTGACCGTCGTCACGCCGGGCAACCTGACCACCGGCGGCTTGGGGTGGTGGCCGTTCATGAATCGGCCATGGCCGTTGCCGATGCCCTGTCCGTCGCCCAGACCCGCGCCGCGACCGATCGTGCCGATGGAGTCCAGCCCGATGCCCTCACCGCGTCCGCCGCCGCCCTCGCCGATGCCCGAGAGCCCCAGCCCGTTCGAGCCGTACGCGTCGCGGATCGAGTCGCCCCACATGTTGCCGCGCGCGCTCAGCGGATCGTTGCCCCACGAGTCGTCGCGGCCCCAGGGCGCCGTGGGCGCATTCATGTCGCCTCCCAGGCCGCTGTTGAGCACGCCGATGAGCCCGAAGGTGCTCGCCTCGCGCAGCGCCGCGGTTCGCGCGATGTGCGGGTCCTTGTTTTCCTTGTCGCCGCGCACGCCGTACGTTCCGTTGGTCTCCCGGGACACCGGATTGCCCATCGAGCCTTCGGCCCCGGTCGCCCGCTGCCCACTGCCGCCCGAACGGTTGTCGGCCGTCTGCTGATCCACGGTCTGGTCGGCCTCGCGCGCCTCCTGCATCGGCTCCGCCGTCGCGGTCAGGTACTGCTGCATCAGATACAGCTGATCGCGCGACATCGCCTCGTCGTCGTTGAGCCCGCCCAGCGACGGCATGAACGTCGCCATCGCGGCCAGCATCCCGGCGTGCACGGCCATCGACAGCCCAACATACAGCGACGTGGTCCAGTCGCGATCGAGCAGGCCGTTGCCCGCGCTCTTGCGTGCCGCATGGCCGACCGAGACCAGGAACACCAGGTCGCCGACCGCCACGCGCGCCTTGGCGCCCAACCCGATGCGCACCTGCATGGCGCCGGGCAGCTCGGGGCACGGGCGAGCCGCACCATGCGCGACCAGCGTTTCGAGGGAGCGACGCCCCTCGCCGGCGATCTCGACGAACCCCTGGGCGTTGGGCAAAACAACGAGCGAGAGCCCTTCGCTGGGATCGAACACGACCAGGGGAGCCCGCGGCGCGCCGAGCTTGTCGTGCGGCAGGAAGTAGTCGCACTTGATGTTCTTGCTCTCCTCCTCGCCGACATGGAAGCTGCGCGGAGGCGTGAGATGAGCGACGTGCAGGACGTTGTCGCCCCACAGGATCATCACTTCGACGGAGGTTGCATCGGGCAGCTCGAACTCGGCAGCGTCGAGGTCGGGCCCGCGACGCGTCATCACGAAGCGCGCTGGGGCATCGGCGACGGCTGCCGGCTCCGCAGCGATGTCGTCGAACGGGTTGCGCGACGTGAACGCGAACGCGCTGACCTCGGCTGCGAACTGGTCCGGGGAGGCCGTCGGCATGAACGGGTTGCTGTTGGCGATCTCGCTGGGGTTTCGATGGGCAGCTGACATGGCGTACCTTCCTCGGCTGGCGAGCCGATCCCTCGGCTCGTTGGGTGGTGGTTCGATCGAGCGGCTCGCGAAGGTCCGTGGCGACCAGTGCCGGCAGAGCCTGGCTCGCTCGCGTCGCCGCCGGATTCGCGCTCGGCCTCACGGCTGGTCGCTCGAGCTGTCTTCCGGCTGCTTCGTGTCCCGCTCGGGGCTACCGACAGCAGACCCCCGCCCGGGTTCCCGCAGCGCTAGGAAATAATTCCTGCGACCTGTCGAGATGCCCTGCGATTTGCCTATGACGTGAGACTGCGGCCGGGCTGGATCGGACCCGATTCACGCCATGCCCGACGTCAGCGTCGCTCGGCCTCGAGCATCCCGGACACCACGGCATCGAGCATGTTGTCGAAGCGCTCGGCGGAGAAGCCCGAGCCCGATCCGAGCCAGTCGGTATGGGAACCGTCATGATCCTCGCCACCGAAATGGCCCACCACGTCGAGATGGTCGCCGAGTCCGGCCCAGATGAGCTTGCCCCAGACCTGCGATCGGATGGGGACCACACCGTCGTTGGCGGCGGGCGCCGGAACGGTGCCCAGCACCTCGCGAAGAACCTGGTCGGCGGCATTGCCGGGAGGGGCGCAGCGGTAGCCCTCGTGCTCGAGGGAGGTCAGCCGCTGGAGCGTGGCGAAGATGGGCAGCGAGGCGCTGCTCCAGGGCGGAACCAGGACGCGAGCCCACTGCAGCAGCGTGGGCGGCGGCGTGTAGGAGGCAACGCTCTGGTAGGCCACGGCCGGGTTGTCTTCGACCCCGGCCTGGAACAAGTCCATGGCCTCGGGCGACAGCTGGATGATGGCGCCCTGGTCGGCGCGGACCCTGCGCAGGAACTCGGAGACCTCGTTGCTCGAGGCGCTATCGAGCATGCGCACGACCCGGTCGGTCAGCGAGTCGACGACGCGCAGACGCACGCCGACCGCGCGCTCGATGCCGGCCAGCGACGCGACCAGAGACGAAGACAGCGCGAGCGGCGGCGCACCGATCTTGAGCACGGCCACGGTCAGGGCGGACATCGCATACAGCAGGCGCTGGCCCGACAGGGTGGCGAAGAAGCTGGCGAGCGGCGTGCCGTAGTGCGGCGAGTTGATGGTCGTCACCGACCGCAGCCTGCCTGCCCATCTGGGCGCGAGCGCTGCGCCGTGAAGGTTCATCGTGGGCGACGCGAGCAGGCGCGCATCGATTCCGCCCGTGGAATGGCCGACCAGGTGGATCGGCCCGTCACCGTCGGCCGTGTGCGCTATGGCGTCGGCCAGCGTTGCAGCGCGCCGACGAATCGATGCGGTCGGGTAGACGTCAACGACGTGGATCTCGACACCGCGCCCGGCCTCCCGAAAGCGACGCTGAAGGCCGCCGCGCATGTGGCAGAAGTACTCGAAGGATCCAAGGGTCGAGAACCCGAAGAACCCGGGCGACAGGTAGATGCGCGACAGCGACATGGGACGACAATCTTCGATGGTTCGCCGTGCGGCGCAAGCACAGCCTGGCAGCCGGGCGCGTCGTGCACCGCGCTCGAAGTGGTTACGGCGCCCGGCCGTTCTTGATCCCCGATCCCACGTGCCCTAGGCTGACGCGTGCGCAGGCGCTCGCGCAGCCCGAGTCGGGCTCGCGGACCCGCCAGGACGCGTCGCACTCCAAGGAACGTGCATGGCTGTCGGTCGATTGGCGAACCCGCTTCTCCAGCTGTCCGGCAGCGAGCTGGCCCGCCTGATCCGGCGAGGCACCGTGTCGTCCGAACAGGTCGTGCGCACGCACATCGAGCGGGCACGCGAGGTCAACCGCGAGATCAACGCGATCGTGTGCGATCGCTACGACGCTGCCCTCGCCGAGGCCCGAAAGGCGGACGACGCGTTGCGCAGCGATCCGCACGGCAACCACGCTCCCTTCCTGGGCGTGCCGTGCACGATCAAGGAGGCCTTCGCGTTCGAGGGCATGCCCAACACCTCGGGGCTCCTAGCCAGGCGCGGGCGGCTCAGCAGGCAGGATGCCACCGCGGTGGCGCGGCTTCGCGCAGCCGGAGCGATTCCGCTGGGCGTCACCAACGTCTCCGAGCTGTGCATGTGGATGGAGAGCGACAACAAGGTCTACGGGCGCACCAACAACCCGTACGACAAGCGCAGGACCGTGGGCGGCAGCTCCGGCGGGGAAGGCGCCATCATCGGTGCCGGCGCCTCGCCCTTCGGCCTGGGCTCGGACGTGGGTGGATCCATCCGCATGCCGGCGTTCTTCAACGGCATCTTCGGCCACAAGCCCACCGGCGGGCTGGTGCCCAACACGGGCCAATTCCCCATTACCGAAGGCGAAGCCCTGCGGTACCTGACCACCGGCCCCATGTGCCGCCGCGCCGAAGACCTGATGCCCCTGCTGCGAATCCTGGCCGGTCCCGACGGTACCGACCCGGGCTGCCTGCCGTTCGAGCTGGGCGACCCGGACACGGTTGACCTGTCGCGCCTGTCGGTGCTGGTGGTGGACGGCAACGGCGTCGTCAGCGTGTCCCCGGACCTGCTGCGTGCCCAGCACGAAGCTGCGGAAGCGCTGCAGAGGCGCGGCGCACGGATCCACCGCACCACGATCCCGGCCTTGAAGCACTCCCTGCAGATCTGGGCCTCGCTGCTAGCCGTGTCGGACGGCCCGTCGTTCGCCGAGCTGATGGGCGACGGCACCCCGATCGATCCGCTCGTCGAGCTGGGGCGATGGGCCATGCTCCGATCGGATCACACGCTGCCGGCCATCTCCTTGGCCTTGGCGGAGCGGGTGCCCAAGCTGTTTCCGTCGCAGGCCGGCGCGTTCGCACGACGAGGACGCGAGCTTCGCGAAGAGCTGGTGGACCGTATCGGGGACAACGGCGTGATGCTGTATCCTCCGTATTCCCATCCCGCGCCATTCCACCTGGCCCCGCTGCTGCCGCCGATCCACTGGATCTACGCGGCCATCTTCAACGCCATGGAGCTTCCCTCCACCCAGGTCCCACTCGGGTTGAACCGACGTGGGCTGCCCCTGGGGGTGCAGGTAGTGTCCGTGCACGGCAACGACCACGTGTGCATCGCCGTCGCCCAGCACCTGGAGCGCGCTTTCGGCGGCTGGCGCCCGCCGGGCTGAGGGCGCGGCGCCCGTGCACCCGTCGATGGATGGGCCTTCTGTTCGAGCGTTGCCCGACCGGGGACAGCGCCGGCGATTCATCTGCATGGTTGCGCCCGACGCGGCCTCGTCACACCACACGCCGGCCAAACGGCAGCAGCAGCGGAGCCATCGGCAACTCGAAGACCTCGTCGTCGAGACGCAACGATGTGCCGCGCAGCGAGAGCCGACGATCAGAACTTCACCTTGTACTGCCGCGAGGTGGCGGCGCGGGGCGCGTATTGGGTCAGATCGGGCATGTCGTGCAAAATGAGTTGCATGCCCAACTGAGAGGTGGGCAAGGTCACGCCGGTAGGCGGCATGGGAAACTTGAATGACACGGCCCCCGGCGTCCAGCTCCACGCCACCCATCGGAATCCCATCCCCGATAGCACCACGATATCCTTGACGCCGTCGCCTTGCGACTCCCACGTAACCGGCTGATCGAGCGCCGAGACGGTCGCCGGGTCGGGCGGATAGGTGAGCTTGGGCGCGTTCAAGGCGTCCGTCACGTCGGCTCCATCGGCAGGAAGACCGGCAACGATGACTTGCGATTGCTCCGCGTTCGCCCCCGAGCCATTCGATAGCGTGTACGTGGTCATCAGACCATCAATGACGAGGTCTCGGGCAGGCCGTGGGTGCAAGCCTTCCGTGTGTGCAGCCACCTTGTTTTGTGACAGCTCGCAACAATGCCTCACAGCTGGACAATACGAGGCGCGGCGTATCTGAGTCAGTAGTCACGTTAATGGGGCGAATCCCTTTCCCAAGGGAAGATCGATGGGCCTCTGCGGTCTTCTCCGGCGCGGGAGCGTTCGCTGCCGCGGCATCAAGGCTTTGCGACGCGCGGCAAGACAACCGGTTAGCCGCGCAATCGGACGGTGGGCCGTTTCTTCGTGCGGGCGCGAAGGCCGCGACCGGTAGACGCAATACGACAAGATCGACAGGATGGCTGGAGATTCATGCCCACAGGGCCGGATCTCGCAGAAGGTCGTCGGCGCCTGTTGTCAGCTTGCAGGCGCGCGGGGGCCGACTCGAATTCGCAGTGGCTCGGCTCAGCGCTCCGCCATGTCGATCGCACGCCGCAGATCGTCACCCGTCTGGCCGGAGCCGCCAACCCAACGGATGTTGCCCTGCTTGTCAGCCACGAACGTCGTCGGCATGTCGCTGACACGGAATCTGCCGGACAACACGTTCGACTGGTCATGGACCACCGGGAACGTGAGCCCGAACTGCTGGACCATCTCCTGGGCATCGGAGTCGTGCTCGTCCTCCGCTACACCGATGAACACGACGTCGGCCCGCTCCTTGTGGATGGCCTCGGCCTCGGGCAGGGTCTTCTTGCACGGCTCGCAGTACTTCGCGAAGAACTTGACCACCACCACGTGGCCGCGCGACGTCGCCGTGTCCACCGTCGTGCCGTCGAGCGCCGGGCGACGGAACGCGGGGAGCTGCTTGTCGAGCAAGGGGCTGGCCATGGACGCAGGCGGCGGCTGGGAGCCGGCGCAGCCCGCGGGAAACGCGGCGAGCAGGGCCGCCACGAGCGCGAAACGCAGCACGAGGGAGATCTTCATCGCGCAAGGCGCTACCACAACACGTGGCGGGAGGCGACGGGCGCCGACGGCTAGCCGGCGTCTTGCGCCACGGGTGCGTCCAAGGGACGCAACAGCAGCGCGTCGTGGCTGAGCGTGACATCCATCGACGGGAGGGACTCGAGGGCAGCGCGTTGACTCGCACGCAGGCCCCGGTAGGCGCCGGCGAACAGGTCGGCCAGGGCGGCGGGCTCGAAGCGCAGGCGAGCGCGGCAAGACCACTGGCTCTCCACGCGAAAGTAGGCAGAGAAGGCTTCACGCGCGCGATCGACACGGCGGGTCTCGACGACGCTCCCCAACACGGCTTCGCGCAGTTCCGCCTGGTCGTCCGGAGCCGGAACCACGAGCAGCAGCGCGCCGTCCGGCACCAAGACGCGATGGAACTCCGCCGGATGTTTGGCCGCCGTTATGGACATCACCAGGCGAAACGCGCGCGAGGCAAAGGGCATGCGGCGATCCGCGTTGGCAACGATCCACGCGTGTGCGGGATATCGCCTTGCCGCCGCGTCTACCGCGGGGATCGAGATGTCCACGCCGCACGCGTCGAGACCCAGCGCCGACGCCACCGACGCGGTGAAGAACCCGTCGCCGCATCCGGCGTCGAGCATCGGGTCACCCGCACCTAGGCCCAGCGTGGCGATCTCGCGCACGAGCGCGTCGCGGAGCGTGTCCCCCGCGCCCCGGTCGAGCGATCGCCGTCGGGCGGCCACCGCGGCCTTGCTGTCGCCCGCGTGCGCCGATCGACGGTCCTGGGGCTGCGTGAGGTTGTAGTAGCCGCTGCGCGCGACGTCGAACGAGTGATCGCGTGGACAGACCAGCGCGTGCTCTTGCCGCGTCAACGGAAGCCCACATCGTCGTACGGGACAAGTCAGCTGGAGCATATTGCGGGGGACTCGGGGGCCGCGCGGTGCGCGGCGAGCAGAGGCACCGGGTCGCACCCGGAAGATTCCGCTTGCCTCGTGTGTCTCAACGAGCGCAGACGATCGTAGCATACGTGCCGTGACGCTCACTCTCCGCCTCGCGTTGTGGTTCGGCTTCGTGGCCGTGGTGCTGACCGCGGCCGTGAGCTTCCTGGTTCGTCAGGCGTGGCGGGAGGCCGAGAACGAGCGCTTCGAAGCGCAGGTGGAAGGTGCGCGAACGGGCATCGAGGTGGAGCTCGCGGCCGAGCGCAACGCGGTGCAGGACATGCTCCGGCCGCTGTGCGAGCACGACGCGTTCGTGGACAAGGCCTTGCTGGACCTGCAGGCCGGGCGCCTCGACGGCAGCCGGCGGCTCGCGTTGGCCCAGATGGTCCCCGACGAGATGAAGGCGCTGCGCCTTGATGAGCTCGTGCTGGTGACCGGCTCGGGCGAGGTCCTCGGCGCAGGGCACGACCCGTCGCTGGCCGGCGTCAAGAGCGCCGAGTTCGCCTCGCAGCTCTCGTCGTCCGACTCGGCGCCAGCGACCGTGCGCCCGCCGCAACGTCGCGGCAACCGGATCGTGCCCGCCGCCCTGATGGGGCGCTGCGTGCGAGAGGCGAGCGGCGTGCGGGTCGGCCTGATCGGTGCGCGCCACCTGACGGGCCTGCTCGAGCGCATGGGAAAGGCCTACGACGTGCGCCTGGAGCTCGTTGCACCGGGGCAGCCGGACACGCCCTCGCCCGACGAGGTTTGGCGCTCGGTCGTCGTCGATGCGCGCTCGGGACTGCGTCTCATCGTGGCGCGATCGCGCGCACCGCTGGACAAGGCGCTTTCCGCGCTCGACCGCAGGATCGCGGCGTCGGGTGCCGGCGTGCTGTTGCTGGCGTTGCTGGGCGCGGTGGTTCTGGCGCGGAGCGTGGCCAAGCCGATCGAACAGCTGGCGAACGAGGTTCGAGAGGTGACCGCCGGAGAGCCGCACGAGGTCCGGGTCGCGGGCGCTTCGGAGCTCAGGCAGCTCGCCCTGGCGTTCAACAAGACGCTGCGGGACCTTTCCGTGTTGCGCCGGCGCCAGGCCGCGGTCGAGCGCATCGCCGCGTGGCGCGAGGTCGCGCGACGGGTCGCCCACGAGATCAAGAATCCGCTGACGCCGATTCGGTCGTCCATCGAGACGCTGCGCAGGCTTCGGGAGCGAGACGATCCCAAGTTCGACGAGTACTTCGATGAAGCGACGCGAGGCATGCTCGAGGAGGTGCACCGCATTGCGACGATCGCCTCGGACTTTGCGAGGTTTGCGCGGCTTCCCTCGCCCCGCCCCGCGTCGACCGATCTGGCGGAGGTGGCGCGCTCGGTCGTGGCGATGCACGCGACCGCCGATGTGCGCGTCGAGCTGGAAGCCAGGCCCGCGCCGCAGATCCTGGCGGATCGCGATCAGCTCGTGCAGATGCTCACCAACCTGGTTCAGAACGCCATGGACGCGGCCCGCGAAACCAACGCCGCCCCGACCGTCCGTGTCGTGGTCGAGCCTTGGCAGGCAGAGCACGTGCGCATGATGGTCATCGACAACGGCGCCGGTGTGCGCGACGACATCGCGCCGCGGCTCTTCGAGCCTTACGTCACCACCAAAGCCCATGGTACCGGACTCGGCCTGCCGATCGTGCAGCGGATCGTGGTGGAACACGGGGGCGAAATCCGTTACGCGAAGAGCCCGCAGGGCGGCGCTTGCTTCACCGTCCTGCTGCCCATCGCCGGGCCCCCGCATCCGCCCGACTCCCAACCGAACCCGGACGAACGGCCATGACCCCCGTGCCTCCTCCCCAACTTGCCCACGCAGCGCCTGCATCCGCCCGCGCACCGACCCGCGGCCGCTCCGCCGCATGCCGCCGGGCGGCCGGTTGCGCCGTCGGCGTCGTGGCCATCACCCTGGCCGGTGCGTGCGGCCACCCAGCGCCCGTCCTTCCCAAGCCCGCCGCGCCCGCGCCCTCGCCCGTCAACACGCGCGCACCCAGCGGCACGCATGCCCTTCGGTCCTCGGCCATCCTCTCGGCACCCGACGGCACGCTGGGTCCCTACGTGGCATACGCGAGCAAGGGCGCCATGGCATTGTACTCGCCGGGCAAGGAAACACCGCGGCGCTGGGTCGTGCAGCCGATCGGGACGGCCGGCTCGCCCGCTTCCAGCCCCAAGAACCTCACCGACGCCCCGGACGACGTGTCGTTCGCCGTCTTGCGCGCGAACGATGCCGCGGATCGATTCGCCGCCGTGTGGAGCGGAGAGGGCGTCGACGGCAACGCGTTGTTCGCCGCCGTGATGCGCGCGGATGGAACGTCCCTCGGCGTGATCGAGGTCGTACACGGACCACAGCCGTGCTTGTGGGCAGAGCCCGTGCCGGTGCGCGACGGATTCGTCGTGCTGTGGGCCGAGCAGAGCGGCAGCCACGCGCGGATCTTGGCGCGCAAGGTCGACGCGGCGGGCGTGCTGCACGGCGAGCCGACGGTCATCGACGACACGGCGCTGGCGTGGCAAGCGGAGGCCACAGGATCCGGCGCCGCGATCGTGATCACGCGTGCCGTGCCCGGGGTCGCCGCGCTCGGCACCGTCGTGCTTCGTCTGGTCGACGCGCAGGCGCAACCCGCGGGCGACCCGCAGCTGATCAGCGATCGGCCCACCGCGCAGCTCGATGTCGACGTCGCTCGTATCCGCGACTCGTTGCTGATCGCATGGACCGATCGCCGCGATCTCGACAGCCGCGTCTGGGTCGCGGTGACCGATCTCGCGGGAAAGATCCGCGAGCCTGGTCACGGCGCCACGGAGCCCCTCGGGGACCAGGCGCTCATCGACATCGTCTCGCCAGCTGACCCTTCGGTCGATCGCGCGTTGCTCGTGGTCGACTCGCTGCCGCATCCAAGCCTCGACACCTACGAAGCGTCGCTGGTGATGCTCGACGCGCAGGGCAAGGTCGCGGGACCGACCTCGCGTCTGTCGATGTCCGCGGAGACCTCCTCCGACGCCATGTTCACCGGCGCGCCGGGAGGCTTTCTCGTGCTCGACCGCGCTCCGGATTGCGTCGATCGAAGCCAGGCTCGTGCGCTGGTTCCGTGGTACGTACGCGTGCGGCAGGACCAGACCCTCGAGGCCGCATGGCCGCTGCGCTGGGGCGGCCCCGACAACATCGTCGCGTCAGCCTGGGCACCCGGATGCATCGGCCAAACCTGCTTTGCCGTCGGCGCCGACGCGAAAACCCCGGCGACCGTCGTCACCTTGCAGCTCGACGATCGGCAGCCTTCGTGCGCAGCACCCTGGAAGGCGACGGCCGGCACCGCGTCGGCGGTCGTTTCCAACCGCGCCATCGCCGCGATCGACGCTCCCGCCTCGGGCTTGAGCGCGGTGCGCGTGGGCGAATCGTCGCTCGTCGCTTGGATCACCTACTTTGTCGAGGGCCCTGGCGCCACGGCCAAAAAGCCCCCGCCCAACGCGCCCGGCGATCCGGGCAAGCCGGCCGCCGCGCAAATCGGACTGCAGGAGCTCGATGAACAAGGCCGCCCCACCGGATCGCCCAAGCTCATCACGGTCCGCGGCTACTCGCCGGGCGGCGTCGCCATGGCTGTCGACCCCGCAACCAAGGATTCGTGCGTGGCGTGGGTTGCCAGGGACAATGGCGATCCGCAGGTGTTCTTGACGAAAGTCGGAGCCGACGGCACCCGCAAGGCCCAACGCATGCTCACGCGCGCCCGGGGCGACGCATCCGACGTGGCCGTGCTTCGCGTACAGGGCGGCTGGCTCGTCGCATGGGTCGACGGGCGCGACGGCAACGGAGAGGTCTACGCGGCCAAGGTCGACGATGCGCTGCGACCGGCAGGGCGTGAGGTGCGCGTGACGCAGGCGGCGGGAGACGCTTCCGAAGTGTCGCTGTTCGCGCTGGGCGACGAGGTGCTTGTGGCGTACGGCGACACGCGCGACGATCCGCAGCGCGGGCTGGCGGCGCCGTACTACCGGCGATTGCGGTTGTCGAATCTTGCCCCGGTCGGCGAAGACCGGCTCATCGCCAAGACACGCTTGCACGCGAGGTCGGTGCGGTTCGCGTCGGTGGGCGACGACGTGCTGGTGTCGTGGTTGGAGGTCCCCATCCCCGGGCAGCCGCGCGAAGCGCAGGAGCAGCCCGGACTTCGCGTGGTGCGGTTCGATCCTGTCGCAGGTCAGCCGATCGTCGCACCGAGGTTGGTGGCGCCTGAAAAGGGCGACGCGACGTCGTATACGCTGGCGTGCGGTGCTGGGTCATGCCGCGGCGTGATGTCGGTCGACACGGGAAACGTCGCCGTGCTGGAGTCGTTCGAGGTCAGCGCGCGTGGGCAGGCGAGCACGCCCCAGCTCATCGCGACGTTGGGCGCCCCTGCCGGAACGGACGTGAGCCCGGTGCTGCTCGGCAACGAGCTATTGTACGCGGACGCGACCGTCAGTGGCGAGTACAGGATTCGCCGCGCGCAGCTGCGTTTCACCCGCTGACCTGCCCCTTGCCGACCTCGGTCGAGTTCTGCGCGATGTGCAGCATCAGCTCCCGGTGGAAAGCTTGGAACGCAGACTGGGGCGGCCATGCGGGAGCACCGTTGAGCATCGCGAGCGCGCGAACCGGCTCGTTGCGGTCCACGGACACGATGGCCGCCGCGTAGCGCATGGCCCAGGTGACGAGCGGGCTCGACCGCGCGGCCTGCTCGAGGATCTCCAGATCCCCCGCGACCGAGACGTGCGCAAAGGC
Organism: Myxococcales bacterium; assembly: GCA_021847645.1. Lineage (GTDB taxonomy): Bacteria > Myxococcota_A > Polyangia > Polyangiales > Polyangiaceae > JAJZQG01. Next base: position 28,502 of record JAJZQG010000102.1, read on the forward strand.
GCGAGCCAGCGCGCCCAGCGACACGCGCAGCGCCATCACTCTGCGCTGCAGACGGCCGCCCACCTTCGGCATCGGCAACGCGGCCACGCGCGCCGCGTGCTGCAGTGCCAACGAGCGATCCCCGTCGAACGCCTCGAGCAGCGTCTCCACGAACAGCCTGTGCTCGCCCGTCGGGTCCAGGACGCGGTCCCAACCGGACTGCCGAAGCTGGGCCCGGGCTTCGTCGACCCAACCGCATGCGGCGTAGGTCACCGCGTTCATCAACGCCTCGGCGGCACGCGCCGCGCCGGTCTCGTCCGGCACGCGCCGCCACAGCGCAGAGATCCGGGCGGGATCGCCGGATCGCAGCAGGCGACGGAACCTGCGACGGGCCAAGATCGACGGCAGAAAGGCGGACAACGACAGAGCGACGAGGATGGCCGCGTAGACCGGGTTCTGCGCGGAGACGTGCACCGCGAGCGCGACGGCGGCGGACGACACCAGGACCGGGCCCCAGGTCAGGGCTCGCTGAAACAGACCGCCGAACGAGAGCAAAGGATCCATCGCGCCAAACGGGCGCAACGCACGCCCACACTCCGTACATGGTCGGATCCCGGCACCCGATCAACCCCCATCGGCCTGTCGCGATCCCGCGCCAGGCCTGATTCGCGACCGGCGAAGCCGGAGCGAGAAGGCTAGCGGAAATGCAGGCGAGCGACAGCGAGCCTGAGCGCGTCGGCTCGAGGCACAAAT
>JAJZQG010000374.1 GCA_021847645.1 Myxococcales bacterium
TGTCCATGGCCCGCCGATGTTCACAGACGCGACTGGATTCGCACCGAATTCGACAAGATCGATAGTGCTGGCGCGCGCAATCCCCCGGTGCCGCAAGGGCTTGAGCTTTTCGGACGACGTCGAGCTAACGGGGCGCTTCAGTTCCTACCGATGAACCAGTGCGTGCATTCCACGAGCCATGTGGCAGCCGCCTTCACACCAGGGCAAGAATGGCAAAGACGAATCAACCGTTACGCCGCCTCTACTACCTAGTCAATGCCTGTCTCCTCCAGAGCATGTTCGAACATGCACTGTCTGCTGAATGAGGAGGAAGGTCTGAAACAGACTTGGCTGCGCAGCTCTCACCGATGAGACCTCACCCACGACCGAGGCTCGCCCCCGAAGGCGTCGTCGGTGCGACCGCAGCCAGCAGGGCTCGGTCGGGGGCTGGCAGGCCATGGATCCTCTGCGCGCGGCGGCGGCCAAGCCGGGCCAAGACCCGCGGATCGAGGACCGTCCCGCCACGATCCGCTCCCCGGCGCTCGACGCCATTGACTCGCCCCCCGGAAAACGCCCATGCTTCGCATTCCGGAGGCAGACCGACGAGGTGCTCCCATGACCAGCCTGACCAACCAGCTCGCATCGTTGCCCGGCGATCTTCGCGATCGCCTCGCCCTGCACGGGTTCGACGCCTCGTGGCTCGAGCGCCTGGCCACGACGATGCACGCCGACCCGGACGCGCGCAATCGTCTGGCGGGGGGCGTGGAGCCGCCGGCGTCGTCGGACATCGAGGACGCGCCCGCGCAGGGCTCCGAGGCGCACGCGCGCTGCGAGCGGGTGGGCATGGAGGCGATCGGGCGGGGCGAGCTGGCGTTCGTGCTGCTGACGGGCGGCATGGCGACCCGCATGGGCGGCGTGATCAAGGCGCTGGTGCCCGCGGTCGACGGCAAGACGTTCCTGGAGCTGCGCTTGACCGAGAACGCGCGGTGGCGAGAGCTGGCCGGGCGTCCCCTGCCCCTGTGGATGATGACGAGCTTCGTGACGGATGAGCCGTTGCGAAAGGCGCTGGGCGCGCGTCTGCACGGTGACGAGCTGGCGACGTTCATGCAGAACCTGTCGCTGCGCCTCGCCCCCGACGGCGGCTTGTTTGTCGGTGCGGACGGCGCGCCGAGCCTGTACGCGCCGGGACACGGCGATCTGCCGGAATCCCTGCGACGCAGCGGCCTGTTGAAGCGCTTCGTCGATCGAGGCGGCCGCTACTTGTGGGTGGCGAACATCGACAACCTGGGCGCCACGATCGATGCGTCGCTGCTCGGCTGGCACATCGGCCACGGCAAGCCGGTGTCGGTGGAGATCGTCGACAAGGTGGGGAGCGACAAGGGGGGCATTCCGGTCCGGTGGAACGACCGGCCGGTGATCCTCGAGGAGTTCCGCGCTCCCAAGGGCTTCGACCCGTCGACGGTGCGGGTGTTCAACACGAACACGTTCGTGTTCGATGCGCGGGCGATCCTGGATCTGCAGATGGACTTCACGTGGGTGCAGGTCAAGAAAAAGGCCGAGGGGCGAGAGGCAGTGCAGTTCGAGCGGCTGATCGGCGAGGTCACCACGCACCTGGACACGAAGTTCGTACGGGTACCGCGAGAGGGGGCCGCGTCGCGGTTCCTGCCGGTCAAGGATCCGGACGAGTTGGAGAAACGCCGGTCGGAGATAGCGGCAGTAGTCAGGGCCAGAGGCATGCTTTGATGAGAAAACGAGTGGCGAGCAGGGCGCGGGTCGCGGGCCTGGTGGCGATCGCATGTGCAACGATTTGGGCCACGAGCTCGGGGGCCGAGCCGCGCCCGGAGAAGGTGCCAACGCCGGGGCGTTCGATCGCTTCGACCCAGGACGGCACCGCGCTGGCGCTCAACCCGGCGAATCTGACGTTCATCCCCGGGGCGGACTTGCGCTGGCTATGGGTCGATACGGGAGACGACTCGCCGTCGTCGGCGCGGGGCCACGCGTTCAGCCTTGCGGGGGCGTTCCCGTTCGGTCTGGGCACGGGCTTCCGGCTGGACTTCATGCGTCCTCCGGCCGCGGCGGCCGCGCCCTTCGACAAGCCCTATGCGTGGCTGACCTGGGGGCTGTCGTTTGGCAGTGACGAGGCCTCGCTCGGGTTGAGTCTCAATCACATCTATTCGGACGACCCCAGTGTGGGGGGGCTGACGTCGCTGACGCTCGGCTGGACGGGACGGGTGGGCCGCTACGCGAGCCTGGCGCTGGTGGCCAACGACGTGAATGCGCCGCGGGCGATGTACCGGGGCGCGTATCTGGACCGCAACTACGCCTTTGGCCTGGCGATGCGGCCGGTGGGCACGCGCGCGTTGGAGCTCGGGCTGGAGGGCCGCTACTACGAAGATGACGCGCGGGTGCCCGGGCGCAGCGAGCACTGGGTGCCGCGCGCCACGCTCGGGCTCGACGTGCCGTATCTGGGACGGCTCAGCGGCGACGTGTCGGTCTACGATGCGGGCTCCAAGGCCAACCGCGCCTATGTGGCATCGGCGACGCTCGACGTGCCGATCGGCTACAGCACGTTGACGGGCGGCAGCACGTTCGGCACGGCGCTGGGTGGGCGCGGGGGAACGGGGTTCGTGGCGGGCGTGGCGGTATCGAGCTGGATGGATCCGGGGCTGCCGCTGCCCAAGTATGCGCTGACGATCCGCATCGATCGCACGCCCGGTGTGCGGGGCCACGTGCACCTGCTGCGGGGGCTGTGGGAGGTAGCGAAGGACGACGGCGTGGCGGCGGTGGTGTTTCATCTGAAGACCTCGCCGGCCGGGTCGCTGGCCGATGCGGACGAGCTGGACGACGCGGTGAAGCTGCTGCGCGCGCACGGCAAGAAGGTGATCTGCCACCTGGAGGACGCGGGCGGACGGGCGGTGCAGATGTGTGCGCACGCCGATCGCGTGGTAGTCAATCCAGCGGGCGGCATCCGCTTCTCGGGCCTGTCGATGCAATACCTCTATCTGGCGGGGCTGATGCGCAAGCTAGGCATTCGGGCCCAGTTCGTGCGCATCGGAGACTACAAGTCTGCCCCGGAGGAGTTCACCAACACCGGGCCTTCGGAGCCGTCGCTGCGCGTCACGCAGCAGAACCTGTCCGAGATCGAGCGCGACATGGTGGCCGGCATCGCGGACGGCCGCAAGGTGGACTTTGCGACCATGAAGCAGACGATCGCGTCCGGGCCGTTCACGGCGCGGGAGGCGCTGGCGGACCGTCTGGTGGACGGCTTTGCCTATGACGACGAGCTTCGGGCAGTGGCCAGCGAGGTGGTGGGGCACAGCGTGCCGCTGCTCGACGAGCGTCCCAAGCACGCGCCCAGGACCTGGGGAACGGGCCGTGGCATCGCCATCGTGTACGTGGACGGCAACATCATCGACGGCAAGAGCCGGACGATACCGCTGTTGGGCATCAAGACCTCCGGTTCGTACACGATTGCCGCGGCGCTCAAGCAGGCGCGCGAGGATCCGATGATCGCCGCGGTGGTACTGCGCATCGACTCGCCTGGGGGATCGTCGATGGCGGCGGACGTCATCTGGCGCGAGGTGGCGCTGACGGCGAGGGAGAAGCCGCTCATCGTGTCGATGGCAGGGGTGGCGGCGAGCGGCGGCTACTACATCGCAGCGCCGGCGCGCAGCATCTTCGCGTCGCCCTTCACGGTTACCGGCTCGATCGGCATCTTCTACGGCAAGGCCGATGTGCAGGGGCTCTTCCAGAAGCTGGGCATCAACGTGAACACCGTGCGCACGGCGCCGCGGGCCGACGCTGAGTCGATCTTCCGTCCGTTCACCGACGACGAGATCAAGGTGCTCGGCGCGAAGGTCAAGCAGTTCTACGACGTATTCGTGGACCGCGTGGCAAGGGGGCGTCACATGACGCCGCAGGCGGTGGACGCGGTGGCGCGTGGGCGGGTGTGGATGGGCCGGGCCGCGGTCGATCACGGGTTGGTCGACCAGATCGGCGGCATGCGTCAGGCGATGGCGGAGGCCCAGGCCCTGTCCGGGCTCGACGACGAGGCGCCGGTAGTGGAGCTGCCGGTGCCGGAGTTCAATGTTCTGGACATGGTCATGGACGCGGGCGGCGCGCAAGCCGAGGCGCAGCGGCAGGCCATCGAGTCGGTGCTGCCCGGCCAGGTGGGCGACGTGCTGCGGGCGGTGGCTCCGTTCGTGATCTACGAGCCCGATCAACCGATGGCCTTGAGCGACATCGCGACGGCGCCGTGAGCGAATCGACGTCTCCTCTGTTGGAGCTGCGTCACGTGCGAATCGACGTGGGCGGCGCGATGGCCTGCGAGGAGCTGTCGGCCGGGCTTGACGCTCGCCGGTTGGTGCTGGTGGGGGACGGGGCCGCGGCGATCGCGGCCGCGATGACCCTGTCGGGCGCGGTGGTGGGCGGCACGATGCGGTTCGACGGGCACGACGTCGCGACGCACTCGCACGTAGGCAAGGTGGGACTGGCACCGTCGGAGATGCCGCTGATACCGCACATGACGGTGCTGCACTACCTTGCTGCGAGCTTCGAGCTGGGAGAGGTGCCGCGCGCCACGGCGCAGCAGGCGGCGGCTGCGGCGTTGCGCGATGCGGGGCTGGGGGCGCTGGCTGGGCGGAAGACCGAATCGCTCGCGCTGCCGGAGCGCAAGGTAGTGCTCATTGCGCAGGCCATGGCGCCCGGGCTTGCGTCGCTCTTTGTGGAGACGCCGCTCGCGGGGCTCGAAGGGCCGGCGGCCAGGTACGTGATCGACGTGCTCGAGCGCGTGGCGCAGACGAGGCGCTGGGCAGCGACCGCCGCCCACGCGGACGCCGCGGCGTCGGAGCGCGAGCTGATGATGGCCTGCGACCGGGTGGCGATGGTGGGGTCCGGCGAGGTTGAGTGGGAGGGGGCGCCGTCGGCGCTGATGGGCGCCGGGACGGTCTACACGGTTGGCGCGCACGGCGAGGTGGATGCGTTTCGCACGCTGCTGGCGGACTGTGGGTGCACGGTGCAGGGTGCGGGGCAGCGTTTCGCGGTGACCGTGCCGGCGTCGGGGGCGGCGTCGCAGATACTCGATTGGGCGACGCAGAGTGGCGCGGTGGTGGTGGAGTTGGTGCCGGTGTTGCCGACGGGCAGGTGATGAGAGGGGGTGACGGGCATAGCTGTTAGCAGTTTTCTTGGCCCAGGTCGGAGACATCCGGCAAGGGGCTGGCATGAGCACGACCGCCGTCCCCCAGCCCAGGCCCGATTGGCAGAACGACTGGCAGCAGCTCTTGAGCTA
>JAJZQG010000103.1 GCA_021847645.1 Myxococcales bacterium
CGAGCGAGCCGCGGATGAACGAGCTGGTCGCGAGCAGGGAGCGGATCAGAGCCAGGCGGCGCTCAGCAAGCCGCCGCAGCTGCTGCCTGAGATGGCTGAGCGTGTCGGACATGCGAGCACACTCGCCCATCTGGCACGTGTTGTCAATAAAAAAGCGTGCCCGATTTGGACGCGAAACCAAGCTGGGGAACGCCCGCAACCGGAATGCCCCTACCTCACGGGGTCACGGCCGCCTTGCGGAACCCCTGCTGCTGCGCGGGTTCCGGCGCCACGCCCTCCCGTGCCGGTGATGTCCTGTCGCGAGAACCGGGACTTGCCCACGACACTGTTTGCGGGGACGGCAACGCTTCGGGCATGATGCTGCCTCACTCGCTTACGGCACGCCGCTGGAAACGTGTCAAATCGTCGCTCGAGCGCTCGCCTACGTCTGGATCACGTGGGCAGGCGCCACGTCCGTGCTGGCGGGTCGTGCGATTTGGGCGCCCGTCTGGCCCTAACCCGTCGCGGCGACGGGCGCTCTGGGTGCTGCTGGGGCTGTCCGCAGCCGCCACGGCGGCGTCGATCCTGTTTCCGTTCCGCATCGACGCCAGTGGCTTGATGGAGCTGAGCGGAGGCACGGAGCCCTGGAAGGGCGCCTCGGGCGAGGCATTGCTGCGAGTGATCCGCATCGCCTGGCCGCTGAGCGTGAGAGACATCATCCACGTCACCCGCGCGATGTTCGTGCCGACCTGCGCGGTGGCCGTGCTGGCCGGGACGGCGACGGAATCCAATCGCACCACGTGGACCTGGCGCGGGCTCGACCTGAACCAGGCGCTGGTGGTCGCCCTGCTCCTGGTCTCGCCGTGCTTCTTTTTCGGCGCCCTGGGGGTGTTCAACTTCTGGTTCTTCTGCCTGGTCATGCTCGCCCTGCTGCTTGGGTGGGAAGACCTTTCGCGCGCGCCGGGCTGGGCCAGCCGGCTGTGCTTGTTGTCGAGCGTCGTGCTGATCGGGTTCGCTCGTCCGGAGACCATCGCCGGCGGCATGGTCACGGCCGTGCTGGTGGTGGCGTTCGCGTTACGCAAGCGCGACTGGAAGCTCCTTGCGCTCGCCGTGGTCGTGGCGCTGGCGCTCGGCGCAGTGGCGCCGACGGTGGTTGCGTACCTCGGGGACCGGATGCGCAACCAGCCGCTGCTGACGGGCAGCGACGCGACGGGAGATGCGTCGACGTGGATGCTGCCTTGGATAGCGTTTCGGAGAATTGCGCTCCACGCGCCGCTGAACGTGGCCGTCCTGTCTATCGTGTTCAATGGCATGGGGGTGCTGGCCGCGGCGCGTGTCGTTCGCATGGTCCGTGAGCGTCGCGTCGCGTGGCCCGAAGTTGCCGCGCTGTCCCTGATCTTCGCGGAGTTCCTGGCGATCGGGGTCCACCGCGAGGGGTTCGTGCGCTACACAAAGTACGGGCAGCTCCTGGTGGTGCCGATCTGGTATCTCGCAGCGCGCGCGTGGTACGGCCTGCCCGTCCTCCGAAAGGCTCGCGGCTGGCTCGCCGGCTCCCTCGCTGCCGGGCTCGCGGTCTCGGCCGCAAGCATGCTGATCAGCTGGCTCGGATATACCCGCTGCAGCCTTCCCGAAGGCCGCACGTACTCGGCGAGAGCGCGCGACGAAACGCTCCTGTGGGAGACCGCGCCTCGCTGGGCAAAGTCACTGTGTGCGTCCGGGCAAGACGACGACGATCACGTCCCCGTCGTGGTGGTTGGACTCGACGAGCGCGTGCAGCAGGAGGGGGAAGCGACCGTGGACATGTTCAGCCCGCCGCGCTGTGAACCCGAACGCTCGCCCTTGTCCCACTTGCTCAATCGCGAGGGATGCTGGGCGGTCGCCGCGTATCCCGCAGCGGACCAGAGCGTCGAAGAAGCGCTCTTCGACCCGTCGCGTGGTGCGCTGTGCGGGCCGGTCCCGTTCCGCGAGTTCTCCCCGGATCCGCAGAGCCCTGCGTTCGCGATAGTGAGCTTCTATCGCTCGGAGCGTTTGGACGAGATCAAAGCCGCGGTCGAGCATGGCTCGACATGCCGCTGGGGAATGGTGGAGATCACCGAATCGGCGGTGCTCCTGCGTCGTCGCGAGCTGGGCCGCTGACGGCGGTTAAGGTCCATGTGCCGAGATGGCCCGCGACATGGTCGAACTTGTTGCCGTCGGCCCGGCAGACCATCGCCTCGAGGATGGCGCTGATGGCCCAACGACGGGGGCGTCAGCCGGCCGCAGTCCAGTTGCTCGCGGCGTCCTGTGAGCGCGGCCTTCCGTCGTGCTATTGTTTCTCACCGTACATGAGGTGCCAGAGCTTACGCTACCTGCACCCGAAGCAGGACGCGCGAAGGATCGGGTTGCCGACAGGTCAACGGATCGTCGTCACCTGTGACTCGTCGGAACCCGAGTGGGAGCGGCAGCATGAACCGAGAACTGAGCTTCGACAAGGAGTCGCACAGCCACTGGGCGATCAACACGACCGTTCGATGCCAGCACCGGTGCGTGTACTGCTTCGAGGGCAAACGCAGGGGGCTGGACGACCTGACCCCGGAGCAGACGGAGCAACTGCTGGCGCAGGCTGTGTCGAAGGTGCCGGCGGTCATCTTCATGGGGGCCGAGCCGACCTTGAATCCGCACTTGCCGCGGCTCCTTGCCTGCGCTCGGAGGCTGGGGCTGCGGGCCGACATTTCGACCAATGCTCTTCGCCTGAGCGACGCGGACTACTTGCGCAAGCTGCACGAGGCTGGGCTGGGCACAATCGAGTTGTCGTTCCCGTACCCGGACGAGCAGGTCTATGAGAGGCTGAGTCGGGCACGGCCCCGCGGTTTTTTTCGACTGCTGCTCGCCCTGGAAAACATCGACAGGCTCAACCGCTCCAGCGCGCAGGTCGAGCCCCATTGGGTCAATGTCAACGTTGTCGTGAGCCGGTTGAACGTCGATCGGCTCGACGAGGTGGTGCGTCACGTGTCGTCTCGCCTGTCCCCGGGCACGTTCGTGTTCACATTCAAGCAACTGCTCCGACCGGATACTTATGACATCCAGGCGTTTCTCGAAGAGGTGTACGTGCCGTTGCGGCAATTGCGAGAGGCCTTCACCCGGCTCGCGCCGCTGTTGGATGGCCAGCACCGGTTCTGCTTCCGCGGCTTCCCGCTGTGCGCGTTGCCGCAGCTCGAGCGCTTTGATGGCGACCTGGGGTATCAACTGGGCAGCGTGGTTGTCGCTCACAACTTCCAGGATCAGGAACACTTCCAGGATATGTATCCGGAGGCCGTGCTGGGCAGGTCCCATCCGTTCGAGTGGGTGTGTGAAGCGTGCGCACTTGATCCGCTCTGCTCGCAGCGCGGGCTGTTCGCATGCGCCGCCAACCTGCCCGATCATGCCCCGATTCCCGTCGCGGGCGCCATCCCCAGGAGCTTGGTCGAGTGGGTGTCGCACCACGATCGTGGCAAAGCGATGCTCCGACGCCCGACCGTCCGCTCGGCTCTGGGCGAGATGCTCGCGGCGCTGCTCCGCGCGGTTCCGCCCGGCTCATAGCTCCCGGGGACCACCGTGCGGATGACGCCTCTCGAGAGCGGCGTGGTTCGACTGTCGTCGGGGGACTGGGTGGGCAAGCTGCGCATCGGCCCGGAGAGCAAGTGGTGGACGCCGGAGTGGCGAGTGGGCCACTACGCAATGGCGGTGTGCGACGACAGCGCGCCGCTCACGTGGGAGAGCCCCGGAGTGAAAGCGCTGGCGAGTGCGTTGGAGGCATTGCCGCCGCCGGCAGTCGCGGAGGCGGTCCTGGAGGCGCAAGACAAGAGCCCGATGGCGCACCTCGTCCGAGAGGTTCCGGTCGTTCCGGAGGCTGTCTGCTATGACCGGAAGCAGTGGGAAGAATTCTTGGGAGCGGTCTTTCTCCCGCGATTCGCCGATGAATTGCGCCGCAGCGGGCTGCGAACGGTGCAAGTCGAAGGCGTGACGGGCCTGGGCGTGACGCTGCGACGGGATGGAATCGGCACGGGTCACTGGATCGGAGTGGCGCCTCGGTCCGGACCCAAGGCGCAGGGAGTCTTGTGCGGCCGCGTGAGGCTGGTGGGAGACGCGGCAAAGGTGGGCGTCACGAGCCCTTGGTTACCGGCGCTGTCGAGTGCCACGGAGGCGATCGAGGCAGAGGGTGCGTGGCCGCGCTGGCTGCCCGGGAGCGATGGCAGCTTCCTGGCCCGTGTATGGAGGGTGTTTGGCAAAGCGCTTCTGCCGCGCGTGGGCCCGGCTGGGAGCTTAGTGACCGGGTGGGTGAGCGACACGGAGGTGCGGCTCGCGTTCGTGGCGGCCGGCGATGTGCCATTCGAGATCCTACTCGCGCCGGCCGATCTCCTGCGGTCCCCTCGCGCGGCCGGCCACGGCATCGGATTGCAGTTCCATATCTCGAAAACGGCGGCCGACAGACCAGGCTGGATGGAGATCGTAGACGGTTTTGCCGCCAGGCTGCTTGCCCGCGCCAGATCACGGTCGGACCGCTCGAGGGTGAGATGAAGATCGACGTATCCAGGCACGAAGACGCATTTTCCTATCGCCTGCATCCGGAGTCGGATGACCCCGACGAGGGCCGCAGGGATTTCAGCGACTCTCGGATGAGCATGCTTCTGGCGCATCTCGAGTACCGCTTCGAGCTGCCCGGGGCGTTGGCGCCCATGCACCCCGATCTGCACGCCGGCGCTATCTGGCTGGCGCTGCGCCCCTTCATCGGCTCGCGCTTCGAGTTGCCCTTCGCCGTGTCCGAGCAGTTCGCGCAGCACATGCGGGAGCGTAACGGGGTCGCGCTGGTGCGGGTCGACGCGCGGATTGCGCCCCGGCGCGCGCCCGAGAAGGTCGTGCCGGCGCTGTTGTTTTCCGGCGGGATGGACTCGATGGCCGCAAGCCTGGTGATGCCGCCCGACGCGCACCACCTTTTCCTGGACCGGATACCGCACTTGTTCCCCGCGGGTCGAGCCAGCGGGCTCGTCGACCTGGCGCGCCAGCGGGCCGCGTGCGAAGCCGTCCGCAGCGACGGGAAGCCCGTGCACATCACGCGGGATGACCACGAGTGGCTGTTCTTGCCCTACCCGGTCTGGCATTCGAACATGGTCTTGCTCGCCGCCATCTACCTGGCCGACTCCCTGGGGCTCGGGACGATCGACTCGGGCGAGGTGTTGGATGCGCTGTTCTTCGGCGGGTATCACCGGGGCGTCTCCTCCTGGAAGATGAGGTCTCGGCCGAACAAGCCCGCCGAGCGCGGCGACGAAGCCCCGAGCGATCCGACGGGCGGCTTGCTTTGGATCCTGGGCCTGCACCGTGCTGACAGCATCGGTGGGCTTTCCGAGGTTGCCACTTCGATCATCGTCGGCAAGAGCCATTATCGCGACAAGTCCTTCTCCTGCTACTACCCGTCCGACGGGCCGTTTTGCATGCGGTGTGACAAGTGCTTCAAGAAGCTTCTCCTGCGCTACATCGCAGATGACGAGGAGGTGCCTTCATCGCTCGTGGATCACTTTTTGTCATTCCCGTATCTCGCACGCATCTTCTCCCGTCCCTATTTCGACTGGCACCACGTCTGGTTCTATCTATTTCAGAAAGTGCGTTGCGGGCATTGGTTCGTGCGGGAAATGCAGCGCCAGGCGCGCCAAGGGCCGGACCTATCGATGCTCGAGAAGTGGTACCCGCGCGCTCAGATCGTCGGTGCCTATCGGGATGTCGTCCTCGAAAACATCTCAAAGCGCGTGCAGCTCATGAGCGAAGACGAGGCCGCAGCGCTCGAGAGCCTCGAACTCCCGCCCCTGATTGCTCCCGAGGTCGTGCGCAAGGAGCACGCCGCCTTGGGCGCCGCGCTCACGACGGGCACTGCGCCGGCCGGGGACCCGGACAGCCCCTACTCGCCCGAGATGAAGGCGCTGTGGAAGTTCCTGCGCCAGAAGCTGATTCTGGAGCCGGAGCCGTCCCTCGAGGACGACCTCGTAGCGGACATCCTCCTTGAGCCCGGGCGGCCGCGGTTGTCCGTGGAGTTGCGAGGCGGCGCCCCGGGCGCGGCCGAATCGACGGCGTCGCCCAGCGTGTTGCTGCGCCTCGTGCACGATCCTAAGGGCACCGAACGGCATTTTGCTCGCCTCGGGAGTCTCGCACTGGTCATTGATGCTTCGACGCCGTTGGACACGGAGCAGCGGCGGCTGGCCGTTCGGAAGTTCGTCCGCCGCCTTGGGGAGGTATTTACCAGCGCGCGAGAGGCGAACGAACGGATGCCTGCGTGACTCCCGAGCGTACTGTTTGCGAATGGCCCGCGGCCTCGTGTCGCTAGCGCCTCGGGCCCGGCAGCGGCCTCAATGTCCCGCGATCGGCCGCAGCATTCCTCCGCTGGCGATCAAGGTGCGGCGCGCCAGCTCCACCTCGTGCATGCGGAGCGCATTGGCCATGTCGTCGATGAAGGCGAGCGCGCCAGAGAAGCCGAGGAAGGGACGGTCGTACAAGGCGTGACGGAAGCCCGACGGGAAGCCGAACTCGAGGATGGCGCCTTCGGAGCCCGCGATTCCGGTGTTGTTGGTCACGAGCAGGTCCGGCTTGTCTTCCGGGGCGCGCCGCATGACGAAGCGCATCAGCTGCTTCATCTTCGGGTGCACGCAGAGCTCCACATCGGGCAGCTGCTCCTGGAGCCCGCGCGCGTGGAGCGGGCGGTTGGTGACGATCGCGTAGCGCAGCCGCGCGCCGAGCATGCCGATGATCTCGGCGAACCCAGGCAGCACGTGCGGCTCGCCCACGAAGGCCACGCTGCGGCCCTGGAACAGAAACGGGATGACCCACTCGAGCTTGGGCACGATGCGCGACAGCTCGCGATCGATGAAGGCTTCGGCCTGCTTGTCGCGCCCGAACAGGCTGCCGAGCTTGCGAACCCATCCCTCGGACGCCTCGAGACCGAACGGCAGCGGCATCTCCACGAGCCTCGCTCCCGTGCGTCTGGCGATGCGCTTGGCGGCCTTCCGACCGTAGGGCAGCGACAGAATCGTGCCGCAATCGCGCACGGCCGCCAGGTCCCCGAACCGCGAGCCCGACAGCCATACCGCCCCGGGCTCCAGGTCGAGCGCCTCGAGCATCCGTCGAAGCTCCCGCAGGTTCGCGCCGTGATCTTCCTCGTTGCGGTCATACAGATACCCCACGATACCGACCTTGCGCTCGTCGACGCGCCCGCCGGACAGGTCGAGCTGGTTCGCCAGGGCGGTCAGCACCTCTTGGTACCCGTCGAGCCAGTCGCCCGACAGCGATTTCCCGGGGATGTGGATGGCTGGCTTGCCGGTGCGATCGGTGACGATTCGCGACAGCCGCTCGTAGTCCGCGCCGGTGATGAAGGCCATGGGCATCGAGGTGAGCGCCACAGCCGGCACGGCGGGCCTCTCCGCGATGCGCAACAAGGACTCCAATACGCCCTCCTCCCGCGAGCCGCTCATGTGCGCCGGGTGGAGCGCGGTGTTCGCGACCCGGTGAAAACCCGACACCGAGGTGATGGTCGAGTTCCAATCATGATTGCCCTGTACGTACTGGGTCTTCATGTACGCGCAATCGGGGCCCTCCACGAGCATGTACAGGTCGGAGATGGCATTGACCGCCACGTAGACGCCAATCATGTAGGTGAACGTGACGCGCTGGGAGAAGTCGGATGCCGGCTCCTGGGCCTCGGGCCGCGCGACAGTGTGCCCGGCGTTATCCATGGTGATGTCCCTCGCCAGTCGGCCCTTGGGGCGGCGGCCGCAGCCCCTCGGCGGTGCGACGCAGGTACCGTCCGTACTTACGGAAGAAGGGGGTTCGGCAGACCTGCAGGAGCCGTTCGAGCGTGCGAATGGCGCCCGGGACTCCCATCTCGAAGTGCTGGATCGAGAAGCAGCCCTTGCCCGCCTCGGTCAGGCGCCAATCGTAGAAGTGGTAGGAGAGGAAGGCGTGGGACGGGCTGTCCGCGAGGCGTTGTCGCAGGAACGCGAAGCTGTCGAAGGCTCGTACGGAGTGGCGCTTGGGCTCACGGAACACCTTGCGAATCGCGAGCGCCGCGTCCTTCGCCACGGCCGGCGTGCTCACTCGCACCAGGATGTCGACCCCAAAGCCCATCTCCTCGGCGAGGGCGAGGAGCGGCACACCCCACGACGCGCCCGGCGTGGTCAGGAAGTAGGCCTCCTGGTCGCGGACGACGAAGCCCAGCCGGAACGACGTCGCCTCATTGTGAAGCGCCCGCCAGCGCGCGAGATAGGGCGCCGCGTAGTCCTCCCACGCAGCGTCGGTATCGGCGTTCAGCCCGACGGCCTGGCTCACCGCGGACAGCCACGCTCTGGTACCCGCGAAGCCGAACGGCGCCGGAGGGTCGATCGACGGGATGCGTGTGCGGATCTTCAGCTGGTCGTAGAGATGCTGCCACAGCTGGTTTGGGTAGAGCACCGACAGTCCCGCGCCCGGCAACGCAGCGACGCGCTCGGGGTTCAGGTCGGGCAGCAGCCTCGTATTCACCGCGATGCCCATCCGGCCGAGCGCCTGCTCGAGCTCGCCCGCTGCACGCGCTCCGGCGAAGCCGATCAGGTTCACCGCGTCGGCGCGCGGCGGCCCCGCACTGGCCTCGGCTTCCAGCCGCCGATCCACGAGCATGCCCTGGAAGACGTTCGTCATCGAACGCGGCGTCACGGTCAGGTACAGAATCGGCTTGCCGGTGACCGACCGAACGCGCTTGACCGCCGATTCGACGTCCTCGCCGATCACGGTCGGCACGCACGTATTGCTCACGAACAGCATCTTGTCGTCGGCGTGCGGTCTGTTCACGGCGTAGTCCAGCAGCGCCGTCAGCTTGCCGGGGTTCCCCAGGATCACGTCGTCTTCCACCAGGTCGGTCGTGACCATCCCGTCTTCGATGAACTCGACGTCGTTCAGGGTCGCCATGTTCTGGCCGGCCGGCTTGCCCGGCTCCCGCACGCGGTCGTCCCAGGGGTAGTTCACGAGCGTCACGATGGCGCCCACCGAGTGCGGATTGACGTAGAGACACTCGGCGTCGCAATGCTGGACGAAATGGAACAGCTTCGAGGGGTCGATGCTGTCGAGCTGGCTGCGCGCGATCTCACCGCCTGCGAAGAAGTCCGCGTAGCTGTCTTCTGCTCCCCACGTGTCGAGCAGCGAGCGCGGGCGGTTGCTCTCGTCGCGAGCGGGCGGCATCGGCAACCCCGGCTTGCCCGAGGTCGGGTCCGCGGCGATCAGCACGGCGAAGTGATCGACGGTCCACCTGGCCAGGCGAGCCTCGGCTCCGTCGGAGACCGGCTGGGCGAGCTCCCTGGGCAGCTCCGTTCCGCGTGAGTAGATGTTCAGATCGTCGGTCAGGACCAGGCCCTTGGACTCGGGCGCGCGCCGCTCGATGCGGAACACGTGCGTCTCGCCAGCCGGATCGGCTACCGCGACCTCCACGGCGTGGTCCATCCACGCGGCGGACTGCACCCGAAACCGCCCCGTCGTTCCGTCGACGCCGAGCAACGCAGCGATCGTGCCGCACGCGGTCGTCCCCGCCGCGACCACCTTTCCACCGAGCGCGTGGGACGTGGTCGGGGGAGGGCTGGTGCTGCTGGACTCGGGCTGATCTTGCGGCGTAGACATCATCGACCTCACGAACCCGGTGGCGCATGACACTGCCGCGGTCGCGCGGCAAGCGAGACTACGTGACGGGTTGGAACTCGTCCCAGCCGAAGCGCGAGAGGTAGTTGTCCCAAACACCCTCGCAGCCAGAGCGATAGCGGCACGACGCGCACCTGGGGTGCCAGCTTCGACGTGCTCGATCGATGTCTTCGCGGGTGATCTCGACCATGTCACCTGCAGCGAAACGGTCGCCCGAGACTTCGCCGCCGAGCAGGTGCGCCGCTTCGTCCACGGTGCCGTAGTGAGAGTGCGCTTCGACGAATCCTCGGTTGAAGTCGGGGATCCCCTCGGTCACGCAGGCCGGGATGTCGACGAGGAAAGCCATCAAGCGTTCGCCTTGGTGCGTTGCGGCTTCCGCGTCGAGCAGGCGCCGGAACATCGCCGCGGTGTCGACGTAACGCGGGAAGAGTTGGTCGAAGTAGGTGTCCGCGCCACCGTTGGCCTGCATCACGTTGAAGACGATTTGGTCCACGCCCCGGGCCCGCAGGAAGCGGTGGACGTCCGCAAGATGGGGCAGGTTGCGCTTGTTGATAACCGTCGAGGTGTGCAGATCCAAAGGACCACGTGCGCGGCGCTTCAGCGCCTTGACCACGTCGATGCCACGCACGGTCTGCGCGAACGAGCCCGGCGTACGCGTCAGCCCGTCGTGCAGCTTGGGCTCGTGGCCGTGTATCGAGATGTAGAAGCGGTTCATCCCCGCCTCGACGAGCCTCGCCGCGGTGGGAACGTGCGAGAGCAACCGGCCGTTGGTCATCACGCTCACGCGGTCGTACCCAAGCTCGCGTGACCAGGCGGCGAAGGTGGCAAGGTTCGGGTTGAGCGTGGGCTCGCCCGAGGTGAAGCACACCTCCTCTGCGCCGCGATTGTCCTCCAATAGCGCCCGGACATCGGCCGGCGTCACCCCGGAAATCCGGCTGCGCCGCGCTTCCCGGTCCGATTCCATGCAGAAGAGACAATTGTTGTTGCAGATAGCGCCGGTGTTGATGTGGACGCGGTGTCCCTGCCGGGCCTTGCGCTGCTCCAGAGTCTGGTCGTCGTCGTGATCGCCGGCTTTCCGCACGTCCGAAGCGTAGCACGCCGAAGGCGGGAGAGAGTATGGGTGCGGGCGAAGGGCTCCGCTTGTGCGCCTGTGCCGGTCATCGGCCCGCAGCCCTCCACAGGCCCGACGGTCCCAAGGGCAAGGCTGGCGCCGCCTACTTCTCGTCGAAAGGAAGACCGTCGAGCCCGCGGATCGGGCGTCTGAGCTCCTCAAGCAGCGGGAGGGAAAAGGCCTGCCGCCCGGTGAGCGCGGCGGGGTCGCAGGTGCACAGCGCGAGTACGGCCTCGGCCATCGCCTCGACCGGCTCGAACCGCGGATCGCTCCGGTGGGCGGCCATGTCCAGGCGCTGGAAGCCTGGAGTGCGAACAGCGAGGCTCGGCGACAGCGCGTTGACTGCGATTCCTTCCGCCTGCAGCTCGGCCGCGAAGCCCGCCGTCAGCCGCGCGAGTGCGGCCTTGCTCGCGGCGTACAGATGGTGGCCACCAAGCCGCTGCCAGGCTTGGTAGGGCGGCCCCTCGAGGTCGAGCGCGGTCGCGGAGGAGATGTTGACGATCCAGCCGCACCTCCGTTTGCGCATGCCGGGGAGCACCAGGCGGCACAAGTCGAAGACCGCTCGTACATTGAGCTCGAAGGTCTGTTGGAACGAGTCGTCGGACAGTTCGATGAGCTGTCCGTGGGGCCCGCAGGCAGCGTTGTTGACCAGGACGTCGATGGGCCCGAGCCGCTCTTCGCATTGCGCGACGAGTCGCTTGCGGCTGGCGGCGTCTGCCACGTCTCCTTGGATGGCGATGGCGACTCCGCCGCGGCTCTCAATCGCTTCCACGACCTCGAGCAGCGTGCCCGGCATGTCCGGGGGCGCCGTGTCCAGGCTCCGCGCAGCGAGGGCGACCGCAGCGCCTTCGCTGGCGAGACGAAGGGCGACGGCGGCACCGATACCGCGGCTCGCGCCCGTGACCAACGCGATTTTGCCCGCGCACTCTATCGCTGCCTGGGGGACGCCCGAGGGCGCGCTGCCGTGCGCAAGGCGCCCTACGGGCGGGGCTGCCCCCGGCACGTCGACGAAGCTCACGTCGATCCCCCAGCGCGCCGCGGACCGCGCCAGCCGGTCGAGCATCGGGCGAAGGGCTTCCCGTGATGTCCCCTCTGTCGCCCCCGGTCCGGCGAGCGGCCCAATCACCACGCGCACCGCGCGAACGGCCGGAAACCTGTCGTGCACCACGTCGGCGAGCGTGCCCACCGCGGATACGTTGGCAGCCGAGGCGATGAGCCCGACCTCGACCGTCGCGCCAGCCTCGAGCAAGGCTGCGATTCCCCGCGCAGCAAGCTCGAAAGCGCCGTCGACGCCGCCGACCGCGTCGGCCTGCCGCGGATCGGTGTCGAGCAGGAGGACGACGACGTGGGAAAGTCCCAATCGCAGGAGAGCCTGGCCATAGCTCTGGTGGCTGAAGCGAAGCCCATTTGTCTCCAACGTGACCTGCAAGCCCGCGCGTCTTGCGGCGGAGACGACCGACGGCAGGTGCTCGCTCAAGGTCGGCTCCCCACCCGCGATGCGCAGGGTCGCAGAAGGAGCAATGGCACGTAGCGCTGCCAACACCTCGTCGCGGCTGGCGCCGGGGGCCACGAGGGAGCGGACCTGGCCAAGCCCGGCCCAGGAACGCAGGTTGCTCGTCGCGCTGAGCGTGATAACGGCAGCGTCGGCCAGCTCGCGTCCTCTTCGCTCCGCCGCCTCGACCAGCCCGTCCCCGCCGGATTCATCGGGCAGGGCAGGGAGCATGCGCCGTCCGCGGGGACCTGCCTCCGGAACCGCCTCCTGCCCGAGATACAGATAGTCTTTGCCGTGCTTGCGCAGGATCTCCGCCAGCTCACTCATTCTGCGCATCGTGGTCTCTTTGGGAACGGCGGAGCGGTATCCCATCGGGTACGGCGGCCCGGCCGCCAGCGCCTCGGCGAGCGGCTGCGGCAGCTGGTGCGGGTCTGCCATGACCAGCTCGACACCGAACCGTTCGGGCGAGCGTTCGATCTCCGAGCCTGCCGCGAGGTAGAAAGGGTTCAGCGAGAAGTACAGCTTTTCCCCCGTCTTGGCGTAGAGATCCTCCACCGCCGTCAGGTTGAGCTGGTGGTCCTCTTCGGTCTCCCCTGGGTGGCCGATGAGCATGTCGTAGTGGGTCGACATGCCGGCCCGGTACGTGGCTACGACAGCTTGTACGATCGCCTCCGGGCGTGGCGCGCGCCCCATCGCCTTGAGCACCGACGGCGAGAAGCTCTGGACGCCGAACTTGACCAAGCGGCAGCCCGCGCCGGCCATGCTAGCCAGCAGCGCCTCATCCAGTCCGTAGGGCTCGAAGAAGCTCTCCCACTTGAACCCCAGGCCGGTCGCCTGCCGGACGAACGAGTCCATCCAAGCGCGGCTGCCGTTGAGCAGATCGTCGTGAAAGTGAAAGTCATGCAAGCCGGTGGCCTCGGCGCGGGCGCTCATCTCGCGCAGCACGCTCTCGGAGGCGCGACGCTCGTAGCCGCCGCGTCCCCAGATGCCGGTCTCGGAACAGTACAGGCAACGTCTTGTGCAACCGCGACTGGCCTGCAGCGGAACGAACCAATCCAGGACATTTCCTGCAAGCTCGGGCCACGGCAGCGCGTCCAGAGGCGGAACCGGCTGCGTGGCATTCGCCCGAATGGCACCTTGCGACACCCACACCGCGCCGGGGATCGCCGTAGGCCCCCGGCCGTCGAGAAGCGCGTCGATCAGGGGCCCCGTGGCCACGTCGCCCGGGCCGGAGAGCACCACGTCGGCGGCGCCTAGCCGCAACAACAGATGCGTGAGCGGCGCGATGGACGACAAGGGCCCCCCCAGGACTACGCGCACGCCGCGCTCCCGCAACATGCGTCCCAGCGCTGCGACGAAGTAGGTCGTCAGCGTGTTGAAGCTCATGCCAACGACCTGGGCGTCACCGAGCGACTCCAGCGCCTGCCTGGCTTGCGCCCGGATGCGACCGGCCAGCGGGCTGTCGCCGGATTCCGGAAACAGAACCTCGCCGAGCAAGTCGAGGAACGGCAGATCGCTCATCTCTCCCGCCCTGCGCGACAGCCGGAGGATCAGGTCGTCATAGAAGTCCTCCCCGCGCCGATGGTGCTGCTCGGACAGGTCGTGATAGCTAGTATCGAATCCATAGGCGCGCAGCCCCGCGGCCACGTAGGCGAGGCCCAGGTGCTTGAAAGGCACCTCCCCATAGGGAGGGGGATGCACGAGGTGGACGACGGGGCGCGGGGAGGAAGCGCGCATGCGCCACGAGCGTAGTTCCTGCGCCGATGTTTGGCAACGAGCCGATCTCCTCCTCACCGCTCAACGCCGCGGCGAACGGCCGGAGGGCTGCCGACCGCCGCCGGTCGAGGTGCCGCCGTAGAGCAACTCAAAGTCGAATCCGAGCCGGCGCGCCGCATAGCGCCAGGGGCGCGCCGCGATCTCGCGCAGGATGCCCTGGGCCCTGGCTAGGTCCTGACGCGAGAACGTCGGCGTCGATACGACCCGTCCCTCCCGCGTGAAGTCGGCCTCGAGGCCCAGCTCCTGGCGACGCTGGAAGAAGATTGAGCCCGGATCCAGGCGCAAGTGATAGACCTCGACGTCGACCGGCAGCGAGAGCACGAACCGCATGGTCGCGGCGAACGCTGGCAGGCTGTCGCCGGGCAACGCGAGAATCACCTCGACCACGGGCGTGTGAAATGCGGCGATGCGATCGATCGCACGCCGGAACGCGGGCGGGTCGACATGGCGGTGCATCAACGACAGCGCTTGGGGATTGATGCTCTGCAGCCCGACGATCATCCGGCCCCACGGAATGCGCTGCACCGCCTTCATCCGCCGGTCGTCGAGGAGCGAGGCGTGGACCGTGCTGTCGACCTTGGGACGGCGCCCGGGCTCGATGGCATCCAGGGTGTCAGCGACGGCCTCGATCACGCCGACGTCGTAGTTGAGGCCGGAGCAGAGAAGTCCCACACGGGGCGCGCGAACGCTCGCTGCGTGGTCGATTTCGGCCCGAATCCGTTCGAGGGGAAAGGGCCGCACCGCCTGTCGCGGGTAGTTGCACGACAAGCAGAAGTGACAGCGGAACAGGCACCCGCGGGCCACTTCGACGAGCACCATGCCCCCTGCGTCGGACGGTTCGATCGCGTCGCGCAGGTACGGGGAAGGCAGTCGGGACAGGTCGTCGACGGACCGGAAGGTCCCGCGAGAAAGCCAGCCGCCGTGACCGTCCGGCTTGGCAAGACCGAGGCGCTCCAGGCCCGAGTCGGGCATACCGTCGCCCTCGGCGCTGACGATCAGTTCGAGCGCGTCGACCAGCGTCTCTTCGACTTCGCCGCGCGCCAGGAAGAAGCGAGGGTGCGTGATGGGCACATCGGCGCAAATGGCGTCGACGTAGTCCGGCTCGGCGCCCCATCCCGAAAGCACGATCGGCAGATCGGGCGCCCGGTCTGTCAGCTGGCGCACGGCTTCCAGGGAGCGCCAGGCATGATCGCGAAAAGCGGGCAAGACCAGGGCATCGGGCCGAGACGCGGCGCGGCCGGCGCACCGTTCGATGACTTCGGCGACGGGGCCGGTGGCGTGCACGACCACCGGAGCGGCGTCGCCCATGCGGTCGTCGAGCATGGGCCCGATGCGGCGATGCGCGAGGCGGTGCTGGTCCTCGCCCGCGAAGGGGCCAGGCATCTGCCAGACCAACACGGTTTTGCGCGACCGAAGCGAGGCGTCTCCCGACATGATGAATCCGGCGGTTTCGACCAGGCGTACGCGCAGGAGCGTAGCATCTTTCCGCGAGCCTCGACGGTCTGGCTCCGTGCTGGCCGCGGTGCTATGCCCCATCTCGACGCCGCACATGCCGAACAACGCGATGAGGGTGACGCTCGTAGGGGCTTCGATCGTGCGGGAATCGGAGCTGCCGGGGTTCGAGTCCCTGACCGACTTCGCTTCCGAGAACTTCAACCTGGCGATCGCTTCCCTGAAAGCGTCGGTGCTGCAGGACGCGGAGTTGTCCGGGCGGGTCCGGGTCGAGCTCCTCGACTTCGGAATGGGGTGGGATCGAAAGAGCCTCGGGGAGCGAGAACTCCACGCTGTCCTCGATACCCGGCCGGACGTCGTGGGCCTGTCGTGCTACTGCTGGAGCATCGACACGCTGCTCGAGCTTGCCGGAGCGCTCGGCGACCGTGAGAATCGGCCCTTTCTGCTGCTCGGCGGGCCCTCGGCCGGGCCCATCGCCAGCGAGTTGCTGGCCGACCATCCATTCATCGATGCGGTGGCCGTGGGCGAGGGCGAGTCGACATTCACAGCCCTGCTGCGCGCGCTGGATCGGCATGAGGATCTCAGTGTCGTCCCGGGGCTGGTCTACCGCGGCGCCGACGGCGCGCCTGTCGCGTCTGCGACCCCGGACTGCGCGGTCGCCCTCGACCGGCTGCCCTCGCCCTATCGCACGGGCGTGATCGGCCCGTCGCGATCGATGCTGCTGGAGACCAGTCGCGGCTGCCGATTCCGCTGCAAGTTCTGCTCGTGGATGGGTGGAGGCGGCCGACTTCGCTATGTGCCTATCGATTCGATCGAGGCCGACCTGCGCTGGGCCGTGGCCCACGATATCCACGCCATCAAGTTCGCCGACACCGCGATCAACTTCCACACGGACCGCGTGCGCGACCTGACCGACGCCATTCGCCGTGCCGACCCGTGCCGCTCGCTGCGGTTCACCTACTTCCTCAAGCCCGAGCTTCTGACCGACGAGCAGGCCGCCTGCCTGCAGGGGATTCGGGCCGACGAGATCATCATCGGCGTTGAGAGCCTGACCGACGCGGCGCGGCGAGCGGTGGGCAAGCCGCGCTTCGACGCGGCCGAGTTCGAGCGGGTTGTCGGCTTGATGCAGAGCATCGGGCCGGTGACGGCGTCGTTCATCCTGGGCTTGCCCGGTGATTCGGAGCAGGGGCTGCGTCACACGCTCGACTGGATCTCGGCCTTCGATCGGGCGCATCCGGGCGCGTTCCACGAGATTTGCCTCTTTTGGCTGGCGCTGCTGCCCGGCGCCAACCTGCATGCGAATCGCGCCGCCGACGGCTTCCGCGTCGCGCCGCGCGAGACCCCCTACGTGCTCGAGAGTCGCCACGCCGACGCCGACACGCTGCTCGCCATGGCTCGCTCCTCCATCGAGGCGCACTACCGTCATCCGAACCTGCGCGTCGAGTACTTCCACAAGGAGTACTTGACGCAAGACGCCCCGGCAGCGGATCGCCACGTGCACATCGAACGCCGCCTCAACGACGCGAGGCCGTGCGTGCTGCTCGTGGGCCTGGTTGACCCCGACACGCAGCGTCTCGACGGGCTTCGTCCCTACAGCCTCGAGATCGCCTGGATGAAGTCCTACGCCGAAGCGCAACCGGCGATCCGGCGGTCCACGCGAATCGAGCTCGTGCACGTCGACGTGCGTCCAGCGGCGACGCCTGCCGAGATCGCGGCCGAGGTCGATCGCCTTCGTCCGTACGCGCCTGGTGCGGTCGTGGTCTGCCATCGTGCCGGCTCACCGGCGTTCGCGGACGCACTTGTCGAAAGGCTGGCGAGCGCGCTGCCGCAGGCCAGTGTGCTGGCCTGCAACGGTGCCGACATCGACGCGGCCCGCGCCTGGATGGAGCGCGTGCCGAGCCTGGCCGGCGTGTTCCCGGGCGAGCCCGAAATCGCGTTTCGCGACTGGTTGGCGGCCGGCATGGCTCACTGCGCGATCGCGGGGATGGCCGTGCGCATCGACGGCGAGGTGCGCGCGGGCGCTCCCGCGACGTTTGTCGAGGCGCTCGACGAGATCCCTTCTCCGCTGCAATGGGGCTTCGTCCAACGAACCGGCGCCGCCATCGCGATGCGCTGGTCCAGGCCGCCGACACCGTCGCGTCCCGGCGTGCCGCGCGTGTTCGGGCCCGAGCGGGTCTTTGGAGACATGCGCTGGGCGATCGAGCAGCGCCACGAACACGTCATCTGGATCGACGACGAGCTGCCCGCGGCTCCGGCGCTAGTTCGGGAATTCGTCGCAGCCATTCGCCGTGCGGATCCCGAGGGGCGAGTCCTGCACACCTTCGCCATCTCGCCGCAGACTCTGACCGAGGAGCTGGTCGAGCTGCTCGCGCAGATTCCGGTGCGCGAGATACGCGTGCGCACGTCACCGCCGTCGGGGCCCTTGCGCAAGTGGCTTGATAGCCTTTGCGCGCGCACGGGGGCGCGCCTGGTCGAGACGGCCGCGCCACCCACCGGGACCGGGCCCGACCTGGAAACGCTCCTTCATCCCTGGCGCATCGGTGCCGTCGTCGAGCGGTGGCGGCTCGACAGGATCGACGCGGTGGCTGCGCAAGCCGGGGCGGCACGGCTTCGATTTACCTGGGAAGACGGCGCTGTCGTGCTGATTGAGCTGCAGCCATCTGTGGGACCGTTGCCGGGCGCGCCGCCGAGCTGGCGAGCGAGGGTCGAGCTGCCCGAGGGGCAGGGAAGGGCGCCGGAACGCGCGGTGCGACGCTTGACGGAGATGATCACGAGGATTCTGGACGCGGGGCGCAGGCGCAGCGCGAGCGCACGGCGCACGTGAGTTGACTCGGCGGATGCGTGGCGATCAGGGGGCGTCGTTGCGCTTGATGAGGTCGGCGAGGGCGGCCACGAGGCGCTGCTCCTCGAGCTGATCGGAACCGGGTTGGGCGGCGGCGAGCCACACCAGGTCGAAGCGTGCGGTCCTGGCGTAGGGTCTGGGCTCGGCGTTCCGCGCCCGAATCTGCAGCGAAACGCGCCTGTCCGCAGGGCCGCACAACACCACGACCGGCCAGCCGTGCTGGTGCTCGATTGGCCCGACGCTCCAGCCGTGCCGCAGCGCCCGCCCCGGTCCCAGCGGGCGAATCGCGTGCAGCACGTCGCGCTCCGACACATGGCCCGGCGCGCGGCCGCCGAGGTGGTCACCGCCGACGGCGAACATGCGCGGCAGCGCCTCGCCCATCATGCGCAGCGGTTCGGCGTCCTCCCAGATGAACAGGTCCGCGCGCGGGTGCGCGTGGAGCACCTGCAGAGCACGCACCAGGTCCTCGCGAGGAAATGTGTTGCTGCCGAGCACGTAGGGGATCCCGGACGGAGCAAGCTCAAGGCCGTAGCGTTCGCCGTGGCCGTGCAGATGAGAGCCTGGGGCCACGAGCATCCAATGCACGCGCGCACTGCGGATTCGTTGGGGTCCGGGACGCTCTGCTTGCTGTGCAACGAAGTCGAGCGTGCGGCGGAACCCGTCGATGTCATCGCCGGGCATGCCGAGCATCATCGAGACGGTGACAGGTCCCGCTTCGGCCAACAGGTCGAGCGCCGAGGCGAACTGCGCGGGATCCAGCGGCTTGCGGCCTGCTGCCCGGAGCGCCGCCGGGTTCACGCTCTCGAGGCCCACCGTGATCTCGTGCGGCCGGATCCTTACCAGATTCGCCATCTGCGCTCGGGTCACGAACGCATGATTGACGAAGTAGGAGAACGCCATGTCGCCGTTCGGATCCGCTGCCGTGACCGCGTCGGCTACCACCGCGAGGCGCTCGTCGTGGTTGTTGATCGCGCTGTCGATGATGAACGCATGCTCGTAATTGCGTTCGTGCGCCCAGGCGATCTCCTGCCGAACCCGCGCCGCGGGCACGTAGCGAACGCCGGCTCCTTGCGTCTTCCAGGCGCAGTACGTGCAGCGATACACGCACCCGCGAGAGAACTCGAGCATGAGGTTCTGCGGTGGTGGGGTCAGCGTGCCGCGCAGCAGCGGCGACGCAAGCTCACCCAGATCCTCGATCACCGGCCGGTCAGGCTCTGCATGCACATCGCCGCGGCTCTCGCGCCACGTCACCCCGCGAATGCCGGCAGGCGACCGGGAGCCAGCAGCCAGCAGGCGGGCGAGGGTCTGCTCGCCTTCGCCCCGCACAACGGCAGTGACGCACGGATGAGCCTCGAGCAGTGCGCGAGCCTGAAAGGTTGCCGACGGTCCGCCGAGCACGATCCTCGTGGCCGGGAGGGCGCCGTGTACACGCTCGGCGAGGTCGATCAGGGCGCCAAGATCCCACGAGTAGCAGGACAGGCCAAGCACGTCGGGGCGCGATGCAACCACGCGTTGCAGCGCGTCGTCGTCGAATGCCGGGTCGTCCAGCGAGATCGGCAGATCGATTCGCTCCACCCGAAGCCCGTCGGCGGCCAGCGGTCCAGCCTCCAGGTATGCTTGGAGGTAGGCGTTCGCCAGGTTGTAGCGCAGCGCGGTCTCATCCACGTGGGGAAGCTTGATGCCCGTGCCGACCAGGGTGAGCTTCATGCGCGACGCCCCATCAACGTGTGAGCTTCGCGTCGTGCAAACGACGCGCCGTGCCGCCGTCCGTCTCGCGGAGGATTGGCTCTTTCGGCGCAGCTGGCCAAGACGTGGACATGAGATCTCGTGCGCTCCGCTGAGGAAAACCTCGGCGCCGGTGAAGACGCCAGCTTCACGGTTAGCATCCGCGGACGAGGCGCACAAGCCGAGCGGAGCGTGGTTTGGGCATCACGCCCTCGCGACTCCCGGTCTCTTGGCTGGGTCGCAGGTCGGACGCTGGATGCGCGCAGGCAGCGGCGGCGCTTCGGTGGTCGCTCGAGCAGTGCTAGCGAGGCGAGCCGAAGAGACGGTTGCCGCCGAGTTGCGCGTTCCCGCGCGCTCGCGCCGCTTGCTTGACGAGGCAGGCGCGCGCCGGTAGATCCATCCACTGGCAAATGCGACCAAGCGGAGACGTATCACCGTGTTGACCGGCGAGCGGCGGGCTTCCAGGGCCTACGTCATCGGCGGCGGCTCCGATAACGTCACTGTCATCGACACTGCTTCTCACGAGGTCGTTGGATCGGTCCATGTGGGCGATGAGCCGATGCTCGGCGCTCTCTCGCCCGATCGCAGCCTGCTCATCGTCACCAACCGCGACAGCATGGACGCCTCCGTCATCGACACCGCGAGCCTGGCGGTGCTGCGCACCGTGAAGGTGCAAGACGGCGCGTCGGGCTGCGCGTTCACCCCCGACGCTTCCCGGGTGTTCATCGCCAACGAGTACTCCCACACGGTTTCCATCGTCGACACCGCGAGCTGGCAGGTGTTGCGTCATGTCCATGTGGGGCACGGCCCTTGCGATCTTCGTATCACGCCGAATGGAAGGAACGTGATTGTGACCAACGAGGAGTCGCACAACGTCGCGGTGCTCGACGTGCAAACAGGCGAGCCTGTCCGCCTGGTTCCCACACCCGAGGGGCCGTTGGGGTTGACGCTGACGCCCGACGCCGGCCTCGCGCTCGTGGCGTGCTTCATATCGAATCACGTGTACGCCATCTCGACCGCAACCTGGGAGATCGTGTGGAAGGTGCCAGTAGGCTCCTGCCACGTCGGTATTTGCACGGCCATGGCAGGGCGGGTGGCGCTGGTGACCAACTCGGACCAGGACCACGTGTCCGTGCTCGACCTGAAGGCGCGCCGAGAGGTCGCTCGTATCCGAGTCAAGGCCAATCCCGCGACCGTCGAGGTGCTGCCGGACGGCCGGACCGCCTACGCCACGGATCGTGGAGCGGATTGCGTGAGCGTGATTGACGTGCGGGCCTGCAAGGTGGTTCGAACCATTCCGGTGGGGACCGCTCCCCTCGGCGTGTGCGTCGGGTGAGGGCGCCGAGATGATGCCTCTGACCGACGCCGTGGTGATTCGTGTGGGCGGCCCGACCAACGCCCGGGACGTGGGCAGCGCGGGGGGAACGACGGCGCCGCGGAGCCTCGACGAGATCGTGGCGGACATGCAGTCGGCGCGTCGCGGCGGCGCTCGGCTGGCCATCCTGGTCGGCGGCGAGCCGACGGTGCGGCGTGAGCTGCCGCTGATGCTGAAGGCGGCGGCGAAAGTGGGCCTCGCGAGCGGGCTGCTGACCAACGGTAGAATGCTCTCGTATCCGGCTGTCCGAGCAGCGCTCACCAAGACCGGCGTGGCGTACGTGCGAGTTGCGGTGCACGGCCCGAGCGCCGAGGTCCACGACGCGCTCGTTCGGGTCGAAGGCGCCTTCCGACAGACGTTCGATGGTCTCTCGGCATTGCTGCGCGAAGCGCCGGCCTCGTGCCGCGTCGATGTCGCTTGCACCGTCGCGCGGGCCAACGTGGAGCACCTGGACGCTTGGGTCGATCTGCTGGCCGGCTTGCCGCGTGCGGCCACGCTCGGATTGCGCTTGATCGCTCCTTGGACCGGTCTGGCGGACGACGAGTGGGCGGAGTGGGAGGCGGTTGGCGAGCGAGTCAGCGTGGCCCTGGAGCGCGCCGTGGCCGCGGGGGCAGACATCGTCGTGTCCTGGGAAGGCTTTCCGCCGTGTCTTCTGCCGGCCGTGCCGCACTTGCGCGACGAGACCCTGCGCTACGCAGTTCCGATGTTCGGCCCGGAAGAGGCGGGCGGCGCCCTGGTTGCCGAGCCCGCGAGCGGTCGCGAGCATCCATTCCCCTGCCAGGAATGCGTCCACGAGAGCACGTGCCCGGGCGCGCCGCGTCCGTTCCTGCTCCGCGCGGGCGAGTCGGCCCTGCGTCCCACCAGCGCCGTGCGCGCCAACTCCTTCAACTTCGAGCTCGTCCGGGACTTCCCCGGCCAAGAGCCGCGCCCCGGCGCCTGTCCCGTCCGTGATATCCCCATCCAGGGCGATCGCTGCCGCACCGTCTTTCTCGCCGGCGACCACGCCCTATCCCTGTATCACTCGCCCACGTCCGACTTCACCGACGCAGAGGTCCGCCGTGTCAAGGACGAGACTCACCAGCTCTACATCGACCTGAGCGCGGGCGCTGCGCTCACCGACTTCATGGCCGAGGTGCGCCGCGTCCGGTGGCACGCGCAGTGCCAGTCGTGCGCGGACCGAGCCTCCTGCGCCGCAACGGTCGTGGCCGACGCCGAGCCGCCCTTCCAGCGCGAGGAACGTTGGCTGCGCAAAGAGGTGTCCCGCCTGCGTGGCCGCGTGCTCGACGTCGGCTGCGGCGACCAACTCTACCGCGATGAGCTCGCCGCGCTGTTGGCCAATGGCGATATCGAGTACCACGGGCTCGATCCGGACGCCGCTGCCCTGGCGCGCTTCGGCGAAGCGGTCCACGGCGGCACGCTGCACCACGGCACCATCGAGCAGTTCTCCTGGGAGCCGGGGTACTTCGACTACGTCCTGTGCTTCCGGTCCATCAATCATTTTCGCGACATGGTCAGGGCCTTCCAGGTGATCTCGCGCCTGATGCGCGTGCAGGGACAGATGGTGCTGTGCGATTCGCCGCCCTTTGGCATGTTGCGCCGTCCCGACCAGGTGTCATTCGCCGACCAGCACGCTCCGGTCGGCCACGAGCACTACCGCAATTGGACCAGCTACCAAGTGATTGACTTCCTCAAGCGCTATCCCTTCCGGGTCGACGTGCACCGGCCGGTGAACCCGCAAACCTCCAACCAGTGGATCGTCAAGGTCATGCGCGTGCCCGACGGTCCGACGCCCGACGAGTCGCGATGACCGCGGCCGCCGAAGCCGACGAACGCCTCGGCGACCGGACCAGCGATCGTGCCACCCAGGCGCCGTCCTTGGGGGTCGTCTTCGTCAATCCGCCCATCCGGCTGCCCCGCTCGTTTGCCCACTATCCGATGTTCTCCACGCTGGGCATGCTGCAGAATGCCGCGTGGGTGCGGGCCCGCGGCCATCGCGTCCGGGCGGTCGACGCCTTCACGCTCGACCGCTCGCTGAACGTCCGCGAGGACGGCGATGGGTTTCGTCATGTCGGCGCCGAGGTGGACGCGCTCGCAAAGGAAGCGGCTAGAAAGGCGGCCGAGCTCGACGGCCCGGTCGCGTTCGTGGTGACCGTCACGATGTTCTCGGACATGAACCGCATGCGCGAGAACACGATAGCGGCCGTGGTGCGAGCGCTCCACGAGCAGGCCCCCGGCGTGCCCGTGGGGCTCGCAGATCTGTACGTCTGCGGGATGAACTACTTCCCGTTCGATCCGGTCAAGACCATGCGGGCCATTCCCCAGGCTTCGTGGCTGCTCGTCGGTGAGGCCGAGTCCACGCTGCCCGAGCTGTGCTCTCGTCTGGCCAGCGGCCAGTCCCTCGAGGGCATCCCGCGCTTCGCCTACAGGGCCGAAGACGGCTCGATCGGATACAACCCGCAGCCCCCCAGGGCTTTCGACCCGCTCGACGATCTGCCGCTTCCCGCCTTCGACCTGCTCGACATGGACCGGTACTTCTGCGCTCAGGCGGACGCCATCCGGCATGAGCTGGTGCACGAGTACCACGTGGTGGAGCGCCAGCTGCCGTTGATGACGAGCCGCAGCTGTCCCTACCGCTGCAACTTCTGCACGAACCAGGTACTCGGGCTTCCGTGGCGCTCCCATTCGGTCGACTATGTGAGAGATGCCGTCTGCACGCTTCGCGATCGCTATGCGGTCGACCGCTTCCTGGTGCTCGACGACAACATCAACGTGGACGAGGGCAGGTTCCGCGAGCTGGTGCTGGCGCTAGCCGCCGAGAGGGTCCCATGGGACGCTGTCAACGGCTATCGCGCCGACCATCTGGACAGGGAGATGGTGCGCGCCATCAAGGCGGCGGGAAACACCAAGATCACCGTATCGGCCGAATCGGGCGATCCGGAGCTGCTCAAGAAGGTCATCCGCAAGGGGCTGAAGCTGTCGGCCGTCGTGAATCTGGCCCGCACGTGCGAGGAGGAGCGGATACCGCTGCAGGTGCACTATATCCTTGGCGTGCCGGGGGAGACCAAGACCCAGATCAACCAGACGTTGGAGTTCGCCACGATGCTGTTCGACCGGCACGGAGCGTGGCCGCTGCTGCAGCATGCGATTCCGTTCCCGGGCACCCAGTTGTTCCGCGATTGCGAGGAGCAGGGGTTGTTCGTGGCGCCGCCGTTCCAGGTGCCGGGCTCGATCCTCGAGGTCGAGAGCATCATCCGCACGCCCCAGTTCGAGCCGGGCGAAGTGATCCGCATGAAGCGCAACGCGCAACACCTGCATGCGGCCATGCAGCGGATGGTTTGGCTCGACGTGGAGAGCCGCTGCGACAACGAGTGTCTGGCGTGCCATTGCCTTGTTCGCGAGGGCGACGCCGCCGCGCCGTCGCGCGAGCAGATCCGGGGACAGCTGGAGCGGGCCCTGTTCCTGGGTGGGCGCGAGCTGCTTGTCGGAGGAGGGGAGCCGACGCTGCGCGCCGACCTGCATGAGATCGTGGGCGAGGCGCGCGCGATGGGATTCCGCGACATCGGGCTGGTGTCCAACGGGCACGGCTGGGCGTCCGCCCAGCGCGCCGCCCGCCTGGTCGAGGCCGGGGTCAGCCGCGTCGTGATCGATCTGCTGGGCCCCAACGCCGCTGTGCACGACGCGATCGCCGGCAAGCCGCAGTCCTTCGCCCTGACGATCGCGGGCTTGCGCAGGGTTCTCGAGCATGGCCTGCCGTGGGACGCGAACATCCCGGTGACGCGTCGCGGCCTGGAGACGCTGTCCGCGACCGTGCGGCTGGCTCGACGGTCGAAGGCGCGGTCGATACACCTGCAGCTTCCGTCACCCGACTCTCGCGCAGCCCGGTGCGGTGAGGTGCCGCGCTGGGAGGAAGCTCTCCCGCACATCCTGCAAGCCTTGGCCGAGGGGCCTCGTGGAGCCGTGAGCGTTCAAGGCGCGCCGCTGTGCCTGCTGCCGGACCGGCCGGGCGCCATCACGCCGCTGCCGCCCTGGGAGCTTCAGCGCTCGCGCGCCTTCAAGGTCAAACACCCTCGCTGCCGTGAATGCGTGGGATACATCCTGTGCGGCGGGTTCTTCCGCAACGAGCTCGAGCCCACCTACGGCGTCATGCAGGCGGCCGGAGTGCAGTAGCGCGCACGGCCACCCGCCCGTCAGCTCTCGCGCCCCGAGGTGCGCATCGCCTCCCGACGCCGCTTGCGCTCCGCCAGTTCCAGCAGCAGGCGACGCTCGCCCCTGGCCAACACCGCTTGCAGCAGGCGATCGAGCCTGCGTCGTGCTGTCTCGGGCGGCGACCCTGAGGCCGTTTCGCACGGCGACACGGAGTACACCGCGCCCCGGGTCGGTGCGCTCGGGTGGCGCGTGGCGCGCTGCAGGCGCACGCGGACCGACCCGCCGTCGACATGGCAGAACCGCATGACCACCGCACGCCCGGTGTCGCGCACCACGCCGAGCTTCTCGAATGTCCAGCCTTCGTGCGTCGAGCCAGGTGGCCAATCGCGCAGCAGCGTGCTCAGCCTGTCGCGGGAGAACCACGGGCTGAGCCCTCCGCGCGACTGCATCAGCACGAGGGCTTCGGCCGCCTTGAGCGTATCGGGATGCTCGCCAATCTTGCGGACCACGTGAGCCTTTGCCCTGGCCAGGGCGTCCGCAGGCCAGCTTGGGCTCTCCACAAGGTACGGGATACCGTGCTCCACGAAACGTAGCCCCAGCTCGTTGCGCCGCTGCCAGAGCATCGACCCGCGGTATACCTGGAGCAGCGACACCAGCACCGTGCCGGCAGCGCGCGCGCCTGTCTCGTCCGCCTGGGTCCAGGCCAGCAGGGTCTCCAACGTATCGCGGAATCCGCACTCCGTATCCCCGGGCAGGCCCAGCACGATGCTCACCACGGGTGCACGAATCGCACGAGAAATATCCCGCAGGCGAGCCCGAAGCGCCACCACGTCCACCGCGTCGCGGTTCACGGCCGACATGCCCGACGCCGAGAGCGTTTCGATGCCCAACAGCACCATGTGCGTCGGCAGCTTGGATAGGATGTCCAACTGCTCGTCCGTCACGCAGTCGTGGCGGATATTGTAGGTGAATTGGACGAGTCCCTGCGGGTCCGCGCGGCGAATCGCCGCGAGGCACTCGCGAAGCCAGGCCGTGTCGTAGTTGAGCGCGGAGTCCGTCACCGTGATGTGGCGGTGACCGGCCTGCCGGGCCCACCGGACGTCGGCCTCGATCCTGGCCGGCGAAAACTGCCGCAGCCGCTTGTGTGCATTCCACGTGCAGTAGCCGCAAGCGTGCAGGCAGCCCCGGGACCATTCCAGCATCACGCCATGAAGGGACGGAGTCAGCAAGCCGAGCTGGTAGGGGGAAGGAATCGTATCGAGGTCCATGACCGGGGTTGACGGCCCGCCCGACAGGATCTCGTCGCCCACCCGCGCGACCACACCCGGTATGCGGTGCAGCCCGCGCATGTCCTGTCGCAGCATCTCGCGGAAGGCGAGCTCGCCCTCGCCAACAACCAGCGCATCGGCTCCCTGGACCAGGGCGAGCAGACGCTCGGGCTCGCCCTCCGTGCCCCGGCCTCCGAGCACGATGCGCAGGTGCGGACGCCGCTGTCGAAGAATCCCGACTGCCATCGAGATGGCGTCGATGTTCCAGCAGTAGGTCGAGAACGCAACGATGTCGGGCTCGAAGCCCAGGATGCGCTCGAGGTGGGAGTCAGAGAGCACCACCTCCTCGCGCTCGTCCTCGATGTCGATCGGCTCGGACAGGTTGAGCAGCTCGATGCGGTAGCGCTGGCGAATGTCCGGATCGCTCTCGGCAAACGCCTTCAAGTACGCATTGGCGAGGCTGTAGGGCTCCGGAGCCAACGTGTCGACGAACCCGCCTTGGGAGCCAAAGGGCCCGTCGGCGCCCTCGGGTACCAGGCTGCGAAAAGCCCCCACGAGCAGCACGCGCCGACGCCCGTCGGCTTCCCTGTCGCCATCGATGCGGCGTTCGCGTACCTGGGCCATCGGGGTCGGGGTAGCATGCTGCCCTGTCTCCGTCAAAGGCGCGCCGGCCCAGGTGAGGGCGCCCTGCGCAGCGCGCAAAACGTTTCCCCCCGCCGGAGGCTCAACGTGTCAGCGCCAGGAGCCGGTTGCACGCCTCGAGGATGCCAGCCTCGTCGAACTGGTCCGTCTCGTAGCCCGGCCCCTCGGGGAGCCCGACACCGTCGTAGTAGTCCTTGAGGGATTGGCGAAGTAGCCGCGCGCCGAACTTGCCCGGGTGCAGGAACAACGGGCTCGCCGGGTCGAGGACCATCGGACAGACCGACACCGCCGCGCGCGTCGTCGATCGAATCCGCTCGATCAGCCGCGCGGTTGTGTCGATGTCTTGCCCTGTCTCGGTCGGAAGACCTGCCGAGAAAAAGCAGTGCACGCCGATGCCCCGATCCTCGCAGGCGCGAATCGCCGCCAGCAACCTGTCATTGCGGAAGGGCAGTCCGCGGACGCGATACCGCACCGCCTCGGAGCCCGACTCGGGGGAGATGACAGCTACCGAGCCGGGCTCGAAAGTGCGCTGCCAGTCGTCGAGGAAAGCGGGAGTCGGCAGGTACCACAGATCGTAGATGAGCCGCAGCCGCATGCCCTCGGCACGAATCGCCTCGAACCAGCGCCGCACGTGCGCGCGTGCGTGGGGCGGGTCGAACGAGCAGCGCAGCACCCGGGCCCCGTCGGCCATGGCGTCGCGCAGGTCGCGCTGGAGCTTGGCTATCGAATACAGCAGCAGCCCGTCGCGATGGGTGGTGAGGAGCTGGCTTTCGCGCGAGCCGCCGCAGCTCACGCAGTCTGCGGTGCACCCTCGTCCGGCATTGAGATAGGCCGCGTGCCCGTAGCCCTCGGAGCCGGCGGCGCCTTCGCTGAAGTCCGCGTACAACGCCCTTGCCACGTAGGCTTGCCGATTCCGCAATAGCGCCAGGTCGCCATGCCTCAGCCCCTCGGCGACCGACTCGTCCAGCACCCAGCCGTGCTCGTTGTGAATGACCTCGCCATCCGCATCGCGCCAGACCAGGTTGGGCACGTCGGCCAGCGTGCCCTGCCCGTCGAGCAGCACGCGCGCAAGGGCCCGCACCGGCTCTTCGCCGTCCCCGCGAACCACGCCGTCGATGAATCGCAGATTGCCAACGATCTCGCTCGCAAACGCCGTGGCCGTGAGCCCGCCCAGGATGATTCTGGCCTCGGGCAGCCACATTCTCGTCCGGTAGGCGAAGTCGATCACCGGTCGCGTCTGGTAGTGCCAGTGCAGCGTCAGGAATACCACCTTGGGAGAGGTCGCCAGGAGCATGCCGCGCGGTGAGAAACCAGGATCGACCTCCCGCTCGATGCCCAGGTGCACCACCTCGACCCGACGCCCGGCGTCGGCCAGCAAGTTGGCTAGCGCCGACAGCCAGACCCACC
>JAJZQG010000104.1 GCA_021847645.1 Myxococcales bacterium
TTCCCCGCCGAGCTTCGCTGGCGTTCCGTGTTCGCGTTCCTGTTGCTTGTTCCTAGCTGCTAGTTTTCCGGAAGGCTTTTCGGATGGGGTCTAGCGCGCAGTGGGGTCCGGGCCCGATGCGTCGGCCGAGTGCATCCTGGTTGAGACTGCCCTGTCCGCTTCGCGCCCGTGGGCTGCCAACCAGCCGCGATTCGGAATTCGGCGCACGAGTCCCGCAAGCCGAGGGCCCGGCGACGATGAGCCGCTCCGCAAAACATCTTTCGGGGCGTAGGTGCGTTGTGTACGCTGCGCCCCATGGTTCGCGCTCTCCTTGTCTCCGCGCTGCTCGCCTTGCTCAGCGTCTCGTGCAAGAACGAGTCTGCGCAGCAATCCACCCCCGCGCCCGAGGCCGCCGTCCCCAGCGCCGTCGCCAGCGCGCCGGCCGCCGCTTCTCCTTCCACCGCCATTCCCGTCTCGAGCCTTGCGTTGCCTGCCGACGACGTGCTGCCCAGAGCGCTCTCCGCGGCTCCCGCCGTCTCCAGCGCTGCGCCCAAGCCCAAACCCGCGGCCACCGCCTCGGCCAAGCCGGCCACCACCACGACCCCCAAGCCCAAGGCGTCCGCCGCCGCGACCACGGTAGCGCCGGCGCTGCCCTCCGCCGCGGTCGTGGCTTCGACAGCTCCCGCGGCGAGCCCGTCCGCTCCTGCCACCACCCCGCCCGAGGTGACCGCCAGCGATCCCGCGGCCGACGCCCTGGCACAGCGGGTCGACGCTTTCTATATGCCGCTCAACAGCCTCATCGTCCGCTTCGAACAGGAGTTCTATGTCCAGTCGACCGGCATGAACAAGAAGTCATCGGGCGTGATGAAGTTCCAGCGTCCGGGCAAGATGAGCTGGCGTTACGATCCGCCCAACGGCAACCTGGTGGTGTGTGACGGCAAGACGGTCTGGGTCTACGAGGCGGACGGCAATCAATACACGCAGCAGCCGTTCCAGGCGAGCGAGTATGCCGGCGCGCTCGGGTTCCTGTCCGGCGAGGGCATTCGCAAGTACTTCACCTTCCGCTTCCACGATGTCCCGAACTTCCCCGGGGGCAAGGTGCTGCTCGGCACGCCACGCACGCCCAACGCCGGATATGACCTCGTCCTGTTCTACGTCGATCTGGCGACCGCGAACATCCGTCGCGTCGTCATCATCGACGCCCAGCGCAACCGCAATCGCTTCGATCTGGAGTCGCTGAGCGAAGCGCCGATCGATCCCAGGGAGTTCGTCTGGTCGCCGCCCCCCGGCGCCACGTTGATTGCCAACTAGCCAGTGCCCTACGCCAGGTCGAACAGCACCACCTCCGACGCCGTCCTGGCCACCAGCGGCAGGCTCTCGCCTTCGCTCCACGACGCCCCGTCACCGGCAATCAGCGTCGCGTCTCCCAGCGTCACCGTGCCCCGGGCCACCTGCAGCCAGCCCTGTCGCCCCTCGGGCAGGCGCAGCTGCGTGCCCTGGCCCTCGCCGAACCGGCCGGCGAACACTCGCGCGTCCTGGTGGATGGTCACCGACTCTTCCCGGCCGTCGCGCGAGGCGATGAGCAGCAAGGACCCCTTGTGATCGTCGAATGGAAAGACCTTCTGCTCATAGCCGGGCACCAGGCCGCGGCGCTCCGGCAGGATCCAGATCTGCAGCAGGTGCACGAGCTGGTCGCTCGAGGCGTTGAATTCGCTGTGGGTGACACCGGTCCCCGCGGTCATCCGCTGCACCTCCCCGGGACGGATCACCGATCCGTTTCCCATGCTGTCGCGGTGCTGCAGCGCGCCCTCCAGGACATAGGTGATGATTTCCATGTCGCGGTGGGGGTGCGTGCCGAAGCCCTGCGCCGGCGCGACCCGGTCCTCGTTGATCACCCGCAGGGTGCGGAATCCCATGTTCGCCGGATCGTAGTAGTCGGCGAACGAAAACGTGTGATAGGTGCGGAGCCAGCCGTGGTCGAAGTACCCGCGGTCCGCGGCGCGTCGAATCTTCATGGGTCCATGCATGGGGCCCACGCCGTCCAACCGCCAGGGGCCGCGGCACGTCCTCGACCGCCCGGATGTGGGCCGTGCCCCACCGTGCGTGATAGCGTCGCCCGCCGTGCGTCTGGAGGCCGCAAATGCGCCGGCGCACAGGACAGCCACGTATGGACGCCCCCGCCGATTTCCTGTTCGCCCGCCGTCGTGAGCACCTCACGTTCAAGGCCAACCTGCGCAGCACCCGCTACGGCTGGCTGCGGCTCACGCCCGCCTACTCCGTTCACCTGGTGCGGGAGCTGTTGCAGGCCCACGCCCGTCCCGGCGGGCGCGTGCTCGACCCGTTCTGCGGTACGGGCACGACGGCCCTGGTGTGCGCCGAGCAAGGGGTGCGCTGCGACACGACCGACATCAATCCGTTTCTCGTGTGGCTCGCCCGGGCCAAGACTCGCTCGTACGGCAACACGGCTCTGGCCGCGGCCGGCTCGGCGGGCTCGCGGGTTGCCCATGCCTTCTCGGCCGGCCGATCGGAAGGCGCCTGGGCGCCGCCGCTGCACCAGATCGAGAAGTGGTGGGAGCCGGCCACGCTCCAGGCCCTCGGCCGCGGGGCAACGGTTCTGCGCAACCTTCGCGCAACCCTGTCTGGGCCGGCGGTCGACCTGCTCGACGTGGCCTTCTGCCGCACGCTCATCGACCACGCCAACGTCAGCTTCGGACACCAGTCCATGTCGTTCCGCAAGAGCGATGCCCCGGTGTCCGAGCGCCGGCCCAAGCCTCACGGTGCGCAGGTGGCCGCCAGCTGGACCGCGCACCTCGAGCAGATCCTTTCCAGCGCCCGATCGCCCGTGCCCGGACAGGCCAACGTGGTGCACGGCGACGCCCGGAACCTTCAGGACGTGCTCGCGCCCGACACCTACGACTGTGTCGTCACCTCCCCGCCCTATCCCAACCGCATGAGCTACGTGCGAGAGCTTCGCCCCTACATGTACTGGATGGGCTATCTGGCAGCGTCGCGCGACGCCGGCGAGCTGGACTGGAAGGCCATGGGCGGCACCTGGGGATGCGCCACGAGCAACGTGGGAAAGTGGAGCCCGGACGGGTCCCGGGTGATTCGGTCGGAGGGGTTCGAGCAGATACTCGCTGCGATCGCGCGGCGCAGCGCGCTTCTGTCGCGCTACGTGCACAAGTACTTCGACGACTTCGTCCAGCATGCCGACGGGCTGTTCCAGGTGGTCGCGCCGGGCGGCACGGCGCACTACGTCGTAGGCAATTCGAAGTTCTACGACGTCGTGGTGCCGGTCGAGCGGATCATTGGCGACGTGCTGGCCGCGGCGGGATTCGAACGCATCGACGTGCAGCCCATTCGCAAGCGCAATTCGAAGAAGGAGCTGTACGAGTATCTGGTGCACGCGCGCAAGCCCGACCTGAAGTAGCGTGCCGCTCCCTCCGCCGCTGCCCTCCCTCGCGACCGACCGACAAGCCCATTGCCTCCCGCGCCGTCCCGGTGCAGGTTGCCCGTGCATGCCGCCCGCCACGCCCTTGCTTCCCGGACTCGGAGACGCATCCCAAGGCGTCCACGGCCGCGTGCTGTTCGCCGACAACCTGCCGGTGCTGCGCGGCATGGACGGCGACTCGGTGGATCTGATCTACATCGATCCGCCCTTCAACACGGGCAAAAACCAGAAGCGGGTGCAGCTCGAGACCCGGCGCGACGACGACGGCGACCGCGTGGGCTTTCAGGGCCGCCGCTACGCCACGAACAAGATTGCCGAGCGGTCGTTCGCGGACGCGTTCGACGACTACTTGGGGTTCCTCGAGCCCAGGCTGGTGGAGGCGCGGCGCGTGCTCAAGGGGCACGGGAGCCTGTACCTTCACATCGACTATCGCGAAGTGCACTACTGCAAGGTGCTGCTCGACGGCATCTTCGGGCGGGAGAGCTTTCTGAACGAGATCATCTGGGCGTACGACTATGGCGCAAGGACCACCAAGAAGTGGCCGCCCAAGCACGACAACATCCTGCTGTACGCCAAGGACCCGCAGCGATACGTATTCAACGCCGACGAGATCGACCGCATCCCGTACATGGCGCCCGGGCTCGTGGGCCCGGAGAAGGCCGCCCGGGGCAAGCTGCCCACGGACACTTGGTGGCACACCATCGTCAGTCCGACAGGCACAGAGAAGCTGGGATATCCCACGCAGAAGCCCCTGGGCATTGTGTCGCGCATCGTGCGCGCCTC
The DNA here is from genome assembly GCA_021847645.1 of Myxococcales bacterium. Classification (GTDB taxonomy): domain Bacteria; phylum Myxococcota_A; class Polyangia; order Polyangiales; family Polyangiaceae; genus JAJZQG01. The sequence continues at coordinate 4,214 of JAJZQG010000104.1, forward strand.
GAGCCCGCGCGGCGGGCTGGTCCTGGACTTCTTCGCAGGCAGCGGCACCACCGGGGAAGCCGCCCTGCAGGCCGGCCGCAACTTCCTGCTCGTCGATCAGAACCCAGAGGCCATCGACGTGATGCGACGCCGTTTCGCGTCGTATCCCAACGTGTCGTTCGAACAGTAGGGAACAAGGCTGTCGGCGGCAAGGGCGGGATTGAACACCCTGCCGGAATGTGCTTCCATGAACCAGAGTGCGCGGCAATACCGCGGCGCCGCTACGGCTTGCGGAAGGAGAGACCATGGGACGCAAACGAAGTCGGCTGATCGCGTTGGCTCTGGCCGGCGCGAGCCTCGCGGCCGCATCGGAAGTGTACGCGGCAGATCGCGCGTTTCCCCCGGGCAGCCTCATCATCCCGATGGACCTTGCGTACCAGGACAGCGGCTTGCTCCAGGCCTACGGGCTGGTGTTCCAGCTCTTGCGGCACAACGTCCACGTCTACTGGGTCATCGACCCGACCAAGGTGTGGCACCCGCAGCCCTGCGACACCCCGGGCGACGAATGCTCGTGGGATTGCGCCGAGCAAGGCTCCGGCGTGCGCTGCCCGTACCCGACCGCGGGACCCGACTTCTTCGCCTCCGCCCAGGTGCTGTGGGACGACGCCGGCACGATCGCTCCGGGAACCGCGATCAGCTCGCACGGCTATCGTGGGGGGCCGTTCGTCATCGACGCCGCGGAGCGGGACGCGGCGTTGCCGATCATCGACGCTTGGAATGACAAGTCGGCCTGGGCGGCCAATCCGTGGGCGCAGCGCACGGTGTTCCAAGCCGTTTCCGTGCACCAGACGACGGCGGAGTTCACCGGCTACGTGCGAAAGGAGATGGTCGCGGCGCCGACTATCGCGGTATTCTCCGACGGCAACGAGGATATCGCCACATCCTACCTGCGCGCTGCAGGCATTCCCCAGAGCAACGGCTCGGAGTTCCCGGCAGCCCGCTGCGGCGCGGGCGACTGCGGCGCGGGCAGCCCCAACCCGGACATGCTCACGGTCCCGTCCGTGGCGGGCGACATGGGCACCTGCGACGCGCCCAACCTCGATCACCACAACGGGCAACTGTTCCGCGACGGTGTCCCGGCGTACTGCCAGATCATGAGCATGCATTGGGCGGTGACCGATCGCGAGACCGTGAAGTGCGGGGGTGGGGCGTGCGGAGCCGACCAGGCCAGCTGCGGCGGCAAGCCGATTACCTATCATGGGCACGAGGTGGTGGCGGAGGTGCGTGCCTTTCTCAAGTTTCCTGTCCACTTCTTTGCGGAGTGCCAGGCGGTCAATGCCTACGAGAACACCACGCCCAACCCGGCGTGGCCCTACCTCGACGACGCCGAGCGCGACGGTCACTTCCTGACCACGCAAGGCTCGCCTCCGGCCTGCAGCGCAAGCCAGGTTTGCACCGACGCCGACTTCACCTGCACGGCTCAGGGATGCAGCAACGGAACGCAGGACTGCTGTCTGCCCAAAGACGTCAAGGAAAAGGGGGCGGGCTTCCTGATTGCCTCGCAGCCAGCGTCGGACACGGTGCAGATCCTGCGCCAGGACACGCCCTACAACCAGCTCGATGGGGAGTTTGCCACGGTCGGCGGAAGCGAGCCGGCCTACAATCTGTCGTCCTACCTGGGCACCAAATACAAGAACGATCGCGAGGTCACCTTCATTACCGGCCCGACCGGGCCCGGCAACCAGGATGTCTGGATGACCGGCTACCTGGACGGCGACTGCGCGATCGATGTTCCGGTCGTCAAGGACCTGACGGACGGTGGCGCTGCGCCGGTATGCGGGGGCAAGGTGAGCTATCTGGGCGGGCACAAGTACGGTACCGCCGTGCCGGTCTCGTCGAACCCGTCGACCCAGGGAACGCGCTTGTTTCTCAACGCGCTCTTCGAGGCGGATTGCGTGACCACCGACGGGCAGCCCAAGCTGTCGGTCTCCCTGACGGGCGATACCGAGCTGCCCGTGTCGTCGCCCGAGGGCGCGTACACGATCCGGTTCGACAACGCTGGACTCGGTACGGCGCTCGATGGCGAGCTGCGCCTGGACTTTCCCGATGGGGTGAGCGTCGTCGATGCGGGCGGCGGAGTGGCAAGCGCGACCTCGGTCGTGTTTTCGGTCGGCTCGATTGGCGCTCAGAACGCGACGTCGCCGCCGTCGGGTCTGTCGCGCTCGGTCCGGCTCCAATTCCCGGGCAAAGGGGCGTATACGCTCAGCGGCCAGCTCGGCTACCGCGTCGGCGCGACCAGCCTGACAGCGGGCCCTGTCACGCTGGGCGTCGGCGTGGGCGTGGCCGCTCCCCAGCCTGATGGCGGAGCGGGCGATGCTGGCGATGTGGATGGTGGGCAGTCCGGCGGGGCCGCGGCGTCCCCGGCTTCCGCGGATTCCGGAGGCTGCGGCTGCCGCACCTCACCGCGACCGGGCTCGGCGGCGTGGCTGCTGCTCCTGGCGGGCGCTGCCGCATTCGCTCGGATCAGCAAGCGCCGAAGAGCAGAGTAGCCCGCGTCTTCGACTGCGCGTTGCCCGCGTAGTCAGCTGTTCGGCAGATGATACCACGCTGGCCGCGCGCGCCGAGCGCCTACGGCGAAGGGCATGTCGCGTCGTTGGGTAGCACCCAAAGCATGGTGCGTTTTCCTACGAGCACATATCCCGGGTGTCGTTCCACGGACGGCCTACCCCGGCATGCTCGGCGGAGAACGCAGCAGCGTCCCGAGGTCGAGCTCCGTGGGCCTCGCTTCCACGATACCCCCGTCCGCCGTCACGCCCAGCACCACGTCGACATCCGCGAACATGGACACGATGGGCGCTTGCCACGCGGCGTCTTCCCACACGCACTCCCAGCTCGACGCGATCCCCGGTCCGGCCGCCAGACGGCACCAGACCTTGCCCGCCGCCGCTGCCCAGCACGTGCCCGAGTTGTCCACCGCCACGGCGCTCAGGTCCAGGCCGTCGCGAATCGACTCGACCCATGTGCCGTGCTGGTCGATGTACAGCATCATGCCGTCGGCGCCTCCGATCACGCCGACCGACAGATCGGGGTGGCCTGCGCAGGCCAGGAACGCGCGGACCTTGGGCGTGTCGATGGGCTGAAAGCTCCATTCGAGCGGCGAGTACAGGCCGGCCACGCCGCCGCCCCGATTGTTTCGTCCCGCGATCATCCACGTGGAATCCCCCACCCGCGCCGCCGAGCTGATCACCGCTACATCGTCGAGCGCAAGAGGCTTGAGCCAGCGACGCCCGACCAACGCATGCAGCGACAACGAGTCGTGCTCGTCGCGAACCGCGAGGATTCCCAGATCGTCGAGGTTGCCGCTGAACAACTCCACGCGCAGCGTGGAGTCCGACAGCCGCACCGTCTCGCGTGGCCCTGCCGACGTGTAGATCGCCAGCGTGCCGTCGTCGGAGCCCACCAGCCAGCGGCCAGCCGCAACCCGGTGCGTGAAGCGTACCGCTCGCGGATTCGCCGCACCGTCCGTGGTTACCGGAACCCATTGCGTCGCGTCCCAGAACATGAGCCCGACGCTCGTGGCTGCCAGGCAACGGCCGTCGCCGTCCCACGCCACGCTGCGAACGACGAAATCGTCGGCGGGCTTCTGGCGCGTCATCCAGGACCAGGCGAGCACGCGGGCCGCAGCACCCGCGGCCTCGACCTCACGCTTGCGGGGCGCGGGACGACGTCGTCGCGACTCGACGTGCAGGAATGCGAGCAGCGAGGCGGCGAACGACGGCACGTCGCGAGGACGCTCGGAGGGCAACGCGGCGGTCGAGCGTGCGAGTAGCTGGTCGATGGCCCTGCAGGCGCTCGCGCGATCGCGCAGCTCGGGCACCAGGCGCTGCGAGTCCAGCAGGCTGCGACGCACCGGCGACTGGATCGCGAGGATCGCGTCGGACACCGTATGCACGGGGAAGTAAGCGTCGCCCGTGAGCATGAAGTAGATGACCGCGGCCAGGCCGAACACGTCGCTCGACGGTCCGATCATGCGCTGGTCCATGACCATGAGCTCGGGCGCGGCGTAGCCCGGCGTGCCCACCGTGTTGCCGCCGAAGGTGGCCGCGACGCCAGCCGGACGTGCCACGCCGAAGTCGGCCACCTTGAAGATCTCGTCGTCGCCGAACCCGCAGCACAGCACGTTCTCGGGCTTGATGTCGCGATGGATGACGCCGACCTCGTGCACGGCGGACAGGCCCTTGGCGAGGCACTCGATGGCGTGGGAGGCGCGCCCCGGATCGAAGGCCCAACCAGTTTGCGCCACGCTGTAGGCGATGCGATCTGCCAGCGTGGTGCCCTCGACACCGCCGTGCACGTACTCCACCGCGATCCACGGGATGTCGAGCTCGCGCTGTCCCGGCAGCGTGCGCACGCTGCCCACGTCGATCAGGCGGACCACGAACGGGGTGGGCGGCACGCGCTCGTTGAGCCTGCCGAGCGCCACGGCTTCCTTCTGAATGCTCAGCAGCGCGGCCTGGCCGAAGCGAAGCACGAACCGTGGCCGAAGCACCTTGACGACGACCGGCGCGCTGCCTTGCGGAGAAGTGCGCAGCGCGAGGTACGCCACGGACATTCCCCCTTCACCGACCCGGCGGCCGAGATGGTAGATGACGTCCGTGGCAACGTTCGATCGGATCTCGTTGCCGATCGCCTGAATCACATGGTCGTCGGAAGCTGCGGACATGAGGGCCACGAGTATAGCCGATGTGTCTTGCACGTCGGCCCCAACGTGAGGGGCGAGGCGGCGGCCGAGGATTCGAGGCTGCGGGAGCGCATCGAGCGGTGTACAATCCGACCGCCCATTGGCGGGGAGGATTGCTCATGAAGGCTCGACAATGCGCAGCAAGCATGGTGGCAGCCGCGGCGATGGCGCTCGCGCTGGCGGCGTGCGGACGATCGACGCAGTCATCGCCGTCCGGCGGACCGGGGGCGACGCAGCCGGGCGCGATCGGCACGATGGCGGTCAGCAGCCCAGCCTTTGGACAGGGCCAGCCGATCCCGGCGAAGTACACGGAGGATGGGCAGGACGTCTCACCCGAGCTCAGGTGGTCGGGTGCGCCGCCCCAGACTCATCAGCTCGCGCTGGTGGTCGACGATCCCGACGCGCCGAGCGCGCAGCCGTGGGTGCACTGGGTCATCTACGCCATTGCGCCATCGACCAGCGTGCTGCCCGAGGGTGTACCGAATGAGGAGGCGCCCGCGGCTCCGGCGGGAGCCAAGCAAGGGAAGAACTCGTGGGGCACGGTGGGTTATCGCGGTCCGGCTCCACCGGCGGGCAAAGTGCACCATTACCACTTCAAGCTGTACGCGTTGGACACGCAGACTTCCGCAGGCCCGGGGCTCGACAAGGCGGCGCTGCTGCAGCAGATCGAGGGGCACATCATCGCCCAGGGCGAGCTGGTGGGCACCTATCAGCGCTGAGCGTTCTTCAACGCTTCTGCCACGGCTTCGCGCGCGGTCTCCACGCGCACCACGATGGCCGTGATGTTGTCCTTGCCCCCTCGCGCGTTGGCCTCGTCAATCAGGTGCCGCGCCCGCGAGTCCAGGTCCTCGTCCACGATGGCCAGCTCCAGGATGCGATCGTCCGCCACCATCTTCGTCAAACCATCCGAGCAGATCACGTACACGTCGCCGGGCTTGGGCACGTCGATCGTGAGGTCCACGGCCACGTCGGGGCGCACGCCGACCGCGCGGGCCAGAAAGCGCGCTTCCTTGCCGGTCTTGCCCAGCAGCGCGCCGAGCGTGTGGTCTTCGGTCAGCTGGTAGAGCTGGCCGTCGCGGATGCGATAGCACCGGCTGTCCCCCACGTGCGCGATGTACACGCGCCCCTTGTTGGGCGCCACGCGCATGGCCACCACCGTCGTGCCCATGCCCTTGTACTCCGGCGTGGTCTGAGCCTTCTCGTACACTGCCTTGTTTGCCAGGTGCACGCAGCGAACCAGCTCGTCGCCCCGACGCGGCCAGCCCGAGTGCAGCGCCTCGCCGAAGTCCTTCGTCTTGAACGCGCGCTCGAACACCTCGACCGCGGTCTGGCTCGCGACGTCGCCCGCGTTGTGGCCGCCCATGCCGTCGGCGACCACGAACACGGGCTCGTCGGGCAGGATGAGGAAAGCGTCTTCGTTGCAGTTGCGCTTGCGCCCGCGGTCGCTGCGCGCAAAGCCGCTGACGACGATGAGCGCGTGCGTGCCGGTGGGATCCTCGGCGAGCATCGGATCCACGAGCTCTTGTACGTCGATGTCCACGAACTCTTCGTCGGGGGCGGCAGCCGGCATGTCCCCGGAGACCTTGCCCTTGATCATCGCCAGCACTTCCGGCGGAAGGGCGCCCATCTGGGTGACCTCCAGATCGCCTTCGGCGGCGACGTCGGGCGTGGGTGGGGCAGGGGCTGCGGGCGGCGGTGCCGGAGACGCGGCAGCCGGGCGCGATGGTGCCGCAGGCTGCGCGCCGGTCGACGGCTCGGGCCGCGCGGGATGCGACGTGCCGGACGACGGCGAGCGTCGCCAGAACACCGCGAAGTACACGAGCACGGCGGCGACCAGGAACGCGACCACGGGGACCACGAAAGACATGACGTACCCTTGGCACAAACCGAGGCGTGATTGAAGCCCCGAGGGCGAGAACGGGCAACGCCTCGCGCTTTCCTCCGAGTTGGGCGCTGCTTGACGCTCGTCGCGGCCGAGTGCCACAATTGCATCGTCGCCCCGCAGGCTGCCTTCAGCAGCTCGTCACCGGGCGGGAATTGGGGACTCCCCAGATGTCTGAATCGCGCGAAATCACCACCGAGAACCGGGATCCGGTTCCTCTCGTCAACGTCGAGAAGCTCGCCGCGGAGCAGAATGTGCAAAGCTCCTGCCTTCGTCCCTTGGGGCTCTGCGAGCTGTCCGGCTCGTGCGACGTGTGTTGGTATCGGCCCGATCATCCCCGATTCCAGAAGGAATGACCGTTGTTCTCGTCGAGTCCGCGGCTGGCCGAATCGACCCCGCGATCCACGCGGGCACCCACCGATCGCCGTCGCGCAGCTCTGCTACGCAGGCTGCTGCTGCTCGTGGTGCTGCTGCTGGCCGGCCTGCCGCTGGCCCTCTGGCTGGCCATCCCCCGCGTTCCGTGGCTCGGCCCGATGATCGCCGACAATGCGCGATCCATCCTGGGCCCGGCCGCGGTCGGACGCATGGAGGACATCGCCTATGGAATCGATGATTGGTGGACGCGCCTGTGGAGGTCGGGAGATGCGCCGCAGTCGTATTGGAGCGTTGCCCAGCAGCCCGCTCCCGCCTCCTCCTTCTCTGCTGTAGCGCCGTCCGGTCCAGCGCCGTCGTCGTCCGGACCGCTCACTGCGATCTCGCCTTTCCGCCCAGCCGATCTGCCGCCCATGCACCGGGCCATGTTCGCCCGCGGCGACGGTATCTGGGTACCCAGCGCCGACCCGCTCCACCCGGACCGGCCAGCCCCCGCGTTCAAGACTCTCTTGCATCCGGATCTCGATCGGCCCTGGTCCACCGTTGCTATCGTGGCGCTCGACCTTCATCGCGTCCGGCTCACCATCGTGCCCGGACGGGAGGATCCCAAGGCCACCTTGGCCGAGGCCGCCTTGCTGACCCGCACCGGCCTGATCCCCGCCGCCGATCAACCCTCCTTGCTGGCCGCGTTCAATGGTGGCTTCAAGACCATTCACGGGACCCTGGGCATGGCCGTGGGACCCACGACCCTCATCCCTCCCCAGAAGTGGGGCTGTACCATTGCCGCTTATCGCGACGGCTCCCTTGCCATTCGCTCCTGGACCGAGCTTGCCGCTACGCGCGATGACATGTTGTGGTGGCGCCAGACGCCAACCTGTGTCGTCGAATTGGGCGAGCTCGGCGCAGGCGTGACCGCCGAGGGCAACATCAATTGGGGAATGTCCGTGGAGGGCAGTACCATCATTCGCCGTTCGGCCATCGGTTTGAGCAGGGACGGCGCCGTGCTGTTCGTCGGAATGGGCGACGCCACCTCCGCGGGCAGCATGGCCCAAGCCATGAAGCACGCGGGCGCGTGGAACGTGGCCCAGCTCGACGTCAACACGCCCTATCCCAAGTTCCTGTTCTTCGCGCCGTCGGCGCCCGGCTCCGCAGAGCTCGCGGGCCAACCGCTCACGCCGTGGATGAGCTGCGAGCCGGACGACTACGTGAGGCGCCCGTCGCGGCGCGACTTCTTCTATCTCACACGCATGGATTGAGCAACACACGTCGGCGGGCATTCAAGACAACGCGCCGCCAAGCCGCCGCAGAGCCGCCGCGCGGCGCTTCACTCGGTTGCCCTCAGCCGCCCATCCAACGTCGCTGCTTCTCGTAGAGCCGCTTGACCTGCGGCTCCGCGTCGTCGATCGGATCGTCGAAGCGCAGCGCTGCGTCGTAGAGCCAGTACGAGTTCGTCTGGCGGCGCTTGTTCGACCAGACCACGCGCGCCGTGGCGACCCGAGGGTGCGACGTGTCCTCGGAGACGAACAGGCGCACGCGAATGGGCTCTCCTTCGCGCAGCTTGTACTGCGTCATGAACAGTCCGCCGGTGCGACTGACCTGCTGGCTCACTCCCAGCCGCTCCAGGTCTTCGGTCATGGGCATCAGGTGCACCGGAAAGCATGCTGCGTATCGCGGTGCCCCGCGCCGCTCCGGGATGCGCGCCGATGCGGCCTTGTCGTCTCGAAGATTGTTCCTATCCATGGCAGCCAGCCTCCGCTGCCGCGACGTGAATCACGGCGGTTGACGTGTGTGTGGGTTCCCTACCTCCTCCCTTGGGTACTGGGACGCGACCTTTCAAGTCCCCGAATTCCGAAAGGGCGCAACGAACTCACAGCACGACCGATTCAAACAGCCACCGGGTCCGTCCCTGCGGGAGACGATGGCCCGCCACGCCAAGGCAAATCTACCGGCGACGACGCCTGCGCCTCCCACGCGACGACCCCCAAAGCGCCCCGGCCAGCAGCCATCCGGCCCCGTTCCCCCCGATCGCGCTACGGGTCGAGCACGCGCAGCCCGACCCACCGCTGCCCGGCGTCCCGCCTGTTGCCCGCATTCCCGGCTCGCCGTCCGGCGCCGAGCCGTCCTGCGCCCCGTCCGCTACACCCCCGTCCAGCGGCGGCAGCCCTTCGGACGTCGACAGCGGGTTCTGGCAATCCGTGTCTCCGGGGTAATCGATCAGCCCGTCACCGTCGTTGTCCAGACCATCGTTGCAGTCCGCGCCGTTTCCGCCGAATGCGGGCTGCTTGCTCATCGCCTGGCGCACGACATCACAAACCGTCTTGCAGCGGTATCCGCCGGGCGCGGCAGGATCGTGCAGCACGAAGCCCCATTCGTATCCCGAGTCCGGCTCGTCGAACGCCTCGTAGAAGATCGTCGTCGTCCACCAGGGCCGCGTGAGCATCGCCTCGAGCACGTGCCGTGCGTAGTTGGCCTGACCGAGCATCGCAGCCGTGTCGCCATAGGCCGCCTGCTCGCCGGTTTCCGTCAACCAGAACGGTTTGGACGCTACCCCGAATTTCACCATGCACTCCCGAAGCGAGAGAGGATCCTCGTACACCACGGTATCCCCGATCTTCTTGACGCGGTGCGCCTCGAGCTTGGAGTAGAAACTGGGCGAGCTCTGCCCGGCCGAGGGATCGTCTTGCGGGAATCCCGCATAGTCGTGGCCGCTGACGATATCCACCTTGTCGGCGGCCTGCGTGAAGACGGTCTGCATCCAGACGTCCCACGCGCCGCCCACGGTGGCGAGGCCCGGTGCCACAACCAAGCAGTCCGGACAGTGCGCGCGAAGAGCGTCCGCGCCCGGCTTCAAGATCAGGTCCACGTACTGTTGCGCAGTGCCCTCGAAGAACGTCGTGAGGTTCGGCTCGTTCCACAGCTCCCAGTGCGTGACGCGTCCCTGGAAGTGCTGCACCGCGGCGGACACGAATGCCTCGTAGGCGCCGGCGACCGGAACGTCGTTGAGCGTGTCCGCACCGTCGACGTTGCCCGACGACGCCCACGCGGGCGTGTAGCCGATGACCGCCAGCACGTTGAGGCTGCGGCTGCGCGCGTTGTCCACGATCTGGTCGTAGAGGCTGAAGTCGATCGCACCCTGGGCAGGCTCCGCCTGGAACCAATTGAAGTCCATGCGTACCCAGGTTCCGTGCACATCCGAGGTCGCGTCGAGGCCCACGTCGAGCGACTGGTGGACATTGAGACCGAGCTGCTGGGGAGCCGCCCAGGCCAGCGCCGGAGCAAGGAATACCGCGGCCGCGTACCCGCTGCCGAGCCAACGTCGCATCGAGCTTCGCTTCATCGAGGCATCCTCCGCACGATCCGCGAGGATACCACGCCGCACCTGCTACCGGGCGCGCAGGTACTGCGACGGCCAGGCGATCTGGGCGCCCAGCGCGGCCGCGGCCTCCAGCGCCCAATAGGGACGTCGCAGCATCTCGCGGCCGAGCAACACCACGTCGGCCAGCCCTGTCGCCACGATCTGCTCGGCTTGCTGGGGAGAGGTGATCAATCCCACGGCGCCCGTCGGGATCTGCGCGCCCAACCGCACCTCCCGCGCAAACGGTGTCTGGTACCCCGGCCCGGCTGGAACGACCGCATCGGGCACCAGACCCCCGCTGGAACAATCGATCAGGTCGACCCCCTTGGCCTTGAGAAGACCGGCCAGCGCTACCGTCTGCGCGAGATCCCAGCCGCCCTCGACCCAGTCCGTCGCCGAGAGCCGCACGAACAGCGGCAGCTCCGCCGGCCAGGCCGCCCGCACCGCGTCCACCACCCGCAGCGGCAGCCTTACGCGGTTATCGAACGACCCGCCGTAGTCGTCGTCGCGACGGTTGCTCAGCGGTGACAGGAACGAGTGCAGCAAGTAGCCGTGCGCCATGTGCAGCTCGATCGCGCGGAATCCAGCTTCCACCGCGTGGCGTGCGGCTTGCTCGAACTGCTGAACGACCTCGTCGAGCCCGGCGCCGTCGAGCGCGGTGGGCACCGGGTGCGCGGGCGAAAACGCGATCGGGCTGGGCCCCACCGGCTGCCAACCCCCTTCGCTCGGCGCCAGAGGATGGCCGCCGTTCCAAGGTGCCGCGGTCCCAGCCTTTCTCCCCGCATGGGCCAGTTGCACCGCCGCCACCGCTCCCTGCTCCTCGATGAACCGCGCAATCCGCTGGAATGCAGCGGCCTTCTGCGACGACCACAGTCCAAGATCGTCGGGGCTGATGCGCCCTTCGGGGCACACCGCCGTGGCCTCGACCATGACCAGGCCAGCGCCGCCCACGGCCCGCGAGCCCAGGTGCACCAGGTGCCAGTCGGTCGGCAGCCCGTCGCGTGCCGAATACTGGCACATGGGCGAGACGAAGATGCGATTGCGCACGGTCACGTCTCGGAACCGGATGGGACGAAACAGGGTCGACATGGTCATCTCTCCAGAACGGCGCCCATTGTGGCGCGCTTGGGCAGCCCAGGGAAGCGAAACACGCGCACGACGCGCCGCTCACCGCGGGACCGACCATCGGAGCGAGCCCCGCCGAACTCGCGGGAATTGGGCAACCACCCCACGGCGTTGCCGGAAATGGGCGCGTCTCGAAGGCGTCTGGTATAACCCGATTCGAGCCCATCCTCGCATGAAGAGCTGGCGTCGTCCCCCCCATGCCTCCCGCTCCGGCAAGCCCCGGAGACGCGCTCGTGCCGTCGTCACCACCGCCGCGGTCCTGGTCTTCGTGTCCGTGATCGCCCTGTGGATCGGCGTTCATCACACCACCTGGATGGGGCCGCTGTTCGCGGATACGGCCCGCTCGCTGGTGGGCACCGAAGCCGTGGCCCGGCTCGAGGAGTTCGTCTATGGCGTGCAGGACCGGTGGTACCGATTCTCGCGTAAAAATGACCGGCCGGAAGCCTACTGGGACGTCCCCTCCGCGCCCGTGCAGCAGCCCCCGGCTCCGGCCGAACCCGACAAGCCCGAGGCGCCGCGCTTCACCCTCGCGGATGTAGGCCCGGTGGACAAGTCCTGGTCCGCGCCGGGCGACGGTACCTGGATGCCCGTGGTCGACGAGCGCCGTCCGGCCGACCCGCCGCGCATGCTCAAGACCTTGCTGCACCCGGATCGCAACCGGTCGTGGACGGCGGTGTCCGTGGTCGCGGTGGACCTTCGGCAGGTCGACTTGCACCTGGTCACCGGGCGCTACGAGCCCAAGCCCACCGAGCCCGAGGCCGGCGGATTCCAGCGCACCGGCCTGGTCCCCGAGGCCGATCAGGACCGGCTGATGGCCGCGTTCAACGGCGGATTCAAGCTCGAGCACGGCCACTACGGGATTCGTGTCGACGGCGTGACGCTCGTGCGGCCGCGGGCGAAGATGTGCACGATCGTGCGTGACAGCTCCAGCTCGGTGGCGATCGGCCCGTGGGAGAAGTTCGCCGGGACCGACCAGGCCAACGCCGACTGGTGGCGGCAGACCCCCTATTGCATGGTCGAGGGCGGCGAGCTGCACGTCGGGCTGCGCGATCCGAACGCCACCACGTGGGGATGCACGCTCGACGGCCAAGTCGTCATCCGCCGATCCGCCATCGGAGTGAGCCAGGACGGCAAGACGCTCTACGTGGGAATAGGAGACGACACGACGGCGCGGGCGATCGCGCTGGCGATGGAGCACGCGGGTGCGTACACGGTGGCGCAGCTCGACGTGAACTTCTCCTATCCGAAGTTCCTGCTGTACGGCCCGAAGGGCGACGGCTCGACGGAGCTGGTGGCCAAGCCGCTGACCAAGGGATTCGAGTTCACCGAGGACGAGTACATCCGGGCACGGTCGCCGCGCGACTTCTTCTATCTCACGCGCAAGGCCCTCGCCGGCCAGACGGCGTCGAACGGCGGGTAAGGCGGCAGCAGGGGCCTACGTCCCGGCCTGCTTGCTCCGAATGAACTGCTCGAACACGACGATCTCGACGGGGGTGGACTCGCCCACTTCCTGGACGACGCTGCGCACGCGCAGCCAATCGAGCCCCATGGGCCCCGCTCCGATGCGCGGCAATCCCACCCGCTGGATGTGCGCCTGCTGGGCCAGCTCCACGACCCGGCGCAACGCCTTCGAGAACGCAGCCAGTCTGGCCTTCTGCCGCCAGTGCTCCTGGATCGCCATCGTGTAGACCGTCTCGTCGCCTTCGGTCCACACGAACACGTCGCCCAGGTGAAAGCGCCCGTCGGCGCACCTCGCCGCGTAATCGTCGAACATGCCCGGCCAACGTCTCTTGAACGCAACCGACACGCCCGCATCCATCGCGCCCGCACAGTTGGCGCCGTGCGCATAGGCGCGGAGCCCCTCGGTCTGGAAGATGTCGCCTTTGGTGAATATGAATCCCATGAGTTCTCGTCGATGCCGGCCGTCCGCTCATATCGGTTGATGAGACGCCTGCAGTCTCGTGATCGTTTCCTGAACGCCTCTTGAAGCGCGGCCATGCCGCGAACTACCGGGGCTCGACGTGCCGAGCCGCTACCAGAACGGAATGACCCGTTGATGGGAGGTTTCCTATTGGCTCAACGCCTCCTCTTCCGGGGTCACATCCACCAGGATCTCTCCCGGGCGCACCGCGGCGCCCGCCTGTGTATGAATCGCGGCAACCACGCCCGCGTACGGAGCGCGCAGCGTGGTCTCCATCTTCATGGCCGACACCACCACCAGCGCAGCCTTCGCCTCCACGCGCTGCCCGACCTCGACCAGCACGCGGATCACCGTCGACGGCATCGGCGGCGTCACCAGCCCTGGTCCGTGATCGCGCTTGCCCCTGCGCACCGCCTCGCCGTTGCCGCTGCGCACGAACCGCGCCCGGCCGTCGTGCCAGACCCACGCGCCCTCCGCCGTGCGCACCACATGCACCTGCGCCGTGCGCTCGCCGATCTTGAGCCGCAAGCGCTCCGGCGTCAGCGCCTCGACCTCGACCACCAGGTCGTGCCCGGCGCCCTCGTCGCCTCCGACGGTCCCGGCCTTGCGGAACAGGATCGACTTCTCTTTGCCGCCCATCGTCACTTTGGTCTGCATCGCCCGTCCCTTCGATTCTACCGCGCCGAGTCGAACCGCCCGATCGTCTCCCAGGGCGACGGAATCCCCAGCTCGTGGACCATCCCCTCGGCCGCCCGCGGCCTGCCCAGGGCGAACTCCGCCGCCGCCGCCCCGATCGCCCCGATCTCGTCGCCGTCCGCCGACGGCTTCCACTGGCCGAAGTGCGACGGAATCAGGTCCGTCTGCGTTTGCCCTTCGGCGAACTGCTCGGAGGACAGCACGTCGATCAGGAACTCGACCGGCGTCTTGACGCCCAGGATCACGCACTGGCGCAGCGCGCGAATCATGCGCTGGATCGCCGCCGGACGATGTTCGGCCCACACCACGAGCTTGCCCAGGATCGGGTCGTAGTACACCGGCACCTCCTGCCCGGAGCGGATACCGGAATCGAATCGTACGAAGGGACCGTCGGGGGCCTTCGCCAGCAGCACCGTGCCCGGCGAGGGCATGAACTCGTTTTCCGGGTCCTCGGCGTAGATGCGGCATTCGATCGCGTGGCCGCGCTGCGACAGGTCCGATTGCCGGAAGGGCAGGGCAAGGCCGTTGGCTACGTCGATCTGCAGCCGCACCAGGTCCACGCCCACCACCATCTCGGTGATCGGGTGCTCGACCTGCAGCCGCGTGTTGACCTCCAGGAAGTAGAATTGCCCCGAGGCGTCGAGCAGGAACTCCACCGTACCGGCATTGACGTATCCGGCCGTGCGCGCCACCGCGACCGCCGCCTTGCCCATCTGATCGCGCAGCTCGGGCGTGAGCGCCACCGACGGCGTCTCCTCGATGATCTTCTGGTGGCGCCGCTGGATCGAGCATTCTCGCTCGAACAGGTGCACGAAGTTGCCGTGGGTGTCGCCGACGATTTGCACCTCGACATGCCTGGGCCGGTCCAGAGCTTTCTCCAGGTAGATGGAGCCGTCGCCGAAGGCGGTGGCGGCCTCGCTCGCAGCCAGTTGGGCGGCCTCGGCCAGCTCCGCGGCGCTCGAGACCAGGCGCATGCCCTTGCCGCCGCCTCCGGCCGCGGCCTTGATGAGCACCGGATAGCCGATCACGTTGGCCGCGTCGCGCAGCACATCCGGATCGGCGCTGGAGGTGGTCATGCCCGGAATGATGGGCACGCGGGCCTTGGCCGCGAGCTGCCTGGCCGTGGTCTTGTGGCCGAGCTCGCGCATCGGGCCTGCCGGCGGACCGATGAACGTCAATCCCTCCTGCGCAACCCGGGCGGCGAAGGCCGGGTTCTCCGCCAGGAACCCGTAGCCCGGATGGATCGCGTCGGCACCCGTGTCCCGCGCCGCCTTCACGATCTTGTCGATATTGAGATAGCTGGCCGACGGCTCCGGCGCGCCCAGGCACACAGCTTCGTCGGCCTCCTGCACGTGCCGGGCCCCGGCGTCCGCGTCCGAGTACACCGCGACCGTGCGGATCCCCATCTCCGAGGCCGTTCGCATCACGCGAATGGCAATCTCGCCGCGATTGGCAACCAGGATCTTCGAGATCATCACGCCCCCTACATGCGAAACGTTCCGTGCCCCTGCACCCGGCCCTCGAGGGGCGCGTTGAGCGACGCCGCGATCGCCAGCCCCAGCACGTCGCGCGTGGTGGCCGGATCGAGGATTCCGTCGTCCCACAGGTTGGCGGTGCTGTACCAGGCGTCTCCTTCCTTGAGCGTGTTGTCGATGATCGGCTGCCGGATGGCCTCCGCAAAGTCCTTCTGCAGCGGAGGCTGGCCTTCGCGCACCAGCTGGTCGTTCTTGACCGACACCAGCACGTCGGCGGCCTGCTCTCCGCCCATCACGCCGATCTGCGCGTTGGGCCACATCCACAGGAACCTCGGCGAGTAGGCCCGGCCGCACATGCCGTAGTTGCCCGCTCCGAACGACGCCCCCACGATCACCGTGAACTTGGGCACCGTGGACGTGGCCACCGCATTGACCATCTTGTGGCCGTCCTTGGTGATGCCGCCCCGCTCGTACTCGCGACCGATGATGTAGCCGGCGATGTTCTGCAGGAACAAGAGCGGAATGCCCTGACGATCGCACAGCTGGATGAACTGGGTGGCCTTCAATGCGCTGTTGGAGAACAGCACTCCATTGTTGCCCAGAATCCCCACCTGGTAGCCGTGAATGTACGCCCAGCCGCATACCAGCGTGGGCCCGTACAGCGTCTTGAACTCCAGGAACTCGGAGCCGTCCACCAGCCGCGCGATGAGCTCCCGCACGTCGTAGGGCTGCGAGATGCGCCGCGGCACGATGCCGTAGATCTCCTTCGGATCGTAGAGCGGCGGCTTGGGCGCCCGCGTCGGGATGACCGCCTTGCGCTGCCGCGGCAGCGTCTCGACGATGTCGCGCAGGATCTGCAGGGCGTGCCGGTCGTCCTCCGCGAAGTAGTCCGACACGCCCGATTCCTGACAGTGCACCATCGCGCCGCCCAGCTCCTCGGCCGTCACCTCCTCGCCCGTGGCCGCGCGCACCAGCGGCGGCCCGCCCAGGAAGATCGCCCCGGTGCCCGTCACGTGCACCACGTGGTCGCTCATCGCCGGAATGTACGCCCCACCCGCCGTGCACAGCCCCATCACCGCCGTCAGCTGCGGGATGTTCATCTTCGACATCCACGCCTGGTTGTAGAAGATGCGCCCGCCGTCGTCCGCGTCCGGGAAGATCTCGGACTGCAGCGGCAGGAACGCGCCGCCCGAGTCCACCAGTGTCACGGCCGGCAGACGGTTTTCCATGCAGATCGTCTGCATGCGCAGCGATTTCTTGACGCCCATGGGGTAGATCGTGCCGCCCTTGATCATCGGGTCGTTCGCCATCACCACGCACTCGCGCCCGTGAATGACGCCGATGCCCACCCGCGAGCCGGCCCCGTGCACGCCGCCGTCGTACATGCCCCTGGCCGCCAACGGCGCGATCTCGAGCCAGGGCGTGTTCTTGTCGAGCAGCAGATCCAGCCGCTCCTGCACCGTCAGCTTGCCCAGCTCCGCGTTGCGCTTGCGGGCCTTGTCCGACCGCTCCTCCCGCGCTTTCTTGAGCTCGGCCTTCAGCTTCTCGACCAGCTTCTCCATCGCGGCGCGGTTGGCCTTGTAGTCCTCGCTCGTCGTGTCGATCGCAGTCTGGATGGCTTCCATCGTTCCCCGCCTGACCCTGTTGCTTGATTGATATTATCAGCCGGCCGCGACTTCAATGACCACCGGCGCGTGGTCGCTCGCCTGCTTTCCCTTGCGCTCGTTGCGGTCGACCTCGGCCCGCACCAAACGCTTTGCCAGGCCGGCGGTGATGAGCAGGTGGTCGAGCCGCATTCCCTTGTTCTTGGGGAACCCAAGCTCGCGATAGTCCCACCACGTGTAGGCCACCTCGCTCGGGTGCAGCGCCCGCAGCGCGTCGGTCAGCCCCAGGGCGAGCAGGCCCCGGAACGCCGCCCGCTCGGGCTCGGAGCACAGGATCTTGCCCTCCCACGCCACCGGGTCGTACACGTCGATGGACGCCGGCGCCACGTTGTAGTCTCCGCACAAGGCCAGCTCCGAGGCGGGCGTCACCAGCGGCGCGAGCTTGGCCCGCAGGCGTTCCACCCAGGCCAGCTTGTAGTCGTAGGCTTCGGAGCCCACCTCCTTGCCGTTCGGGAAGTACGCGCACACCACCCTTGCCCCAGTGACCGTGGCGGCGATCAGCCGGGCTTGCGGATCCTCGGCCTGCCCGTCCGCGAATCCCCGCTCCACCGCCGACAGGCCGGATCGCGACAGGATCGCAACTCCGTTGTAAGCCTTCTGCCCGTACGTGGCAGTCTCCCAGCCGAGGGCCTCGATATCGGCTTTGGGAAAGCTCTTGTCCTCGCACTTGATCTCCTGCAGGCACAGCACGTCGGGCGCCTTGTCCCGCAACCACGCCAGCAAGCGCTCGTGTCTCGCCCGGACCCCGTTGATGTTCCATGTCGCTATCCGCATTGCCGTCCTCGCTCGTGTTCGCGGCCAACCCGTGCGCCCCGCGCCCCGGTCCAAAGCCCAGGCCGAGCGGTGCAATGCCGCCGCAGTTCCCGGGGCGACGACCCCCCCGCCACGCTTCGGACGAGGCGGCGGCCTGGCGCGCACACCAGCGCATGGCAATCGGCAGGATCCAGGTTCGCACCTCGAGCATGGCTCCGACCATAGCACGGCGCCCGCCGGCGAGGTCCCCGTTGTGTCGCCGCATGCTCTGGGAAATGGGCGCCGCCCGTGCCATCATGCTCCCCCGCTGACATGGACGAGCCACCTTCCTCCTTGCGTTCGGATGACGATCTGGCCGCTTGCACGCCCACGCCTCTCGCGCGATTGTCGGGCGGGCTCGCGATGATCATGGGCCTGTTCTCCCTGGTGCAGGCGGTGCAGCTCTGGACGTTCGTGCTCCGCGGGTGGGTGGCGGCCGTGCCCTACCTGCTCATCGTATGCGGCATTGCCACCATCGCGCTCGGGCTGCAGGTCACCAGGTTGCGTGGCGCCGCAGCGATCGCCTCGAGCGCGCTGTCCGCCGTCATGTCGCTGATCTACGGCGGATGAGTCATCTACGGGCTGACCGCCGGGTTCGTCTCCCTCGTCGGCTTCTTCCTGCCCCCGCTGGCGCTGGCGGCCGCGGTGGCGACGGGTTTGGTGATTCCCGCCGGGCTGCGCGCGGACCGGGCGCGTCGGCGGCTCATCGAGCAGGGATTGGGCCTGGGCACATGAAAGCGCGCCGAGGCCGGGAGCGATCTCGCGGCCCGAGCCTGCAGGGAATAGGGGTGCGAATAACCGCGCAGGGCACCGCCGCAACGAAGCCCTACGTCGTCCACCCGAACATCGCAATCGGCAGCCCGATGCACACGGCCAGGGCGATGATGGCGATTTGCACAAGAGAGCACCGAAGCGCGTTGGCACCCACGTGCACGTCGTGCGGCTGGGTGTAGACGACCGCACACACGATTCCGACGGGCCACATCAGCAGGCTCGCCGCGTACAAGGCGAATCTCCAGGGCCCGGGTGCGTTCCCGGAGCGAGGCGTCTGGCGCTGGATGCGCGCGCTTCTGCGTCCGAGCCAGACCCAGGCGAGAACCACCGCGACCAGTACCCCCGCGGCGAGGATGACGCACGCGGCGACCACGACCGGGCCGAGCTCTTCCAGCGTGGTCTGCGATCCCGCTCGCGGGGAATTGACGAGCACCGCGGCCATGGCCGCCAGCACGGCCGCGGTCATGTGCCCGAGGAAGATGAAGGTCAGATTCCGGCCGAGGCGGGCCCACTCGCGCTTGGCCAGGGCGATCACGGCGAGCACGGCGGCGAAGGGCCACGCAACGAAGGCGCCGGCCATCCAGGCCAGCGGCTGCTCGAACGGCGGCACGGCCGGGCTGCCCAGCTCCCGTTCCACGCGCGTCATGCGGCGCTGTGCAAGGTACCCGAGAGCCGCCGCGATGACGGCCCACCCTCCGAGCACGATCGTGCCCGCAACGAGCGCTGCGGTGAGCTCGGGTTCCATCTGTTCGAGGTGATACGTCTGCCGACGCAGCTTCTACCCAAAGAACAGGCGCTACTTCTTCTTTTCGGGCGGAGGAGGCGGCGCAATGGGCGCCGGCATGGGGTCGCACACCACCGGCGGCGGCTGGGAGGGCGCGGCGGTGGGCGCGGCTTCAGTCGCAGCGTCCGTGGCGGCCTCGGCATCCGCGCCCGACGGCGGCCCGGCCGCACCCGCATCTGCCGGCGGCGGCATGGGATCGCACACCACGGGCGTGTCGGCGTTCTTGCACGCGCCCAGCCCCATCACGCCGGGGATGAGCAGGTTGCGCAGGTGCCGAGTCACGCGCCGCCGTACCGGGCTTGGCTGCTGATCCTCGCGCGCCTGGTCGTCCCGCTGGTCATCCTTGTTCGCCATCGGCTCACCTCACCCCGCTGCCACGCCGCAGCCCGCGACCGTCTCGCGTATCCGCGGCTCGTCCCCCGGCCGTCTCACCACCGGTATGCCTTTGACCGGCGCATGGTCGCACGTCGCTCCCACCGCCTGGCTCACCTCTCGCTCCAGGCTGGTCGCCTGCCGATCGATCTCGCTCTCGCAATGTCGTAGTCGGGCGGACAGCTGCCCGACCAAATCGTCGTCGCCGTCGCGCGACTCGTGGCCTCGGACGTGAGCCACGATCTCGCGCACGCCCCGCGCCGAGTCCGCTGCAAGCCTGCGGCTCAGCTCCCGTGCCGCCTGCAGCCATGCTGGCCGGAACACGTCCGGGTGGAAGTGGCGCGCGATCTCCACGTCGAACCGCGTGCTCTGCAAACGATTGGCCAGGGCCCGGCCCGAGAAGTTGCGCTCGTAGAAGGCACGCATCGACAGCTCGAAGACACGCTGCATCTCGGGCGTGGCCTGGTCGTAGGACCAGCCCAGATAATCACCTTGCGCGCGGCCCTCGGCCTGCATCCGCTCGAGCAGCGGCGTGCCCGCGTACAGCTCTACCCGGCCGAAGTTCGACGGGTGCTGTCCGTGCCGCTCCATGAATGCCAGGTTGTCGAGCAGGCCCTCGACCGAGGCATCCGGGTCGAACACCAGCATGTTGAAACACACGTACAGATCCAGCGCCTCGAGCGTGCGCAAGGCTTCGGAAGAGGCCGACGCAGCCACGCCGCGGCGAAGCGTGGTGCAGCCCTGCTGGGTGGTCGACTCCACGCCCAGGAACAGGCGAATGAGCTGCAGGCGCTCCTTCATGGCGCGGAATACCGGCTCGGTCACGTCATTGGGCCTTGCCTTGACCACCGTAGCGAAGCGGGTCACGCCCCGCGCCTCGAGCGCCGCGCCCAGCGCCTCGATCCTGCGCAGGCTGTCGTCGTGCCTCGGAAGGAAGAAGTTGTCGTCGTGGAAGATGAAGATCTCGACGCCTCGCTCGCGGTGCAGCCACGCCATCTCGTCGGCGACATCCTCGACGGGCCGCAGGCGATGGCGCTGGGAGGGCGAGCTGTTGCGATGCAGCGTAGCAATGCAGCAGAAGGCGCAATTGGCGTAGCAGCCGCGGCTGGCGATCATGGGGGCAATCGGGTGGCCCAAGCAGCGGGCGGCTGGGCCACGGCGATCGGGCCAGGGAAGCGAGGTGAGGTCGGGCGGCTGCCGGGGCGCGGTCAAGTAGGGACTGCCGGCCTCGTCACGCAGGGCCAGACCCGGCAGTCGCTTCCACTCGGCTCCAGCTACCACCCGCTCGCAAAGCTCCCGCAAGGTGTGCTCCGACTCGAACCGGCAGATGCTGTCGACCTCGGCGAAGTCCGCGAGCACTCGGTCCCACGCGAACGACCCGAAATGGCCGCCGGCGGTGACATGCCCCCGAAAACCGCGCTCGCGCAGGGCGACGGCCAAAGCGAGCACATCCATGGCCCGCCACTGGAACGAGAGCGACAGCGCGGCGACCGCGGGCTGCGGCTCGGCGCACAATGCCTCCAGCAGCACCGGAAGATCGCTCGGGCCGTTGAAGGGATAGAGCTCGGTGCGCAGGCCTCCTGCCTCCACGGATGAGGCGAGGTGGCGCAGGCTCAGGTTCTCCTCGACCTCTGGGCCCACCAGGGCAATCCACGGCAATGACTCGCCGCCGTCCGGTCGCAAGAGTGGATTCGCCGGGCCCATGAACCAGTGAGGCTATAGGAGGCCGGCAGGCGTGGCAAGGGGGCAGGATGCCGCATAGCAGTTGGCAGTCGTGTTAGCCCAGGTCGGAGACATCCGGCAAGGTTCCGTTCGGCCAAGACGCTCGCCCGGAGCTGTGGACAGGCTTCGAGATGGTCGCGGTGGACGCCGGCACGGTGTGCGGTCCCGGCGCGACGGGGGCCGACGCACGCATTCACGCGGTGCTGCGCGTGGCGGACCTGTCGTACGAGCAGGTGCAGGTGACCGACCACCACGGCGGAGAGACCTTGGGGAGCTAACAACATGCAACACCGCAACACAGAAACTCGGACGGGGAACGGCTTCGTTCGCAGCGTCGCTTCCCCGCCTGAGGTCGGGTATTTCGTGTCCGCGTTCGAATTGCCGTGTTGCATGTTGCTAGTTCTCCCGATCCACGCCTGGCTGTGCGCGAAGGTGTTACTCGGTCTGATCATGGACCGCATCGGCTCGGCTGCAGCCGGGTTTTTTCGCTCTGACTCTTTGGATACGAGCACGGCTGCCCTTTGTACCCCGCACTCCGCCGCTCAGCGTGCACCGCTCAAAGTGTCGGGGCATAGGCGTCCACAGGTTGCACCACGACCCTTGGCACGAGCTTCAAGCCCGCCCGCGGGGCGGGCTCAGCGGGCGGCGCCCAGGCCCTGAACGCATCGCGAGCGAAGTCTCGAGGAATCCTGCATGGAAGTCGATGACGAAGTCCCGCTGCAGCGCGTTTCGGGCGTCGGGATCGTCGATAGTGCAGTACGCGTCGTCGTAGGCCGACGCATCGCGCTCGAGCAGCTCGTGGATGAGAAGATTGAGCGGCACCACGGCGGGCACACCTTGCGCGCGCAGCCACTGCGCAGCTTTCTCGAGAGCGATGTCGTGCAGCGGACTGCCGTGGAACGTCTGCAGCACCACGCGCCGCGCGCCGAGGCGCACCAGCGCCTGGCAGGCCTCCAACACGATCCTCAGTACCGTGTCGTACGGAACGCATCGCGTTCCCGGTCCCGGAACCGGCTCGACTCCCACTTCGAGGTCCGGCACCTCGAGCAGCGGCCAGTCCCGGTGGGAGGCAGCCAGCGCTGCGTGCAAGTCCCGCGTGAGCCCTGCGCTGACGAGGCTGTCATTGTGCAAGGACAGATGCGGGCCGTGGTACTCGACGGGGTTGACCGGGAGAAACACCGGGGCGCCAGTGGCGAGCAGCTCGCGGGATCGCGCGTGGGATTGATCGAGCAGGTTCATGGCGGGCTCTGGCAGACTGGCGGCGGGCGTTGGTTGTTGCGCTTCGGGCGACGGCTTGATCATCGGGCCTTCAAGAGATGACTGTGCGGCGCGGCCGGCCGGCGCGCCGTCCAGGATGGTAGAGAAGGTCGCCCGCGTGGCGCAAGAGCGACGCCTGTGGCGGACCCATCCGTCAATTCGTGGCCCACGCCGGGTCTCGATGATACGATTCTCCCTCGGATCGGTTCGTTTTTCGAGCGCGACGGCGCGCATCAGGAGCCCCTTGTTCTGCCCGTTCTGTGGCCAGCCCGACGGCACCCCCGGACTCAAGTGCGTCCGCTGTGGCGAGGAACTGCCCCGCGGCAAGGGAGGCACGCTCGCCGTCGACGGGCAGCCCGACGAGGACCTCGACCAACCGCTTCCGCCGCCCGCCGAGGCGCCGATGGACCTCGCGGCAACCGCCCCGTCCGGCGGCGTGCCCATCGCGCCCGCGGCCCGCGCAGCGGTGGCTGCTGCCGCGCCCGAACCCTTCGTTCCCCAGATCTCCCGTCACGCTGTCTCTCACGCGGGGGACGACCCCGAGGAGCGGGCCCTGGTGCCCGAGCCCCTGCCCACGCCTCGCCCGATCGCCGCGATGCCCCCCGTACCCGCCGTTCGCATCGTCACGCCCGGCCAGGGACGACCGGAGCCCGCCGCCGACCTCGCGGCGACCCGGCCCGCGTATCCCAGCGCACCTGACGTTGCCGTACCGGTCGTTCGCGCGACCGAGCCCGCGACCGCGGCGCCCGCTTCCCCTTTGCCCGAGAGCGAAGGCCGCGCTGGGCTGGTCGCGCGCGCGTTGTCCGGCAGCCTGAGCCTGCTGTCCGGCAGCGTGCTGCTCATCCTGTTCTTCTTCCTGCTCTCGGCCTGGATGGGGGGCATGCGCATCCACGAGGCGCCCACGCTCGCGCCCGGTGTCCTTGCCCTCGCCGCTGGCTTGACCGGCGTCCTGGAGCTCGCCGCTGGCCTGCGCATGCTCGCCGGCTCGCCCGCGCCCCACGCCACCTACGCCCTGTCGTTCCTCGTGCAGGCCGTCTGCTCGGCGGCCGCGGTGCTCACCTGCGCGTGGGACCAATTGGCCCCCGGGTTTCGATTCCGCAACGACATATGGTTCCTGGCCGCCGTGCTCGCCGCCGCCATGGTGCTGCCGCTGGTGCGCATCGCCGCCATGATCGTACCCGCCTCCGCACGAGCGCTCGGCGCCCGAGCGCGCGAACGCGGCGTGCCCGTGCGCGCGGTGCCGTTCGTCCTCTGGGCGCCGATCACCTCGTGGCTCGCCGGCCCCCTCGCGCCCTTGCTCGTCGTCGGAAGCGTCGTGGCGCTCAGCCGTGCCGTCCGTCAGGACGACGTCGGCGGCATGATGGTCGGACTCGCTGCAGCGTTGGTCTTCGGCGGCGTGATGATTGCCAATCTGGTTGCCGGAATCGCTTTGGCCCGCAGGACCACCTGGTCCGTCGCGCTCGGCGGCATTTCCGGGCTGCTCGGCACCGTGCTCGGCGTGGCCGCCGTGGCCGTTCCCGCCGTGACGATCGCCCTCGATCGCCCCTTGCACTTCGATGCCGTCGGCGTGATGGCTTCCCTGAGCCTGGTCATCTCCGCGATTGTCACGCCGAGCATCGTGCTTGCAGTCGGCGCGATCAAGTTCCGCTTCCGGCTCCCGGCCTACGTGCCCGCCGCGGGCCCGCCCTCCGCCGGGCCGCGCGATCACCTGCTCGAGATTCTGGTCCCGTCGCCGCCCACGCACCCGT
>JAJZQG010000105.1 GCA_021847645.1 Myxococcales bacterium
GCGGAGGGAAAGCAGCCTCGCATGCGGCAGGAGCGCGACGCGACGGTTCGCAAGGCATGTGGCGGCGCGCTTTTCTCGCCGTCCGTGGGCGACGCCGTGCCCGCGGGATTGCGGAGGAATCCAACGCATCAGCACCTGCGTGGGCGCAGAAAAGCGTTTCGCCCACGGCATCGCCTCGCTTCGCGCGAGGTCACGGAACCACCATCGGTCGGCAGACCCGTTTGCCTCCTGAGCCTGCGGCGGCTCCGCGCTTGCAGTCGACCGCTGTTTCATCCAGGCTAGGGGTCGTGCCTGTCAGCGATCGCCCCCGTGGACGTTTCGATTCCCTGCGCGGCAGCGATGCCCCGGCCCGGCGTCCCACGATCGTGGTGGCCGACGACGACCGGGTGATGCGCGAAGCCATCTCCGAGCTGCTTCGGAAGAACGGCTACCAGGTCGTGCCGGCCGCCGACGGGCAGGAAGCGGTGGAGCTGGTCGGACAGGGCGGCGTGGACCTGGTGTTGCTCGACATCCTGATGCCCCGGCTCGGCGGCATCGAGGCATGTCGCATCATCAAGGGCATGACCGGCGACAACTTCGTCCCGGTGCTGCTGGTGACCGTCAAGACCGACACGGCCAGCCGCGTCGAGGGCCTCAAGATCGGCGCCGATGATTACGTGCCCAAACCCTTCGAGGAGGGGGAGCTTATCGCTCGCGTCGAGTCCATGCTCCGCATCAAGGGGCTCAACGACCACCTGGTGGCCGTGCGGCAGAAGCTCGAGCGGCTGAGCGTGTATGACGAGCTTACCGGCCTGTACAACTTCCGCTACCTGCACTCGCGCCTCAAGGAGGAGTTCAAGCGTGCGGAGCGCTACCACGAGCCGCTTTCCTGCGTGCTCGTCGACGTCGACCATCTGCACACGCACAACGATGCCGGCGGGCAGGCCCTCGGTGACACGATCATCCGGGGAATCGCCGAGATCGTGAAGCGTTCGGTTCGCGAAGTCGACGTGGTCGCGCGCTACGGCGGCGAGGAGTTCCTCGTGGTGCTGCCCTCCACGCATGTCGCCGGCTCGGTGGCGGTCGCCGAGCGCATCTGGCGCGAGGTGCGCGCCAAGGTGTTCGTCTCGGACAAGTCGTCCACCCCCGTGCGCGTAGCGGTCACCATCGGTGTGGCGCTGTATCCATCCCCGGATATCAAGACCAAGGAAGCGCTGCTCAGGGCCGCGGACTCGGCTCTGACGCACGCCAAGCGCGAGGGCGGCGACCGCATCTGCGTTTTCCAGCAGCAGGGCTACATCTACTCGCCCACGCTCGGCCCTTCGTCGAGCCGCGGTGGCTCCGCCCCCACGACGTGACCCGAGATGGCAACCCTCGCGCCGCCGTCCGCTTCGCCGGTGTCCGTTCGCCCGCCCAGGGTTCGAGCCCTGCGCGTGCTCGTCGTGGATGACGAGGCGCAGGCCCGTCGCGCGCTTGCCGCGCAGCTGATGGAACGCGGCTTCGAGGTGCTCACGGCCGAGGACGGCGACGCTGCTGCGGCGCTTGTCGAGGCCTCGCCCGTCGATGTGATGGTCGCCGATTACGAGATGCCGGGAACACGGGGCACAGAGCTCGTGCAGCGGGTGAAGGCTGCGCGCGCCGGAATCGAGGTGGTCGTGATCGCGGACGCTTCCCATGCCCACGATGCGGCCAGGTGCATCGACGACGGCGCATTCCTGTTCTTGCTCCGGCCACTGCCGTCGGCAGACGCGCTCGCGGCAGTGGTGTCCCGGGCAGGCGAGAAGAAGCGGGCTTCCGAGCGTGCGCTGCTGCTCGATCGCAAGGTGGGGCTGGAGTCACCCAAGCTCGATGTCATTGCGACGTCGCGGGGGATGCGCCTGGCCGTGGATGCGGCGTTCGGTGCGGCGCAGCTGCGCACGCCGATCTTGCTGACCGGTGAGCCGGGCACGGGCAGGCAGCTTCTTGCCCGGGCCGTGCACCAGCGCAGCGCTCGCGCGGACCACCCGTTCGTGCTGGTGCGAAGCGGCCTGGTAGCGTCCGACGCCCGGGACGACGACTGGCTGGGCGAAGCTGCCGGAGGTACCCTGTTCCTGGAGGAGGTCGGCGAGCTGACAGCGTCGCTCCAGGCCCGGCTCGTGGACGTGATCGCGTCTGGTCTGCCGGACGTGCGCGTGATGGCGTCCAGCTCGGCCGACCTCAAGCGCCAGGTCGACGCCGGGACGTTCCGCCACGACCTGTACTACCGCTTGAACGTCGTGGTCGTGAGGATCCCGTCGTTGCGTCGTCGCAAGGACGACATCCCGGTGCTGGCGTATCACCTGCTGCAGCGAAGCTCGCAGAGGCTGGGGCGCTCCGTGCGGCGCATTAGCGCGGAGGCCCTTCGCATGCTCAGGGGCTACGATTGGCCGGGCAACGTGCGTGAGCTCGAGGCGGTGATCGAGCGGGCCGTGGCGCTGGCGGCGAGCGACTCGATCTTGCCTGGGGACCTGGACCAGGTGCAGGACGGTCCCGAGCCGCCGGAGGCCGCGCCCGACGGTGCACCGATGAGCACCGCGCTTCAGCTCCCGGCCGGTTTCGACCTGCTGCCGTTTGCCGAGGCCAAGAAGCGCGTGGTCGATGCGTTCGAGAAGGCCTACTCATCCGCGGTGCTGGGTCGCTCCGGGGGAAACATCGCGGAGGCGGCCCAGCTGTCTGGCCTCGATCGGTCGAACTTCAGGAGGATTCTCAAGCGCCAAGCCGTGACTCCGCGCAAGGCGCGGCCAGGCCGTCCCGATGATTCCTGAGCCGTGCGTGAGGGCCAGAGGAGGAGAGGTGCAGAACGTGTCAGAGGCTGTTCAATGGGAGGTTGTGAACTCTCGGGGCGGGACGGTGTGCGTTGGGCGTGCGCGTGCGGGTGAGCGATGGGTACAGCGGGGCACTTGGGTAGGATGGAGACGAGCGTAAGATGGTGTTGAGCCGGTTGGGATCTCAAGGCACACGTCCGCCCGCCGGGTATCGCCATTTCTCCAGCCTGCCGGGTGTCTTTTTCGATTTCGCACCCAGCGCCGATCGCAGCGCCCGTCCGCCGGGGCCGTCCTCATCTCGTGGACTCAGCCTCTCCGGCGACCGCCTGTGGCACCTCCGTTAGGTCAAAACCCGCCACTTACCCGCGGCGACCGCGGCAAGCCGCAGCCGCCCGGACAATCCCTACCGTCCCATGTCCGTCCGCTCGTCTGTCAAACAGCCGAGCCCACGTTCATGCGCACTCACGTGGGCTTGCCGACGATAGAGCGAGTTCCGTGCCACCCAACCGCCCGCGTTTTCTCAACGGATTTTGCGCGCGATAGGTGGCGGCCGCCACTTTTGCGGCGGATCCGCCACCTGCCCAAGCTCCGCTTCAACAGCCTCTCAGAGCGCGCTCCGACGGTGCGGAACGAGCCCGTGGCGTGTTCGCTATGTGGCAGTCGCCCGATGCCCCACCTGCCTTGCGGCACCCCGTCGAGCTCGCCCGCGCCTGGCTATCGCATTATGTCGATCCGGCGTACAATGCCCTCATGCGTGCCTACGCCTGCTCCGTTGCGTGCTTGACACTCTTCTCGGCGATCGCGGTCGTCGCCTGCTCCGCCAACAATTCCGACGGGAGCAGCCAGTTCTCGTCGTCCGGTGGCTCCGGCGGAAGCGTGTTCAACACCGGAGGCGGCGGGAGTGGCGGCACCGGCGGCAGCGGCGGCAGCGGCGGCGTGGTCGTTGGCGACGGGGGAGGGGGCTCGGCCGGCGGTGATGATTGCTCCGACAACGCGAAGAAGATCTTCGTCGTGTCCCAGGAAGACGGCTTGTACACGTTCGACCCGACGATCAGCGGCATGGCGGCCTACACCCAGCTCGGCACGCTCAACTGCAACCCCAACAGCTCGCCGCAGACGATGGGTGTGGACCGGAGCGGCAACGCATGGGTGTTCTATTCGGCCGGACAGCTCTACAAGGTGGCGACCAACGCTGGCGCGCTGACGTGCACGCCGACGCCCTACGTGCACCCCGACACCTCGGGCGGGCCCTATACGCTGGGAATGGGCTTTACTGCCGCGTCCCCGGGCTCCACGGCCCAGGTCTTCTACATGATCAGCGACACCTTCGGCCTGGCGTCGATCGACCTGGCGAACAACTTCGCCGTGTCGATGACAGGCGCGCTGCAGGGGGTCTCCGCCGAGCTGACCGGCGGGCCCGACGGCAAGCTGTTCACCTACGAGGCCGGAAGCGGACGGCTGTCCGAGATCCTGGTGTCCAGCGGATTCGCCATGCAGACCATCACGACGCTCGGCCAGATCGCGGGCGCCTCGGCCTGGGCGTTCTCCCGCTATGCGGGCGTGTTCTACATCTTCACGGGCGATGGGATTTTCGGCGGCTCGCAGTGCAGTAGGTTCGACCCGTCCACCAACTCCTTCCAGGTTCGCGACAGCGATGTCGGCTTCACCGTGGTGGGCGCCGGCCAGTCGACTTGCGTGCCTCCGCCGGCGCCGAAGTAGACCGCGACGCACGACACGCCCGGGAAGCGTCGGTCAACTCGCGCGGTGTTCGGTCAAGGGTGAGCCGATCTGCGAGGCGATCGTCGACGGCAGGGCGGCGAAGACGCGTTCGCGCAGCTCCTCGGGCCAGGGCATGGTGACCAGGCGCGCGTACAGCTGCAGGCCGTGATCGGCAAGGCTGCCACCGGGCATGGCTTCGGTCGCCAGCTCCAGCTCGGCGACGGCGTCTTGGAAGGCGCCCTTGCGGCACGCCAGCCACGCGCGCGTCAGGCGCCAATGCTGCAGCGGCTCGCGCTCCTGCACGCCGGTCACGTCGATCTCCTCGATGAGCGCTTCGGCCTCGGGAGCGCCCCTGGCAAGGGCGACCTGCGCGATGAGTAGCTTGCTTTCGACCAGGCCCCACGGGTCGCCCATCGTCTCGAACAGCTCGAGGCACTCGCGAGCGTGCTGCTCGGCTTCCGCAAGCTCGCCGCCGTCGATCTCGGCCATGGCCATGACGCGACAGGCGGCGGTCTGGCCCCGCGGGGTGCGAAGCATGCGGAAAGCGGCCAGGGCGTTGTTGCTGCGCGCCTTCGCCGCCTCCAGCTCGCCGCAGCGATGATCCGCATGCGCCAGCGCCACGTCGCACTGGGCTGTCCCGAGCCGGTATCCGATCCGATCGAAGCCCCGTCGTGCGTCGGTCAGGTAGGCCCGCGCGGCGTTCGGGTCGTTGCGCGCAATCGCGATGAGCGCCAGCAGGATCAGGCACTGCCCGCCGCGGAGCACGTCGCGCGCCCGCTCCAGCGGCCCAAGCGCGTGCGTGAGCTCCTGCTGTGCCAGATTGTGGTCCGCCAGCAGGTAGTCCAGCTCTCCGAGCACTACCTCGCACTGCGCGCGCCCCCACTCCTGCCCCTGAGCGTCCATCACCGCGTACGCCTCGGCCACCAGCTTGCGGCCGTCGCGCGGCGTGCCCTTCTCCGAGGCGATGTGCCCGAGCAGGCGCAAGCACTGCGCCTCGTTGAGCACATCGTTCAGGTTGTGGAACGCGCGCCGCGCGGCGAAGGCCAGCGAGGTCGCCTCGTCGAGCTGGCCGGCGTGACGAAGCGCCTCGGCGCGCCAACGGTTGTGCATCGCCGCCCATCGTCCGCGCGCGAGCCCGTCGATCATCGCCAGATCCTCGAGCGTGGCGCCCACGTCCCGCGTGCGCTCCCAGGCCCGCGCCACGAAGTCGAGCATCACGTGCACGGCCTCGGCTTCGTCGCCCGCGCGCAGCAGGTTCGTGACACGGTGCCGCACGACGCGACGGTTGCCCGCCGCCGGGTGGTAGGACGCCAGCGCCAGCGCCGCTTGCCGGAAGACATTGGCCGCGTCCGGCTGCTCGCCGAGCTTGGACAGCAAGTGCTCCTGCAACAGCATGTGCGGCCAGCGGTATCGCGTGGCGTCTACCTTGCCCAGCAGCTGCAGCTGCTCGAGCATCGTGAGCGTGCTGAACGCCGGAATGCCCAAGTTGGTCAACAGCGGCACTAGCACATCGCTTCGCACGTCGCCGCCCAGCGCCGACGCCACCATGGCCGCACGCCGCGCCTCCTCGGGCAGGGCGGCGAGCCGCTCGTCCCAGACCGCGGCCGTGGTCGCAGGCATGGCGCCTAGCGCTTCGGGCTTGACGTAGTAGCGACCCTCGCGCGACTCGAGCCAGCCGCCGTTGGCCCAGGCGTGCACCAGCTGCAACGCGAACAGCGGATTGCCGTTCGATCGTTGCCAAGCCGTGCGCACGACCAGGTCGTCGAGCGCGGCGGAGGTCAGCAGCAGCTCGCTCATCTCCTGCTCGCTCAGCGGAGCGATCTCCATCGTTCGGCCGCCGAACCGATCGACCAGCCGGGTCACGCGCGCCATCGAGTCGATCGACGGCTCCGGGCCGTGTGCCGCCATGGTGGCGAGCAGCACCACGCGCAGCGCCGGACGATCGGTCAGCAGCTTCTCGATCCACGTGAAGTCGCGCGGTGCCGCATGATGCAGGTCGTCGAGCCAGATGAGCAGCGGACGGTCCTGCCCCACGCGCGTCAGCACGTGCCGGATCACCGCGTAGCGGATCTCGTCGTTGTTGATCACGAACCGACGTTCGGCGTCCGTGTCCTCGTCGCCCCGACCGTGGGTGGCTGGACGCAGCAGCTCGCCGACCGCTGCGACCCACTGGTGGCTTTCCTCGTCGTCCTTAGGAATGTCCCAAACGTTGACCAGCGCGCGCTCGGTGACGGCGCGATCGGCGTTCTCGAGGCCGAAGTGCGACAGGACCGCGCCGATGATGCCGTCGACTGGCGTGGGGATGCGGTTGTGCCGCGCGCGCAGCGGAATCGCCACCCCGCGCTCGTGCGCGTCCTCGCATAGCCACTCGGCCAGACGGCTCTTGCCTACGCCCGGCTCGCCCGTCAGCAGCAGCAGATCGAAGGAGCCCGATGGCGCCTCGAGCATGCGGTCGCACACGAGCCGCAGCTCGCGTTGCGCTTCGGTGCGCCCGACGAACCGCGCCGGCCCGAATCCCAACAACCCGGGCGCCGTGGCGTCCGTGCGCGGGATGACGAACCGCGGCGCTTCGTTCGACGGCATCGGCGGAGGACGCAACGTGGGGATGTCATCCGAGGCCGAGCTTTCCGGCAGCCGCCAGGTGGACTGGTCGCCCTTGGGTCGGAACTGGGCGAAGACGGCACGGGCATCTGCGGCGTACGGATAGCGATGCCACGGCCGCTTCTGCAGCAGGCGCTGAACGAAAGGGGCCACGCCCGCAGGCACGCCCGGGGGCAGATCCAGGTCGGGCACCGGCGCATTGCGGTGCATCTTCTGCACTTCCTGAAGGTCCGGGTGCTCGTAGGGCTCGGTGCCCGTCAGCAGCTGAAACAGGATGCAGCCCAGCGCGTACAGGTCCGTCGGCGGGCCCACGTGAGGAACCGCTCCGCGAATCTGCTCGGGCGCCATCCAGCCCACCGTGCCTGCGTGCGGACGAACCATCGGGCCTTCCCTGGCCGTGCCGTCGATGCGGTGGTCGAAGCGGTCTCGCAATAGCCAGGCGAGGCCGAAGTCGAGCAGACGGATGCGCAGATCGCCAGGAAGCAGCTCGACCATGATGTTCGAATGCTTCAAGTCACCGTGGATGATGCCTCGGGCGTGAGCATGACCGAGCGCGGCCAGCACCTGGTCGGTGATGAGCCAGATCGCAGGCCACTGCAGCTCCGTGTCCACCAGCACGTCGGGCAGCGAACGACCCGGGGCCAAGTCCATGACCAGGTACGGCGCCGTGTTCAGGAGCACGCCAAAGTCGCGTCCGCGAACGATTCCCGGGTGATCGAGCGAGGCAAGGGCCCGCGCCTCCGCCCAGAACCACGCAGCCGTGCCCGGCGCCGGGGTGCCGTCCACGGTGTGCAGCAGCTTGACCGCCACCACCTCGCGCGTGAGCGTGTCCTTGCAGGCGTAGACCACGCCCATGCCGCCTCTCCCGAGTTCGTGAATGACGTCGTAGCGTGCGGCGAGGCGGGTTCCCGGCTGTAGACTGCTGCTCACGAGGGCCCCAGTGTAGCGTGTTCCGAACCTGGGGAAAGGACGAACGGGCCCCGAGGACCGGGGTTCGAAGCGACGCTGCGGGAGATTCAGGCCTGCTCCTCCCCCGGCCAAGTCATCCTGGTTGGGCTCAACCCGGTTCGGCTCAGCCTCCTCGGACATCTCCGCCACGTGCGTGCTCGTCGCCCATCCTGCCCGCCAATCTGCTAGCGTCCTGCCCCGCCCATGCAGGCTCGCCGTGCTCTTCCCCTGGCTGCCCTCGCCGTGCCGGTGCTCGTCGCGCTCGTGCCCACGACCCCCGCTGCCGCCGACGACCCCAACGCGCCAGCTAGTGCCGCTGCTTCCTCCGCTGCGTCGCCCCCAGCGTCTGCCAGCAGCCCGTCCGCCGAACCCGAAATCATCCGCCCCGTGGTGCAACGCGGCTACACGCTCGATCGTTGCGTGAACCTCGCCGAGCTCAATTATCCCAAGGTCGCCGAGGCTCGCGCCAAGGCCGCCTACTATCGCGCCCAGCTCGACGAGGCCCGCTCCGCGCCGTTCAGCCAGTGGACCATGACGGCCGGTCTCGCCCTCGCACCCACCATCCGAGGAACCTCCGTCTACAGCCCTAACACCGACGTCTCGCTGACGTCGAACATGGGCTTGGCCTGGCGCGCGCAGCTCGACGGCTACGTGCCGCTTTGGACGTTCGGCAAGATCACGAACCTCATCGACGCGGCCGAATCGCAGGTCAAGCTCGGTGAGCACCAGATCCAGAAAGAGAAGAACCAGGTCAAGCTCGACGTGCGCAAGGCGTACTTCGGCTTGATTCTCGCGCGAGCGTCGCGCGATCTGCTGCGCGAGTCCGCCGACAAGCTCGACGATGCCATCCGCAAGCTGCAGAAGTCGATCGACAAAGGCGAAGGCGACGAGATCGATCTGCTCAAGCTTCGCACGTTCCGCGCCGAGCTCGACGCGCGGGTGTCCGAGGCCGAGCGCATGCAGACCATCGCGCTGGCCGGCCTCAAGTTCCTGACCGGCGCTACGGGCGACTTCGACATCGCCGGTAAAGCCTTGCTCCCACCCAAGCACCAGCTCGGCCCCGTCGCCACCTACCTCCAGGCAGCACGCCTCAACCGTCCCGAGGTCAACATGGCGCGCGCAGGGGTCGAGGCGCGCCGCGCCCAGCTCGAGTTGGCTCGCGCGAGACTCTATCCCGACGTCGGCGTCGGTTTGTCCGCCGGCTGGACCCGCGCTCCCGAGGTGGCCGATCAGCTCAACCCCTACGTGCTCGATAACGCCAACTACATGCACTACGGCTTTGCTCTGGGCATGCGGTGGACCCTAGACTTCCTGCCGGCCTCGGCGCGCATCCAGCAAGCGCAGGCCCAGCTCGAAGAGACACGCGCCATCGAACGCACGGCCCTGGGCGGCGTGGGCTTCGAGGTCGAGTCCGCCTATGCCGAAGTGGCCGACGCGCTCAAGCGCGAGCGCGCGTACGCCGACGCCGAAAAGTACGCCAAGCAGTGGATGATCGCGGTGCAGCAAGGCATCGACATCGGCACCGAGGACGAGAAAGACCTCATCGATCCCGCCAAGCAGTACGCTACGCAGCGCTTCAACCACCTCAATGCCATCATGGACCTCGACGTCGCCATGTCGAAGCTCGCCCTCGTGACGGGCTGGGACGCGATCGCGCCGGAAGGCTGAGCAGCAAAGGTAGTCTCATGTCTCGATCATCCATCGCCCGCGTGTTGGCGCTCGCCCTTGCGGGCAGCTTGGCCCTTTGTGTTGGCGGCGGCTGCAAGGACGACTCGTCGTCTGCCCCCAAGCCTGCCCCTTCCGCGGCTGCCTCGGGTGACCTGGCGATCCGATCCGGCTCGGGCGTGGGGCTGACCTTCTCCTACCCCGAGGCCTACCAGCTCGTCGTTTCTACGGCGAACCCCGAGGCCAACCAGATCGCCATCTCGTCCGACAAGCTGCCCGGCGTGCTGACCATCCGCCTGAACACCGTGGACCCCACCGGTGCCCTCGATCTGGAACAGCTCGCCGAGAGCAGCCGCGTGACCATGGACCCCTCCGGCACGATCGAGCGAACCTCGATGAAGGTCGGAACGCAGGCCTACCCCGCGCGTTCGGTGCATTCCACGAGCCTCGGCCTCCTGCCCGAAACCGACGTCCTGGCAGTCGTCCCGATCGGCGGGCGCAATTACCTCATCACGTTGCACGCCGCCAACGAGGACGTAGGCAAGGCGGCCAGGATGTTCGCCGTGGTCCTCGGCTCCCTCAAGCCGGGTTGAAACCGGCTGCGCTCCGAGGCGCCGCGTTGTCTACTTGCAGGGATTGAGGAACGTTCCGCACGTCTTGGCCGGCGCCGGACCGCCGCCTCCTCCGGCCTTGCCCAGCTTCGGCAGCTCGAACTTGCGCGTCGTGTCCTCGCCTGCCTTCACCGCAAACGTCTGCGTTCGCGACAAGTAACCGTCCTTCTTCGCCGTGCACGTGTGCTTGCCGGCCTCCAGACGTACACCCGCCGCCGGATCGTCCACGGCCTTGTCGTCGCACTTGATCTCGTCGCATCCAGGCGTGCACTCGAACTTGACCAGCGCGTCCTTGGGCTCTTCGGGCGCAGCGGCGTCGGGCGCCGCACTCTCGACCGGCGCGGCCGAAGCGGTTTCGGTCGGGGCAGCCGACGTCGTTGCCACAGGTGGAGCAGCGGAGGCGGCTACCGTGGCCGACGGCTGGACGGTGCTGGTCGGCTTTGCGGTTGCCGCCGAAGCCCTCAGGTGCGACCAGGCATACCACCCGCCGAGGACGAGCACGGTCAGGGCCGCGAGCCCTCCACCGATCGCGACGGGAACGAGCAATCCAGACGACTTCTTCTTCGCCGCCGGTTCCGTCTCGTCGGGGATGGCGGCAGAGGCCGCTGCCGATTGCGCTTGGGCTGGCTGGGGGGCGAACTGCGGCTGCGAAGTGCCGGCGGCAGCCGGTGGGAGCTGCGGCTGCGACGGCTGGGGAGACGGCGGCGAGCCGGCCGCGGGCGCGGGGGACGCCTGATGCGGCGGGGCAATCGGCGCTACGGGCGGCGGCCGCATCGTCGCGACGTGCTGCGAGGAGCCCACGAGCGCGAAGAGCGCTTGGGACATCTCGCCGACCGACCTGAAGCGGAGGTTGGGGGTGACGGCCAGTGCACGGCCGAACCATGGATCGAGCGTGGGCGACAGCAGCACGCCGAGCTCGCGGGCGCGCTGCGAGGCCGGCGGCATCGGAGCGGTCATCTCGGCCCACAGCGTGTTGAGATCCGGCGGGTCGGTGCGACATGAAACGAACGGAGAAACGCCCGTCAGCATGTAGAACGCCACGATCCCGAGCGCATAGACGTCCATGGTGGGCTGCACAGGAGACGCCGGATCGGCCTGTTCGGCGGACAGCCAGCCGGGCGTTGCGGTCCATCCGGGAGGAGGCGGAGCCACGGCCCGCGCGCCGGCAATGCCGAAGTCCGTGATCCGCACGTTGCCCGTCTGCTCGACGTCGTGCGCGGCGAAAATGTTGGTCGGCTTGAGCGCCCGGTGGACGAGCCCCACGCCATGCGCTTGGTCGAGCGCTGGCGCCAGCGCCCGTAGGATCGCATCGAGCGTGGGAATTCCGATGGGGCCGTCCGTGCTCACGCGTGCCGCTAGCGATGGGATCGCCACGTACTCGCCCAGAACGTAGGGCGCGTTGACCGATGGCTCGACATCGAATTCGTAGGACTTGGCGACCGCCGCTGCGCCCAGCTGCGACGCGCGTTCGGCGTCCTGCCGCAGAGCTCCCATCGCATCCGGGCGCGAGAGCAGGTCCGGACTGAGCAACTTCAGCGCGTACGCGTATCCCGTGGACACGTCGCGCACGTCGTAGACCTCGCCCATCTCGCCCGACCCGAGGAACGCTGCGACCTGGAACCGCTGCGCCACGCGGTGTCCGGGCTGAAGTCGCTGCCGACCGTCGCTCACTTCCCGCTCCGCACGCTCAAGAGAGCCTCGCGCGCACGACCGCCACGGTCCTTGGCCGCGTCTTTCTTCATCGCCACCGCGCCCACCAGCGCGCCGCCGTCGGTGGGGGCCACGGCCAGCAACATCATCCCCGCCGCGCCCTTGAACTTGCAGGTCGTGTCCCACGTATTGAGCTTCTGCCCGTTCGCATCCTCGACCACCGGCTTCTTCTTCATCATCTTCTTGAACGAATCCGCCGTGACGTCGGTGACCCCCATCTGCTCGAGCAGCGGGGACAACGCGGCGAACACCTTTTCGGACTCTTCGCCGTCAGCGTGGGCGAAAGCAATGCCCGCGTCCTGCTCCTCCGTGATGGCGACCGAGCCGTTCTCGAGCTTGGCGTAGTGCCACCCCTCGGGTGGTTGGAACGAGCCGTGCTCGCCTATGTTCACGCGCTTGTCCGCCGCGCCCACGCACTTCTCGTCCAGCGATTCGCACTTCGGCGGCGGAGGCGCCGGGGGCTCTTGCTTCTCTACCTTCGGCGGCTCCGGTTCCGGCATCTTGGGCGGCTTCTTCTTGCACGCCACCAACACCATGCAGGCCAGGGCGATCACCGTGAACAATCGAACGGCATTGCGGGACATCGGATCCTCCGAACATGGCATGCACGCCGGCTCACAGCCGGCCACAGCGTCCCGAGGCTCGCGCAACTCAGCACCCGTGTCCAGCATTTGAAGCGGTGGGACCGCTGCCGACGATCACTCCTCCGGAGGCAGCTCCGTCACCGGCCCCTGCTCCTTGCTCAGCACGTCCACGCGGCGCGCATCCGCAGCCATCGACCAGGACAGCAACTGGAACACGCCCAGTGCCACGAGCGTCGTGGCCACCATGAACAGGCCGCCCGCCTGCACGTAGGCCAACCCCAAGCCCGCCTGGCCTCGCGACGACGCCGCCCTGAGCATCACATCACCCCCGAACGCAGCGAGCACCACGACCGCCCACGCCGTGGACGCAGCCGTGGTGCCCGAGCCCATGAATCCCAGCAGCGAGGTCAACGTCGACAGCAGCACGAGCACGGCGCCGATGCGCGCGGGCAGGTCCCCGCTCGGCAGGGTGAGCCCGGCCTTGATGAGCGACGGCACCACCAGCAGCAGCGCGACCGCCAGGACGATCCGTGCGCCGCGATAGGCTCGGTAGTGGCTGCGGAACAGCAGCGCCGCGGGCAGCGAGGAGGCCCCCACCGCCCGGCCGATTTCCCAAGGCAAGTCTCCTTGGGAGATCACCAAGGGAGCCAGCGGGCCGTGTCCCGACAGGCCGAGCACCAGGCACGCCAACCCCACCAGCGCGACAAGAACGCCTCGGACGCTGTACGGGAAGGGAAGCACCGCCGCACACAGCAAGGCACCGCCCAGCGCGTAGGTGAGCCGGGCCGACGAGAACCCTCCCGGCAACAGACCCAGGTGGATGCCCCCGGCCACCGCCAACACGGTCAAGCCCAAGCCCACGATCCAGAACCGCAGAGCCTTCTTCCCAGGCTCGAGCGGAGCAACGTCTTCCCTCAGCACGTCGGAGGCGAGAATCGGCGGCGGCGTTCGGAGTGCCGGGAACATTCCGCGCGCGGTGCTCCGCTTGCTCCCTGGTTCGTCAGCGGGCGGTGGGCTTTGCGGGGCAGGGTCCGTCACGACCTCTCCGTGGGCTTTGATCGCGGCACCCGCTCAGGGTAGCGCGACCGTCCCCAGCCTGGCTACAAGTCCTCGACACAGCTCCCGAACCGCTTCGAACTCGCCCGCCTTCCTCGTGCACGTCCGCTCGTTCATATAGAGCCGCCGCGCCAGTTCGATCTGAATCGCGTGCTGGCCCTGACCAGGACGGCCGTAGCGCTGCGTCGTCGCGCCCCCTGCGTACGGCTCGTCGTGCGCCACCGACCAGCCTCGCGCTCGTACCAGCCGTTCCGCCTCCTGCACCAGAAGCGGCGCAGCGGTCGACCGGCTCCGGGTGCCGATCACGACATCCGCTACCCGCTTGCGACGCGTGGATGGATCCCCCTGCGCGTCCGACGGCATCGAGTGCATGCTCAACACCACGGCCAACCCGAACCTCCTGACCTTTCGGTGCACGATCGCCTCGAGCGCGCGGTGGTACGGCCAGTACACGAGCGCCAGCCGTCTCTCCAGCTCCGAGGCACCTACCGGCCCGTCGAGCGCCGCATCGCCTCCCGTCGTCGACCGCCACAACAGTCCCCACGGACGCCCTTCCCCCGCCGCTCCTTCCACCGCCAAGTGGTCCGTCTCGCTCGGGTCGCGGTTCAGGTCCACCACGTAGCGGCTCATGCCCGACACGATCAGCGTCGCCCCCTGATCCACCGCATCTGCAACCAGCTCGTCGACGAACAGGTCGGCGTCGCGCGCCAGGGACTGTACCGGCGCCTTGCAGAACGACATGGACGTCGCGTCCATGTACAGGCCGGCATGCGGCACCTCGACCACCACCGGCGTCTCGCCGTGAGGGGGCTCGCGCACATCGAAGGCAGGGGAAAGCATTGCCTTCGTATGTAGCGTTCGCCACGCGCCCCGGCCAGGGGGCCACGACATTGTCCCGGTGCGTCATGCACGAGGGTGCGTCTGCCGGTGCACCTTGCGCACGTGGTCATCGGCAACGTGCGTGTAGATCTCCGTGGTGCTGATGTCAGCGTGGCCGAGCATGGCCTGCACCGCGCGCAGGTCCGCGCCGCCTTGCAGCAGATGCGTCGCGAACGAGTGGCGCAGCTTGTGCGGCGAGATCGGCTTGCTGATGCCCGCCGCCCGGGCGTAGCGCAACACCAGCTTCCAGAACCCCTGCCTGGTCATCGCCCCGCCCCGCGGCGAGACGAACAGCACCGTCTGCCCGGCACCGGCCACCAACGGTCTGACGTCGCGCAGATACGTCTCGATGGAGAGCATGGCGACCTCGCCAATCGGCACCAGGCGTGCCTTGCCGCCCTTGCCAACGACCGATACCAGGCCTCTGCGCAGATCCACCGCGCCCACGCGCAGCCCGACCAGCTCGCTGACGCGCAGGCCCGCCGCGTACATCAGCTGCAGCATCGCCCGGTCGCGCGCTCCCCTGGGTGTGGCCGGGTCCGGCGTCGACAGAAGCCGGTCGACTTCATCGTGATCCAACCAGACCGGCAGCTTGCGCCGGGTGCGCGGACGGTCGATGAGCGCCGTCGGATCGGCGTCGATGGCGCGCTCGCGCACGAGGAAGCGGAAGAAGCCGCGGAGTGCCGACAGGTGTCGGGCCGCTGATCGCGCGCCCAGCCCGGCTTTCCCCAGCGCCGACAGATACGCCGCGATCACGTCCAGCTCCAGCTCGCGGGGCTCATGCAGGCCTCGCGCTTGGGCCAGCCCCAGCAGCTTGCCCAGGTCGCTCGCATACGCTTCGACCGTGTTGCCCGCCAGGCCACGCTCCAGTCTCACGTGGTCGAGATAGGCGTCCACCCAGGCGTGTAGATCCACGGCGCGATCCTATCCGACAATCCCGAGCACGCCCAACTCCCGTGCCGATCGCAACGGGCTCCTACGGCGCCGCGCACTCGCCCGTCGACGAATCCGGCTCCGAACCGATCGCCTTCTGCACCTCCATCGCCCGCTTCTCGATGTCCCGCTGCGCGGTCATGGCCTCGACCACTTCATCGAGCCGGTCGGAGCGCAGCGCGTCCGCGTAGTCCGACAGGCTCGCTGCGCGCGCGTCGAGCAGGGCCCGCAGCTGCTTCTGGCGGGCCAGGCCCCAGCGCGTTCGCATGTGCAGCTGCGATGCCTCGTCGCTGGTGCGGGCCAGCTCGGGGCGCACGGCCTTGTCGATCCGGTTGGCCGCCTCCACGCCCTTGCCCGAGCCTGCCAGCGAGTCGACCTCGTGGAGCATCGCGCCCAGGTGCTGATCGCGCTCGACCGCGGCAGCGAGCTCCTGCCGGTCGGCCGCACAGGCCTCGGCCTGGCTCGCGCGCGAGCACGAGGGGGCGCCCGCGGACAACACGATGAGCACGACGGCGCCGGCCAGATCACGCAGCGCGAGCGGCTTCATCGATGAGCTGCTCCAGCATCGAGCGGTCGAGCTCGCCCATGCCCAGGAAGCGCAACGCCTGCGTGGGACCGCACGTCCAGGCCACGCGCGCCCATACCCAGATGCGCTCCTCCTGCCCGGGCACGCCGATCTCGATCGCGTAGCTCTTCATCGTGTGAAGCGGCTCGTGCGGACGCTGGATGCGGATGCCACCCGACGAGATGTCGTGTGCGCGGCAGGCGTAGGGATAACCGTCGATGTACTTGTTGACGATGATGTCGACAGGGCTTCGGGTGGAAGATCGTCGTTCGGTCACGGGTGGTCTCCTGAACGCGATCGTAGGGAGTCGCAACGCGATCGGCCAAGAGACCGGTTGCTCACGAGGCGGACGTGGCCCAGCCAGCTCGCTCGCGCAGGAACTTTTCCACGCGCAGGTTCACCAGCTCCGGAAACTCGAGCGCCGTGAAGTGCGTCGCGCCCCGCACCACGAAGATCTCGGCGCCCGGGATGCGGCGAGCCGCCGGCTCCGCTACCGCGCGCGGTGTGATCGGATCGCGTTCGCCGATCAACACCAGCGTCGGCACCTCGATCGAGGCCAGCGCAGCCGAGCTGTCTTCCTCGCGCAACGCCGCCAGATGCTGCAGGTAGGGCTGCGCCTGCACGGTGGCGAACTCCGCCACCACCTCGTTGAACAGCTCTTCGTCGATGGTGGGCCCGACCATGCCGAAGCGCTGGGCCCACGCCACGATCTCCGGAGAGCGCGCCGCCCGTTGCGCCACCGCTTCCACCAGCCAGTCGACGTGACCCAGTGCCCGCACCGCCCGGTCACGGACCTTGACGAGCGACCCGCGCGCGCCGCTGTCGGGTTGGAAGGTGCCGTTGAGCAGCACGATGTGCGAGGGGCGAAAGTCGTGCTCGCGCATCGCGCGAAGCATCACGTGCATGCCCAAGCTCCAGGCGAGCACGATGGGCCGCTCGATGGACTCGGCCTGCAGGATCGCCGCCAGATCGCGCGCGTGCGACGCGAACGGGTGCACCCCGTCGGGCAGCGGCTTGGCCTCGTCGCCGTACAGGCCGCGGTAGTCCCAGGTCACGAACCGGTAGTGATCGCGCAGGTAGGCGATCTGGTGGTGCCAGGCGGCCAGTCGCGCTCCGAGGCCGTTGGCAAGCACGATCCACGGGCCGGTGCCCGAAGTGACCCGATAGACGAGCTCCTGGTCGTCGAACGAGCGGATCCGGCGCGTTTCCAGTTCGATGGGCAGCATGGGAGCGGGGTTATTCGACGGCTGGGGCGCGCGGGCAAGCGGGAACTTGCCGCGCCGGCAGCGGGCTTGCGCGAGGCAGGTGGTCCATCGCGTTGACAGGAAAGCCGCCGTGCCGCTAAGTTGTCGCACGCTGCGAGCGTTCGATTCCTCCCAACCGCAGCCCCCCCACGAGACACCAATGGCCGAGAAGAAAGTCAAGATCGACCTCAAGACGCGACTTGGCAGGGCCTCCTCGACGAAGGCCCCGTCGTCCACCGGCACGCCAGTCCCCGGCGTTGCCCCGCCCGCGCCGCCCACCGGCATCGCCCCGCCCCCCGGCATCGTGCAGCCCGGCGGCATTCCCGCGCCTCCGTTCGCGGCCGCAGCGCCCAAACCCGCACGCCCCAGGATCAAGTCCGACGACCCGTTCCAGGCCGTGTCTGCCGACGAGGGGGCTGCTCCCCGACCGCAGGAGATCAAGGTCGAGATTGGCCACGATGTCGTGCAGGCGCACTCCAAGGGGCGCGTGTACATCGCCGTGGCCGCTGTCGCTGCCGCCCTGCTGGGTACCGGCATCGGCTACGCCCTGGGCGGGATGTCCGCCCGCGCCGACGAGAACAAGGCCGCCGTCAAGGGCGCCGGTGAGCTCGCCACCGGTATCGAGAAGGCCAAGGGCGAGATCTCGGACCTCGCCACCAAGGTCGACGCAGCCGCCAAGACGATGTTCAAGGACAAGAAGTTCCCGGCGGACTTCTCCAAGCAGCTCGGCAACATCACCATCAGCTTCTCGTCCGCCGATCTCGCCGGCAAGAACATCAACCGCCTCAAGGGATCGACCGTCCGCTCGCTGTTCGACTTCGCACGCGACGCCCAGGAGCTCGACGCCAAACGCGACTGGCTGCGACGGCTGTTCGATGGCCGCAAGGCCTCGATCGAGGACATCCTGACCGGCGCACAGAACCCCAAGGTCAGCTACGTCGTGTTCGTGGGCAAGGCCGAGAAGGGCCCGCTGGGCACGTTCGCCAAGATCAAGGATCCCTTCGAGCTCAACAAGCCCTGGCCCGACAAGGTCACCATCCTGGGAGCCGGCCAGGAAGTGAGCGCCGAGCGCTACAAGAGCGGCGAGGTGTTCGTCAAGCCGCCGAAGAAGGAAGGCGACGCGCCGACCGTCTACGCCATCCCGCTCGAGCCCGACGGCATCGCCACCGCGTTCCCCGACCCGCTGGGAATCCGCATCCAGGAAGAGCTCAAGGACATCTCCACGCTCGTCAACGGCACCCCGCCCGGCACGCCGGCTAGCGAGGAGAAGACCGGCTTGGTCAAGCTCGCCGAGAACCTCATCGACGAGCTCAAGACCGTCGGCGCCGGCCACTGATCCGCATCAGCCGTCCGTCGCGCCCTCGGGCGCAAACCCCCACGCCCAGTCCGTCTTGTCGCTCGCGACTCCCCCGCCGATGCGCACGTAGCCCTTCGAAAGAAGCGCCGTGCACCGCGCCGCACGGTGCAGCTTCGCCCCCGCCGCTCGCCCCGTCACGCGCTCGAGCATGCTCCGCTTGCGCCCCCCCTGCAGCCGATCGGAAATCGCCACCATCGTGCCCGGCGGCAGCGTCGACACCTCCGCAAGCTGCGACGCGATCTCGCGCACCGCGCCCATCCCGCCGTCCTCCGGCTCCGTCGCCAGGGACACGTGCACCACGATCGCTCCCTCGATCTGCGACAACGGATCCGGATTCACGTCTCGCCCGTCGCCGGCGTGGGCTCGCCGTTGCCACGAGCTCCCCCACCGCCCTTGTCGATCTGGACCACCTCGACCTTCGAGATCTTCCGCTCGTCCGCTTCGCGAACGACGAACCGGAAGCCGTAGGCCTCGATCTGCTCGCCCGCAGCGGGCACGCGACCGGCCTCGTGGATGATCAAGCCGCCCAGCGACACGAAGTCTCCTTCCTCAGGAAACTCCGTGTCGAGCAGCTGCGCCAGATCGTCGACCGGGATCGCCGCGCTGACCAGCAGGCGCCCGTCACCCAGATCCACCACCGGATCCT
The DNA here is from genome assembly GCA_021847645.1 of Myxococcales bacterium. GTDB lineage: Bacteria > Myxococcota_A > Polyangia > Polyangiales > Polyangiaceae > JAJZQG01. The sequence continues at coordinate 19,281 of JAJZQG010000105.1, forward strand.
CTTCGACGTCGTGCTCGTCGCGGATGTCGCCGATGATCTGCTCCACGATGTCCTCGAGCGTCACCAGGCCCGAGATGCCGCCGTAGTCGTCCACCACGATCGCCATGTGCAGGCGCCGAGCGCGCATCTCCCGAAGCAGCCTCGAAATCGGTTGGGTCTCCGGCACGAAGTTCACGGGCGTGCGCACGAACGATTGGACCTTCGCGTTGTGCACGTTCGTGTCGTCCAGAACGCGGAACAGATCCTTGGCGTACAGCAGGCCCACTACGTTGTCGACCGACTCGCGGAACACCGGATAGCGAGAATGTCCTTCGCGCGCGATGATCTCGAGCACCTTGGCGATGGACATCTCCGCGTCCACGCCGATCATCTTCGTGCGCGGCACCATCACGTCGACCGCGGTCAGGTCGGTGAATTCCAGGACGTTCTGGATCATCTGCGCGTGCTCTTCGCCCAGCGTGCCGGCCCGTTGGCCCTCCGCCAGAAGAAGCCCCACCTCCTGCTCGGTCGTGCGCCCGTCGGGCGGCGCAGCCGGCGGCATCAGTCGACCCGACAGGCGCGCCACCGACGCGATCGGCCAAGCCAGCGGAGCCGTCAGCAACTCCACCGGCCGCAGCAACCGCAACAGCAACGGCGCAGCGCGAGCCGGATTGCGGCGCGCAATGGCCGTCACCACCTCGGTCAACAGCCCGTAGGTCGCCAGCGTGCCGAGGATCGCGATGGGCACCGCCCAAAGAGCAGACAGGTTTCGTACCGCGTCGCCGATCAGCACGGCCGTCAGCGCCGTGCACACGATGCGCCCGACCAGCCAGCGCGACAGCACGCGGGTCGGATCCTCCAAGTATCGGCCCAGTGCAGCCCCCGAGCGCGCCTCGGCTTCCTGCCGCCACGCTTTCACCCGCGTCAACGGCATGCCGCCGAGCACCGAGGTCCCTGCCGCGAACACGGCCCCGAGCACCGACGACACCAGGGCCCCGATCCAATGCCCGGACATACCGGACTGCGTCGCAGCGACGACCGACAGCTCGTTGGAGAACTGGGTGGGCAGGTTCACGCGCAGCCTCCGGAACGAAAGGTCGCAACTGCGCGCGCGGCTGGCCGATGGAGCGGCATGAACACAAGGGTCTGCGACGCACGAGCCCCGCGTTTGCCGCCTGGCCTTGCTCCTGCGCTCCCGCGCCATGTCTCGCGTTTTCGCGACCTGCTGCACGGAGCAGCGTCGCCCGCACGCGGTCGGCCCCCGGCTTCGGCGCCGTGCCTTGCGCACCACCACGCGCCCCCCAGCGCCCGCGTCGAGTCCGCCGCCCCTGCCACCACCGAGCCCGAGATGCCCCACCTCGAGCATCGCGACCAGGCTGAAACCGAGCAGCACGGCGGGGACTGGCACGACTCGCCCGACCTCGACCCCACCATGCGCTGCCTCGCGTCGGAGGCCAGGATGCTCCCCCCGCACAACGACGAACCCACGGTCGCCAGCGCGCGGCTCGACGCCGTCAGGGCGAGCGTCCTCGAACCGATGCTCCAAACCTTGGTGAGACGTGTGGCATGGGGACGATCGGCCGACGGGCGGTCCGCCACATTGCGGCTCGAAATAGGGGACGGCCCCCTCGCCGGAGCCACAGTGTTGATCACCGCTGACTCCCGCGACTTGAACATCGACTTGGACGCCCCACCCGACATCGATCTGGAGGCGTGGAAGACTCGTCTACGTCATCGCCTCGCATCGCAAGGTCTCACCGCCACTATTTCCTAGCACACTTCCAGCGAACGCGGGAACGCGCGCACGACCGTGGGCCCGCCGCGCGACCTGTCCCCGATGGCCACCAGGCTTCCGTCCTCCGCAAACCACGCCGTCGTGCCCGCGCCCGGCGCATGCTCAAAGTCTTCGTCGCTCAAGCGCTGCCCCTGCAGCGCGCGACGAACCCCCGCCGCGCTCAACACGGCCTCGCCCAACAACGTCTTCGCCACCGCTTCCAAAGGGATCAAAGAACGTCGCCACGCCTGCTCGCCGTCGTCCCATCCCAAAGCATCCTCGATCCGGTACGGGCCGCTGCTCGTTCGTCGCAGCGCGGACAGGTGCGCTCCAACCCCGAGCGCCTCGCCCATGTCCCGCGCCCACGCCCGAACGTAGTAGCCCTTCGAGACGTCGAGCACGACATCGAGCGTGCCGTGCTCGGCCGAGGCGCCGCTGATACGCAGCTCGTAGACCCGCACCTCGCGAGGCGGCAGGGTAACCTGTTCTCCCCGCCTCGCGCGCTTGTAGGCCGCCACGCCTTGCTGCTTGATCGCCGCATGGGCCGGCGGCACCTGCAACGTCCGCTCGCGTTCGGCCCCCAGCGCGCGGCTGAGCAAGTCCGGCCCCTCGCCCTGCGCGGGCTGCCCGCGCGCCGCCGCGCCCAGCGCCTCGCGAAGCTCTTGCGGCACCTCGGTCGAAGCGACCACGCGGCCCGTCGCATCGCACGTGTCCGTCGTCTGGCCCAGCTGCAGCCGCGCTTCGTAGCACTTCCGATCGAGCGTGAGGTACCCGGACAGTCGCGTGCACAAGCCCACCATGACCAGCAGCACGCCCGTGGCCATCGGATCGAGCGTCCCCGCGTGCCCTACCGATCTCGTTCGCAGCACTCGTCGCACGTGCGCCACCGCGTCGTGGCTCGTGGGACCGCGGGGCTTGTCGAGGATGAGCAAACCAGAGGGCGTGTCAGCAGGCATCATCCGAACCAGACCGACCGCCGCGCGGACAACGCGCGATCGAGCATCGTCTGCATGGTGGCGCGCACGCGCTCCGTCAAGCGCCCCACCAGCACGTTGTCGTCGGCGGACTCGGGGCCGTAGCCTTCGAGCTCGATGGGGGGACCGAAGGAAAACGACCAGCGTGTGGGCGCGGGCAGCAGGCCCAGGGGGCCGAGCAACGGGAAGGTCGGGGTGATGGGCAGGTAGGGAAGGCCCAACGGGCCGGTGAGGTACTCGACGCGCATCATCAACGGCATCGACTCCTCGGCGCCCACGATCACGCAGGGCACGATCGGAGTGCGCGTGCGAAGGCACAAACGGATGAAGCCGCCCCGCCCGAAGCGCTGAAGCCGGTACCGATCTCGATACAGACGCCCCGCGCCCTTGGCACCTTCGGGGAACACCGCGACCAGGTTGTCGTTCGCCAGCAGCCGCTCCGCGTTCTCCTGGCATGCGCGCACCGAGCCCAGGCGCGTGATGAACGACCCCACGAACGGCAGGTAGAAGATCTGGTCTTCGCTCAGCCAGCGAAGCTCCCGCGCTGCCGGATGCTCCTTGCGCACCGCGGTCTTGAGCATGACTCCGTCGTACGGAAACGTCCCCGAGTGGTTGACCACGATGAGGGCCCGGCCGGTCGACGGCACATGCTCGATGCCCTCGGTGGTCGCGCGGAAGTAGCGCGCGTACATCGCCTCGAGGATCGGGCGAACGCGCTTGTCGTAGGTCGGATCGTAGCCGAACTCGTCGACCACGTCGGAGCGGTTGCGCATGCCGATGCGCCCCCATTGACGCAAGTAGTAGTCGCTCGAGAGCATCTCGCGGGCGGTGTCCAGTACACCTCCGTCGCTTCGCGCCTCGTCCGTCTTCGCCCTTCGCGCAGCTCCCGTGCGCTCCCGATGCTCGGCCGCGCGAGGCGTGCCTTCGCCGCTCATCGTTTCGATCCTGCTCTCGATCTCCCGGATCTTCGCCTCGACCGCGCGCTTGCGCTCGAGCTCGTCGCTCGCGTCGACGTCCCCTTGCGTTGGACTCTCGACGCCGGCAGGCAGGTCGGTCGCCGGCTCGGGGGGCGGGAGATTCGGGCTGGCCGCGGCCGGCTCGTGGACCTCGGCGAGCGATGCCGCGGGCTGCTCGACGACCGCTGGCTGCGCGGGCGGGATCGAGGCGCGCGCGGCCTTGGCAGCCTTGTGCTCGACCTTGGCCTTGCGCTCGGTCTTGCGTGCCGGTGGCACCGCGGACGCGGCCTTGCTGTTGGTGCCCCCGCGGCGCGGGGCGCGAGGTGTACCGGAGGAGGCCTGGGACCTGGTGGTGGCGCGCACCGCCGTCGCTTCGGGCGCCTCGCGCTCGGCTGTTGCGAAGGGATTGTCTCCCAGGACCGACTTTCGGTTGTGCGTTCGCTGCACTGGTTCTCTCCCGAAGTGTGGGGCTCAGACGCGATACCTCTATACGGCCGGCTCGTCGAGCAGCCTGACGTCGCGCAGGTGCTGCGCGGTCGCGAAGTCCAGGACCGCGTCGCGTGAGCTGTACGAGGCTCGGAAGCCGAGCTCGCGCTCGGCGCGGGCGCCGTCGGCCACGCACAAGTAGCGAAGGTAGTCCACGAAGCCCGGTGGCGTCTCGATGAGCTGGGCGGCCCACAGCGCACCCGCGAGCGGGATCGCGACAGGGTGGGGAATCGGCAAGGCCAGGCGGCCCGCCAGGCGCACCACGGTCGACAAGGGCAGCACGCCCTGGCTCACGATGTTGAAGGTACCCGGAATGTCGCGATCCACGGCGAGCTTGAAGGCAGCTACGGCGTCGACCTCGTGCACGAACTGCCAGAGCGGGTCGAAGCCCATGAGCACGGGCACGAGCCGGTGACCGAGAAAGCGGGTGACGTAGTTGCGCACGGTCGGCCCGAGGATGGGCGCGGTGCGCAGCACGGTGACCACGGTGCCCTTTCGCTCCCCGAAGCGCTGGGCCTCGGCCTCGGCGTCGATCTTGTCCTGGAAGAACTGCGCGGCCTTCGGGGCGCGCAAGTCACGCTGCTCGGTCAGGAAGTTGGGGTTGGAAGGACGAGCGCCGTACAGCACGCTCTGGCTCCAATGCACCAGCTTGGTGACGCCGCCCTGCCTGGCCGCGTTGAGCAGGTGCATGGTGCCCACGGACTCGAACTCGTGGGCCCAGGCGGTGGCGTGGGTCGGTAGCGACAGGAACGCCAGGTGCACCATGGTGTGCACGCGTTCGGCGGAGAAGATCTCCGCCATCCGCGCCTCGGAGGTAGGCTGCGTGAAGTCCACCTCGTAGTAGTGCGTCTTGGCGCCTGCCGTGGCCGGCGGACGAACGTCGAGCGCGACGATGCGCCCGATGCGCGGGTCTTCCTCCAGCAGGCCGATTAGGTTGCGTCCCAGAAACGAGCTGGAGCCGGAGATGGCAACGGTGCGTGCGCGGTGTCTCTTGTTGATGCCGCCGAGGTGTGGGTCGGCGCCTGCGGGTTCGAGTGCGGCTTGCTTGGCCTGCGCTTTTCTTTTCGCCATCGCGATTCCCCGAAGTGCGGTTGGATGGACCGGAGAAGTTGTGACGCCAGTTTCCACCGATGCTGGTAAGCTACGCAAAACAAACGCGCTGATGCCCGGCACACCCGCACATTTCCCCCAGAAGCTCGGACCCTACGAGTTGCTCCGCTTGCTCGCCACCGGCGGAATGGCCGAAGTGTACCTCGCACGTCGCGACGGGCCCCACGGCTTTACCAAGACCGTCGCCCTCAAGCGCATTCTGCCGCAGCTGGCGCGGGATGCCGACTTCGTTTCGATGTTCATCGACGAGGCCAGGGTCTGCGCCCAGCTCTCGCACCCGAACCTGGTTCAGGTCTTCGACTTCGGCGAGGCCGGCGGCGAGCTGTACATGGCCATGGAGTTCGTCGACGGCACCACCGGCGCCAAGGTCGTGCGCAAGGCGGCGGCCCTGGGCGAGTACTTGCTGCTCGACGGAACCCTGCACATCATCGTGAGCGTGCTGCGCGGGCTCGAGTACGCCCACGCGGCCGTCGACGTTCATGGCGTTCCCCTGGGCCTGGTGCACCGTGACGTGTCTCCCGGCAACATCCTCATCGCGCGATCGGGTTCGGTCAAGCTCGGCGACTTCGGTATCGCCCGGGCCGACGACTTCGAACGTCGCACCGAGGAGGGGCAGCTCAAGGGCAAGCTGGGGTACATGTCGCCCGAGCAGGTGACCGGTCGCAAGATCGACGCTCGCAGCGATCTGTTTACGCTCGGCATCGTGCTGGCGGAGCTCCTGGTGTCCCGCCCGTTGTTCGGCGTGGGCAACGAGCTCGACGTGCTCATGCGGATCCGCGACGCGGACCTGTCCGTGTTCGACCGGTTCTCGTCGCACGTGCATGGCGACTTGGCGGCCATCGCGCGCAAGGCATTGGCGCAGGACCCCAGCGATCGCTTCCAGACCGCGGGCGAGTTCGCCGAAGCCATCGAGGAGTTCGCCCGACAGCAGCGCATCTCCATCGGCTCGTCGCGGCTGGTGCCGTGGATGCAACAGACCGGGCTCATCACCACCACCCGTTCGGGCGAGCATTTGCTCGACATCCCGCGCATGCCCGAAGGCGCCCGCAAGCCGCACAAGCGCCCCAAGACTCCCAACCCCGACGCCATCGTCGCGCGCGACGTGCCGATCCACGAGGCCTCGCCGCCTGCCACGGGTGCGCCTCCCGGCGCGTCCGCTGCCGAAGCGCCCGTCTCGCCCGCGGTGTTCCGCGTGACCATGGGCGAGCACATCGTGGGCCCCATCCCCTATGCCGAGCTCGTCGAGTTGGTTGCGACCGAGCGGGCCAACGGCGACACGCCGGTGGCGCGGGGCAACGGTCCGTTCCGCCCCGCCCGCGAGCTGCCCGAGCTCGCTCGCCTGCTGCTGTCGCCGGCGTTGAGCCTGCCCCCGGGGGCCTCCACCATGGCCAGGGACACCTGGGAGATCGACCGCGCCAGCCACGCGATGAACCTGTTCGACCTCACCACGCGCAAGGAGACCGGCCTGTTGCTGGCCACGCAGAACCGCCGCCGCAAGAAGGTATTCCTGGTCGACGGCGCACCGGTGCTCACCACGTCCACGGACAAGAACGAGCTGCTCGGCCAGCAGTTGGTGTCCCGTGGCATGGCGCTGCCGATGGAGGTGGACATGGCTCTGGCGCTGTGTCCGCGCTACGGCGGAAGGCTGGGCGACGCGCTGGTCGGGCTGGGCGTGCTGCGCCCCATCGAGCTGTTCCGCGCCCTGGTGGCCCAGACCCACGAGCGGTTCATCGACCTCGTCACCTGGAAGTTCGGTACCCTCGAGTTCATACCCAACGTGCGCGCCGAGGGCGACGCCATCCTTCACGGCACGTCCGCCTACGAGCTCATCACCAAGGGCCTTCTCCAGGGCTTGGCCGAGGTCGACCTGCTGGAGCTTCTCGCGCCGTTCATGGACGCGGAGATTCGCCCCGCCTCCGCCCCGCCGTTCCCCGCCGCGCACCTGCGCCTCAGCCACAGGCTCGCCACCATCCTGGCGAGTGTGGACGCCCCCAAACGCTTTGGCGAGGTCATCGACCAGCACACGGCCGACGGCTTCGCCAGCCGCGATGACATCCTGCGCGCGCTGTTCGTCGGGTTGAGCGCGCGCCTGCTGATCACGACGGGATTCCCCCCGCTGCCCCGCAAGCCGTCGGTCCCGACCTTGCCGATGTAGCCACGATGGTGGGGCGCTCCGGGCCGCTGTCGTTCCCCATCGATGCCGTGCTCGCGGCAGCGATCACCCGCGCGATCGGCGGCTGCCCAGCCCTCGACCATCCGTCCGCCGCAGTCCGGAAGAATGAGCGCTACGCAAGAGTCCTAGCCAGGCGCTTTCGAATCGCCTGCTCTTCACCGCAACGGACAAGCTCCCTGCCGGCTCAGTAGCTCTTGGCCCACACCACGCGCTTGGCGCTCGCCTTGCCCGTGAACGGGCATGTTCCGGGCTCCCCGTCGGCCAGCGGAATGCAGCGCACCGTCACGCCCAGCTCGTCCTTGATCTTCTGCTCGACCTCGACGTCGCCCGAGAAGTGCGTCATGGCGAACCCGCCGTGAATCGGCGTGGGCTGCCCCTCGGGCCGCTGCTCGGGCGTGAAGTAGGCGTAGAAGTCCTCCTTCGTGTCGATGTTCTGCGTGTGCCCCGCGCGATGCGCTGCTGCCCGCTCGAACAGCCCGTCGTGGATCTCCTGCAGGATCTTGTCGACCGTGGCCACGAACTCCGCCCGAGGCACGCTGACCTTCTGCTTGGTGCCCTTGTCGCGTCGTGCCATGAACACTGAATCGCTCTGGATGTCCCGTGGCCCGATCTCCAGCCGGATGGGCACTCCCTTCTTGATCCAATGCCAGACCTTGTCGCCGCCGCGCAGGTCCCGCTCGTCGACCTCCACGCGCACCGGCCGGCCCGCGAACGTCCTGCCCCGCAACTCCTTTTGCAGCGCCCGGCAATAGTCGAGCACCTGCTGGCGATCCTCCGCCTTGTGCGTCACCGGCAGGATCACCACCTGCGACGGTGCCAGCTTCGGGGGGCAAATCAGCCCGTCGTCGTCCGCGTGCGTCATGATCATCCCGCCCACCAGCCTCGTCGACACGCCCCAGCTCGTCGTCCAGGCGTGCTGCTGCGCGCCGGTCTCGTCGAGGAACACGATGCCGCTGCCCTTGGCGAAGTTCTGCCCCAGGAAGTGGCTCGTGCCCGCCTGCAACGCCTTCCTGTCCTGCATCATCGCCTCGATGCAATAGGTCCGAACCGCGCCCGGGAATCGCTCGCCAGCCGTCTTCTCGCCCTTGATCACCGGCATCGCCATCCAATTCTCCGCGAAGTCGGCGTAGACCTCGAGCATCTGCATCGTCTCGCGCTCCGCCTCCTCCGACGTCGCGTGGGCCGTGTGCCCTTCCTGCCAAAGAAACTCGGTCGTCCTCAAGAACAGGCGCGTGCGCATCTCCCAGCGCACCACGTTGGCCCACTGATTGACCAGCAGCGGAAGGTCCCGGTAGCTCTGCACCCACTTGGCGAACATCGCACCGATGATCGTCTCGGAGGTCGGCCGCACCACCAGCGGCTCCTCCAACTCGCCCGCCGGTACCAGCTTGCCGTCGGCGCCCGCCTCGAGGCGGTGGTGGGTCACCACGGCGCACTCCTTGGCGAAGCCCTCCACGTGCTCCGCTTCCTTCTCCAGGAACGACAGCGGGATGAACAGCGGGAAGTACGCATTCACGTGGCCGGTGTCCTTGAACATGTCGTCCAGCACGCGCTGCATGTTCTCCCATATCGCGTAGCCCCAGGGCTTGATCACCATGCATCCCCGTACGGGCGAGTTCTCTGCCAGATCCGCCGCGCGCACCACCTGCTGGTACCACTCGGCGTAGTTCTCCTCACGGGTCGGCGTGATCGCGGTCTTGGCCTGATTCATGGCGGCTTCCTAGCGTCTCGCCCCCCGGAACGCAATGGCTCCGAGGCGCGCCGATCCGCGCCCACCGCTTCGATTCCCTCCTCCGATTGACACTCTCGCTCAGCGCGCCGATCCTCGCTCTCATGCGCGCTCGCCTCCTCGTGCCCTTGGCCTTGCTGTCCCTCTTCGGTTGCAGCTCCTCCGATGGCCCCCTGGGACCCTCGGCCCGTCCTCGCTACCAGGGCCCGCCCGTGGTCACCCTCGGCTCCTCCCAGGCCTCCGTCACCCTGCACCTCGACAGCTTCCGCATGACGATTGCCAACGCGGCGGGCCGCGTGCTGCTCGACTCCACCGACCCTGGCTCGAGCGTGGCCGGCGACGACGTCGGTGCCTATGCCTCTCTCGGCATCACCCACCACGCCAGATCG
>JAJZQG010000375.1 GCA_021847645.1 Myxococcales bacterium
ATGCCCGCCGCGAGGCGACCGGACAGAACAGCGGCAAAACGTGTGGTCATGCCAACCCCTTGAGAACCCTTCCCCACCCGGACAGCGGGCGGTCGGACGACGCCAAGCGCAACACGACGGTTGCGCGGGACCAGTCCTGACGCTACGAAGGGCCGGCGTCAACATGGCATTGAAACAGGTTCAATTGGTCGTTCGAGGGCGGGTGCAGGGAGTCTTCTTCCAGGCGAGCGCGCAGCGCGAGGCGCGTCGTCTGGGTCTGACCGGGTTCGTCGCCAACCGGGCGGACGGCAACATCGAGCTCACGGTGGAGGGCGAGGAGGAGCCGATGCGCGAGCTGATCGCGTGGGCGCATCGAGGGCCGAGCCCGGCGCGCGTGGAGACGGTGGACGTGCGATGGCGCTCGTACACCGGCAAGTTCCATGATTTTCGCACGACCGAGTGAGCCATCCCGGGCCGCGGGCCGGATTCGCGGCCGGGAATGGTTGCGCACGGCGCGCGCGTTGACTTGAATCGAACCCGCATGAGACCTCGATCCCCGCTCGCCCCGCTGTCCGTCGCCCTGGTGCTGGTGGCCGGCCTTGCGCCGGTGGTGATGGCAGATGCGCCGTCGGACTCCTCGAGCGCGAGCGCCCCGGCCATCCCGCTTCCCACGATCCCGCGCCCCAGCTCGACGGAGCTGCCGCCGGCTGACCCGGACTCGACGGCCGAGCTCGACAAGCTGCTCGCACAGCTGGCGGGCATGGACGACAAGGAGCGCGATCGGGCGTCGGAGGCGCTGTCGGATCAGGACTCGACGATGTTGCCGGCGATCGCTGCGAAGCTGCTGGCGCTGCGCAAGAGCGCGGATCGCGACGGCATGGGCAAGCTGCTGGAGGCGGCGCGCAAGGCGGGACGCGACACCAAGGACTCTTCCGACGACAAGGACACGAAGGCGCCGGCGGAAGACGAGGACGAGAACCTGGCGGCGGCGGCTCACCCGCTGATCCTGGACCCCAAGGCGGACTGGCTGGCGTTCGTGCTGGCGAAGCCCACGCCGAGCCAAGCGGCGTATCGCGACCTGGTGTCGGTCCTGGCGCTCGAGCGGGTGTGCGCGTGCATCGACACCACGGCCAGCGCACGCGAGATCATCAACGTGTACATGTACTTCGGCGACATGTTCCGCATCGATGTGCAGCGGCAGCTCGCGCGCATGGGCGATCGCGCGCTGCCGGCGCTCATCGAGGCGTCCTACAGCGACTCGAAGATGGTGCGCACGTGGGCGAACCGTCGCCTCGATCTGATGGGCAAGGCGATTCCGAGCGAGGCGGTGCGCATCCACGACACGCAAGCGCTGGCCGACGTGCTGCGGGCCTATGGCCGGGCACGCGAGGTCGAAGCGGTGCGTGTGATCGTGGGCTTTGCGAACAGCGACCGGGTGCAGGTACGCACCGCCGCGCGGGAAGCCGTCGGCATGATCGGCGATCCTGCCAGGTGGCAGCTGCGCGACGCCTACGAGAACCTGCTGGACCACAAGCCGTCGCCGTCGTGGGACTGGAGGCGCACGGCGCAGGAGCTGTTCGCCGAGTATGACCGATCGCGGCTGCAGGAAGTGTACGCCACGATGGATCAGGGCCTGGCGCGGCTCAAGGACGGCAAGGTCGACGAGGCGGTCAAGAGCTTCGACCAGGTGCTGGCGCGGGCGCCGATGTTCGAGCGCCGGGCCCAGATGGTGCCGGCCTACCTGCAGCAGGCTCGATCGCTCGAGCCCAAGGATCGCGCTGCCGCCCTCGCGATGCTGCGCAAGGCCGAGACGATCGACCCGACCGGACCGTCGGCCAACCAGGTGCGCTCCGAGATCTCGTACATCGAAGCCGAGGACCTGGCAGCCCGCGGCGTGTTCGACGTGACGCTGCTGGAGAACGCCCTTCAGCTCGACCCGTCGAACGCCAAGGCGCGCACGATGCTCGAGCGGCACAAGACCGAGAGCGAGGTGCGGCAGGCGAGCTGGCGACGCTACGCGGGGGCGGCGGCGATCGGCGTTATCGCGCTGGCGGCGATGGCGTTCGTGGCGCTGGGCCCGCGCAAGAAGGCCGCGCCCGAGGCCAAGAAGCCGGAGCCGGCACCCGAGCCTCGGACGCCGGACGAGGCGCCGCCACGATTGCCACCTGCGTCGTGAAAACATGCGCCAGAAGCCCACACGCATCCCATTGGGAAGGGCATGTTCGGCATTGGCCTATTGGCCTGTCGGAGAGGAATAACCCATGAGAAACGCTTCTCCGGCGAATACGACGAGACTCCGATGACCACCCCACGGACCATGCGAATCCACTCGGTCGCCACGTACTACCGCATCCTCGACGCGCTGGTTCGGGCGGGATTCGGCGCGGTGATGCGGCCGCGGACCATCGGCAAGGCGACGGCCGAGCGGCTGATGCTCGCGGTCACGCAGGTCAACGGGTGCCGCTACTGCTCGTACCTCCACACGCGCCTGGCGCTGCGCGCCGGAGTCGAAGGAGACGAGACCCGGGCGCTGGTGGCGGGCAATCTGCAGGCAGCGCCCCGGGCCGAACACACCGCGCTGATCTTCGCACAGCACGTGGCCGATACCGAAGGACAGCCCGACGCCGAGGCCTTCGAGCACGTGCTCGCCGAGTACGGGCCGCAGGCCACCCACGAGATCATGGCGAGCATACGGGCCATCCTCATCGGCAACATCTACGGCCTGGCCTTCGACGCGCTGCTCTTCCGCCTTCGCCTCAGGCCCGTGGACGGCAGCGGGCTGTGGCGAGAGCTGGCTATCCTCGTGGGATCGGCCGTCTGGGGACCGGTGGTGGTGCTGCGGGCGCTGGCCTGGCGTGCCCTCCATCGACGGCTGCCGCCGCGGGACGAGGTGCTTGCGCTGGACGGACCGCCGCGAGCCCATGTTCCCCATGTGTCGGGAAGCGTCTAACCCGGCAGGGCCGGAAAAGTTGCGCTGATCGAGTCAAGTTTCGTCAAGGCAGAACTCGAACGGCATTCGGTCTTGGCGATGCCCTGCCTGACCGCGGGGGCAGCGACCAACGGGAGCGTGGGGGCGACAGCCCCCAACTTGGGCCGGGGCCCTGCCCCGCTAGCTCTTGCGAACCCGCAGCGGCATCAGCACCGCACCGGGCGCGGCCTTCCACGTACGCTGGTAGTACTGATGGATGAACGCCGGGCATTGCTCGGCGTGGAGCTGCTGCGCGACCCGATCCGCCTCCTCGATCATCGCCCTCTCGGTCTCGCATAGCACCGCGTCGATCTGGCCGAGCTCGCCGGTCAGCGCCACATGACGGCACCCGCAGTGGCTCTGGCACCTGTCGCGAACGGCGCAATCCGCGCATGTGTCCTCCACCGCGTTCTTCTTGTGCTGCAGGTGCTGCACTCGTGCCCGATCCACCCAAGTGTCCACATGGCCGATGACCAGGTGATCGCTCCGGTCCTCGCCGATCATCTGGGCACAGGGGTAGAGCCGCCCCGACGGCGCCACCGCTATCTCGTTGTCGAGCGTGCACCGGCTGGCGCAGGGCAAGCCTCCGGTCATGTGCGACAGGATCTTGGTGTGGAGCGGATCGACCAGCGGCGCGGCGCCCTTGCGGAACGCCTCGATGAGCACGTCACCCGCTTCCCTGAGCCCGGCGCGAAGCTCAACGATGCTGCCGTCGTCCCAGTCGTCACGGTAGTCGATGTTGAAGACGATGTTGCTGGCCCCGAGCGACAGGAACGTCTCGAGCGATTCGCCCAACGAGCGCGCCGTCCGCGTGCCGACCACCGCCATGATGACCACAGGGATATGGGCGTCGAGCAGCCGGCGAATGCCGCGTACCACGTCGTCGTAGCTTCCCTTGCCGTCTACCCGGACTCGATGCTTGTCGTGCAGCGCCCGGGGGCCGTCGAGCGACACGAACACCGTCGATTGCCACGCAGCGTTCGGCGCGAGCAACGCGACAGCATTGTCGTCGATGAGCGTGCCGTTGGTGTTCATGAGCACGCGCATCCGCGGCCGCGGGGCGAATCCTTGCATCAACGACGACGCCAGCTCGACGCAGCGGCGCACGAGGTCGAGGCGGATCAGCGGCTCGCCGCCGAAGAACGACAGGTCGAACACGGTGCCGGGGGGGCGCGAGAGCGCGGCCCGGATGGCCTTGTCCGCGGTTTCCCACGGCATCGTCGCATTGAACTTGGTGCCGTTGTAGCAGTAGCTGCAGCGCAGGTTGCACTGGTGCTCGACGAAGAGGGTGAGCTCCATTGGTGGATTATGGGCCACCCGAGCCCTGGCCTCCACAACTGGAAGCACAGTCCGGATCGGCGCAGTCGATCAGGCCGTCGGCGTCGTCGTCGATCCCGTTGTCACAGATCTCGTAGGGCACGGCGATGTCGCCCCCGGGCGCTCCGGCGTAGCCGCCTTGGCAGGCAGGGTCGTTGAGGCAATCCGAGTCGGCGCAGTCCACCATCCCGTCGTAGTCGTCGTCGACCCCGTTGTCGCACACCTCCACGGGCGCGGGGGCGCCGCCGCCGGAAGCGCCGCCAAACCCGCCGGCGCAGGCCGGATCGTTCACGCAGTCCGGATCGGCGCAGTCCACCATCCCGTCGTAGTCGTCGTCGAGCCCGTTATTGCACACCTCGATGGGTGCGGGCGCAACGCCGCCGGGCGCTCCCGCGTAGCCGCCCGTCGGGGGGTCCGGAGGAACAACCACCTGGCCCGCGGCGCCGGCCGAGCCACCGGACGCAGCGCCGCCGGTTCCGTTGTCGGCGCCGCCCGCGGGCTCGTCCACCTTGCCGCCGCACGCAGCGACGGTCAGGGCGAACAGGCCAGCGACGACGAATCGGGGATAGGAAGGGCTCGAAGCAGCGGCGACGGGGCGGGGGCGTCGTGAATGAAGGGACATGGGCTCTCTCTCCTCGGCCGCACGCTGGAGCAATCCGCGGGCCAAGCCCTGGGCCGCTGTTGTTCTCGTGGATTTGCTCGCATCGCAGCCCGCCGGGCGTGCCACGTTGAGCCACGACGCTGTGCCCGGGCGCGACACGGATCAGGGCCGGGCGTCGCTTCGCTCAGGGGCAATGGCATGTTGGGCAGGGGCCTGTTGGGGGCATAGCTGTTAGCAGTTCTGGCGACGGTCACGGTCACGGTCACGGTCACGGTCACGGTCACGGTCACGGTCACGGCCCACGGTCACGGCCCACGGTCACGGTCACGGTCACGGTCACGGTCACGGTCACGGTCACGGTCACGG
>JAJZQG010000376.1 GCA_021847645.1 Myxococcales bacterium
CGTGGACCGTGGGCCGTGACCGTGACCGTGGGCCGTGACCGTGACCGTGACCGTGACCGTGACCGTGACCGTGACCGTGACCGTGACCGTGACCGTGACCGTCGCCAGAACTGCTAACAGCTATGAGCCCTGCCACCGCGCTGACCAGCGCCGGTGTCGTCGAATCGATCGCACCTGCAACCCGACGCCTCGACTCCTGGTCCGGGGCGTGCAGCAACAGCCATGCAGCCGCCGCCCTGTCGTCCGTGCTGGCCGCGCGATCGCTGAATGTTTCCCACAAGTCTTCTGTCGACGGTCCCGATTGCCGATACGCCTCGCGCGCCTTTGGTGCCAAGCGCTCCAAATCTCGAAGCCACATATCGAGCGGCATCCCGTTGCGAGGGAATGCCCTCTGGCTGCCACGTTGCTGCGGGTGCGCGAGCTTCCAACGATCCAGGGCGATCAACACGTCGTTCGTTGCGTCCATGTCCGCAGCGTGCAGGTTCGCTTTGCGAACCAACGCTCGCCCAGTCTTGTCCCGAACCAGGAGCGCCGGGCGCGCGGCCAGCCTCGTGTTCACCAGCGCCGCGTCGGATATCTGCTCGAACGGAACGTAGCGCCTTCGCCCGACCGACCGGACACGCAGCCCGCCGTCATCCGCGCTCACCCGCCGTGTCGTCAGCCAAAGAACGGCCGCACGCAGAATCAGATACGAACCTATCAAGCTGACAGCCACGCCCGCCGGCGTCGCACCCAGCGACACCAACGACGCCAGGCCGAGGATCGCGAGCATGATCCCGGCTCTCGCACCTGCCAACGAGCGATCGCCCGGCAACGGATCCGATCGCCGCTTCGCGGGCCGCCTACGCATCCCTGGCCTCGTCTCGCCCGCTCTCTCGTCGCGCCTCGCGGCACGCCGGCGCCGCGCCCGTCATGACAGTTCGACCCGGAAGATCGCCGCGTCGATGGCCACGCCCCCCGGCGCGTAGTACACGAACAGGAAGCGCCCCGCCCCCAGGTCCTCGATCGCCGGGTACCCACACTCCACTGCCGCGCAGTCCTTGACCCGGATCGGATCGCTCCAGGTCGCGCCTCGATCCAGCGAGTACACGAACGACACCCACTCGCGCGTCATCGCGTCGTCCAGCTCCCGGAACCCGCTCAGCACCACCCCGTCGGACAACTGCACAAGCTCCGGCGCATGCCCAACGAACGGCAAGTACGTCACGTCGGACCAGTCCCCCGCCACGGAATCCCAGTGCATCTGCATCATCTTGCCCGCATTGCTCGGGCTCGCCCCGAGCGCCGTGCGAACCTGCATCAGCACGCTGCCGTCATCGACCACCACCAGCGCCGGCTCCTCGAGCCAGTGGTCCGTCGCCTTGTCCGCGGCCACCACCCCGCCCGTCCACGTGTCGCCCCAGTCCGTACTCTCATAGCGCGATATGCGCGACTTGGCCGAACCCGCCAGGTTGGCAAGGTTGAGCGACTGCCCGCCATACGTGGGCAAGACCACCTTGCCCTGCCATTCCACGACTGCGCTCGAACAACCCTGTACGATAATCGGGTTGCCGCTGCCGTCGACCCAGTGCCCCGAGGCGTCGAGCACTGCGTCCGTCGGGTTCATGTCGCCCGGATCCACCTGCACGAACGTGCCGAACGTGGCGCCGTCATCGTGCGACCGCCCCGCGAAACAATGATGCACCGCCAGCGTGCCGTCGGCGAGAGGCAGCTGCCGGTATTGAAAGTACGTCACCAGCACGTCGCCGTTCGACAGCATCGCGACCGACGGATCCCGGTCGTCGATGTTCGGCGCATCGTAGAGAACCTCCGGGTCCGTCCACGTCAAGCCGTCCGCCGTGCCGAACTGCTTCATGATGCGCCCGGTCTTGTCCACGTGCGAGGCGCCTTGGCGATACACCAACAGCAGCCGGCCGTCCGACAGCCGCGTCACGTCCGGAAAAGCGAGGTGTCCGCTGGTGACCGACGTGACCGTAAACGACTTCTCGAGCGTGAAGGTCGCACTCGTCGGGGCATCGTGCCCGCCGGACTCCGCCGAGGCTTCTTCTCCCCCGTCGGGCTGCGTGGCCGCGTCCGCGCCAGCCTCTTCGCCGGAGGACTGCGGCGCGGGCGCCACGGACTCGTCCGAGCCGCACGAGGGAGCCGCGACAAGCGTGCACAGCACGGCCGCCAGGCCGAAGGAGCGACGAAGCATGATGGCCGGATGGTAACGCAACTCGACCTGGGCTCAGCGGCATTTCGCCGAGCGGGCCGGCGGCGATGACACCTGCGTCACGGTGAGCCACGCGCGGCTGTGCCACGCAAGCGCCGCCGTTCCGCCCGACCGGGCGATGCCCCTTCGCTTGCCGACAAATATGCGCAAGCGAGCCGTGGCACCGATCGTGCTACTTTACAGAGGGAAACCCACTCAACCCAGGGAGCCCGACATGCGTCACGCAACCGACACCCGACGAACACTGCGCCTCGGATTCGCTGCCACCCTCTGCGGCGTGGCAGCCCTGCTCGCCGTCTCGGAGGCGCGCGCCCAGCAGTGCACCAGCGATGCGGACTGCTCCCCCGGCTTCCAGTGCGTGAAAGGCCAGAGCGCCCCCGGCTGCGCGACACCGCCCGATTGCCCCGACGCCACGCCGGTCCAGGACACCACCGGTTCGTGCGAGCAGGCCCCTATCAGCTGCCAGACCGACGCCGACTGCCCTTCCTACCTCAAGTGCGTCGCCAACGAGGCGCAAACCTGCTGGGTCAGCTCCGACGGTGACGCGGGTTGCGACCCGCCCGACCCCAACGCGCCCAAGACCTGCGCGTACGTGACCATCTCCTGCACCTCGGACGCCGATTGCCCAACCGACTTCGCGTGCGAGGATGTTCCCGTGCCCTGCCCCGCGATCGATTGCGCGCCCGGCACCGATTGCCCGCCCTCGGACTGCATCGGCAGCACCCAGAAGGAGTGTTCGCCCAAGCAGATTACCTGCCAGACCAGCTCCGATTGCCCGACCGACTGGCTCTGCGCCGACGTCAGCCCCGACTGCGGGAGCACCACGCCGATCGCCGTGGATGGGGGCACGACCGAGCCCGCTCCGGCGCCTGCGCCCGCGCCCGCCCCTGCGCCGGGCAACCTTCCGCAGGACACCTCCACCAACGATTGCGCGAACGCCACGCCTATCATGATGTGCGTGCCGCCCGGCTTCTCGTCCGGCTCGTATTCCGAGGCGGCCGGCACCCCGTCCGCGGCCGACAACACGGCAGGCGGCGCAACACCAACCTCGTCCTCGCCCGATGCAGGCACCGGTTGCACGATGACCTCGAGCAGACCGCAGGGCGCAGGCTGGCTCGCCGCCCTGTCCGCCGCAGCCCTGGCCTCCATCCTCTCGCGCCGTCTGCGCCGACGCTAACGCGCCGCTTCAAACACCCCGCCCAGCCCCGTAGCGCGACACGCCTCCTCGATGAATCCTCTCTCCACGGCCGCGAAGTCCACGTCCACCTCGAGCCGCGCCAGCACCGAGTAGAACCCGAACTGCAGCCGGTTCATGAACAGAATTCCCTCGGGCAAGGGCGGGACCTCGCCCACGGGCAGCTTGCGTGCTTCGTTCGCCGAGTCCGCCAGCTCGCGCACCAGCCCGGCCACGTACCCGCGCGTCATCCGGAACGGCACCCGGAAGATCGGCTCGAAACAATGACGCATGAACGCCACCGCGAGCTCCTCGTGCTTGCCCGGATGCGCCCGCAGATACGGCACCGCGTGCCGGCGAAACGCATCTTCGTCCTTGGCCGCAGCGTCCACGTGCACCTGCACCGCCATGCGCTGATGCTCCCGGGACAAGGGCTGCACGCAGCCGAAATCCAGGAACGCCACGCGCCCGCCGGGCTGGAATACGTAGTTGCCGGGGTGCGGGTCCGCGTTGAACATGCCCCCGACCAGCACCCCGCGGAACACGAATCGCCACATCGTCTCGGCCCATTGGCGCCGCGCGTCAGGCTCCGCCGCGCACGCATCGTCGAATCCGAGGCCCGGGACCAGCTCGGTGGTCAGCACCCTGGAAGAGCTTCGCTCGTCGATGACGCCCGGAATCACGACCGACGGCTCGCCAGCATGAATGCGCGCGAAGGCCTTCATGCGCTCGGCCTCGAGGGCATAGTCGAGCTCCTCGCGAAACCTGACCCGGGCTTCGGCGAGCAGATCGGACGCGTGCAGGTGCCGCCCCACGATCGGGCCCACCACCGTCTCGAGCAAGCCGGCGTTCGACAGGTCGCTCTCGAGCGCCTTGGCAATGCCCGCGTGCTGCACCTTCACCGCCACATCCCGCCCGTCGGCAAGCCTCGCCCGATGCACCTGGCCAATGGATGCGCTGGCAAACGGCGTGAGGTCGAACTGCTCGAAGAGCGACTCGATCGTTCCGCCCAGCTCGCTCTGCACCAGCTTCCTGACTTCCTGCGGCGGTGACGACGGCGCGGCGGCCCGCAGCGCGGACAGCGCAGTCTGCCACGGCGTATCTTGGGTCTCGGGGATCACGCCATCCACGTAGCTGGCCATCTGGCCGATCTTGCTCGCGAGCCCGCGAAGCGTGCCCAGCATGTCGGCCACCGCGACCGCAGTGTGCTCCTTGCGGTCGAGGACCTTGGACGCGCCCAGCCGCGCTCCGACCCACGCCACGCGTCCCAAGCGGCCGAGCCTTCCAGCGGGGAGCTTGCGCGGGTCCATCGAAGGCTCAGGAGCCGAGTGCAGCGAGCTTGTCGAACGCGGCGACAACCTCAGCGGGCGCCTGGACGAGCTCGACCAGCACACCCTCGCCGCCTTGCGGGAACTGCGGATTGCCCTTGGGATGAATGAAGCAGATATCGAAGCCCGCGGCTCCTTTGCGGATGCCGCCCGGGGTGAAGCGCACGCCGTGTGCCTCGAGCCACGGCACGGCCGCGCGCAGGTCATCCACCCAAAGGCCCACGTGATTGAGCGCGGGCTCGTGCACCCGCGGGCTCTTGTCCTTGTCGACCGGCTGCATGACGTCGACCTCGGTGCGCAGCGGGCCTTGGCCCATGACCAGGATGTCCTCGTCGACGTTTTCCTTTTCGCTGCGGAAGGTGCCGTGCTGGGACAAGCCGAGGGTCTCGAGCCAAAGGCGGCGCAGGCCGGCCTTGTCGAGAGCGCCCAGGGCGATGTGCTGGATGCCGAGAATGCGGAAGGGTCGGTCGGTGCTCACGCGGGGCAATCTGGCAAAAGAGACCTGCCGCCGCAAG
>JAJZQG010000106.1 GCA_021847645.1 Myxococcales bacterium
GAAGATCGCATAAGATCTATACTGTCAACTGTGAAGGGGGCATCCGCGGTGCACACAAGCTTGCGCCACCTACTCGCTACTCGCCCCTTCTGCGCGACGTGAACCAACGCTAGGTCATAATCGCGCCTGCACGGTCGCTCGCTTGCAAGGGACAGTGTCGCACTGCTGTCCATTGGGGAACGACGCTTGATAGCGCACGACCTGCTCGAACCTGCCGATGGGTTGGTGCGCCTTGAAGAACGTTATTGTGTACTTGTCGCCGTCGGCTAGAACGACGGGGTCCGACTCGACATGGAAGATCAACTCCGAGGAGCTCGTGAGGAACTCCATTCGACTGGCATGAAACGGCACGCCGAACCCGTAATGATAGTCCTCTCCGCGGGAGCGGACTACCTCGATGCCGTCCGTTTGCGCGTCTGCACATCGCTGGTTCAAGCACACCCGCACACCGTCCATCTGCTGAACCATCTGGGGAGCCTCGAGGCGCAGCTCGAGCCCCGAGTCGCACTCGTTGCTCTCGCACGTGATCCCGGACTGCGAATTGGAGTACAGGCGTATGCTCACGGTCTTGCACGACTGTGGACAGGTGTATGGGTCCAGCTTGACAGGCACGGTTCCCATCCGACGGGTCACGCTGAGGAGCTGCTTTCCCCGTGGCGTCACCACCCGCACGGTGTACGCCTGGTGGTCGATCGCGAGTTCGGCAGGGATGGCCAGCCCTATCTCGAGCCGACTGAGTCGGGCCCCGAGACTGACGATGCGTTGCCCAATTCCCGACTCTGGACCATCCCACATGTATGACTCGTCGGCCACGGTATCTATCGGCCTCGGCCGCCTCGTCTCGAAGTGCTCCTTACCCACCGACAAGTACACCCGCGCGTCGGCGAGCTCCTGTGCCGGCACCGGTAGAACGACCGAAATCGACGCCCCGTTCCCGCACAACACCGGGCTGCACATCGTGATGGTCCGCAACCCGGCATCCTGAGTGCCCTCGACCGCGCCGTCTCCCGCATCCTGCCAGCTCGCA
The DNA here is from genome assembly GCA_021847645.1 of Myxococcales bacterium. Classification (GTDB taxonomy): domain Bacteria; phylum Myxococcota_A; class Polyangia; order Polyangiales; family Polyangiaceae; genus JAJZQG01. Next base: position 1,028 of record JAJZQG010000106.1, read on the forward strand.
TCCGCTTCGCCCGCAGAAGCATCGGCGCCTCCAGCCGCGACAGCTGCGGTTGCCGGCACCCCCGGACTCGGCTGCGCCGGCGCGCACGCGCCCATGAACGCCGCCACCACCGCCAACCCGCGCCAACCCGTTCCGCTCATCGCCCGCTTCATCGCGCACCTCCACGCCGCGCCCGTCTTCCGGGCCGCGCCGCACACTGAGCACGATGAGCCGGGCCGGTCCAGACGAAATCCGCGCGCGCGATCAGTCGCTGGCCGAGCTGAGCTGAGCTGAGCTGAGCTGCGTCACCATCTCACTCACCGATCGCCTCCACGCTCACCCGCCGAACACTCCCGTCCACGTTTTGGTAGAATGCGGAAGCGAGGCCGGGTGGTCAAGGGCAAACTGGAAGGTGGGTAGATTCGCCTAGCACGCCGAACAGGAGCGCGGTTTGGCCAATCTCGCCCAGGTCGCCCTGACCCGTCTGAAGCGCGACCATAAGAACGCGCGCATGACCGAGGTGCCCAGATTCACCAGATCATCCCCGACTACACGCCCAGGACCCGCGCGAAGCCGGTGGCTCCGGCCAGTCCCGCGACGCCCACCACTTGAGTCCCTAGTCCGTGGCGCCGATCATTTCGGTTCGCCGCCGTCTGGCTTGCCCGCCTCGCGCCGCAGCTCGGACACACCCCGCGCGTCTTGCTGGAGAACGCCACCAGCATCGACGCGCCGCACGCCGGGGGGCTCGGGGCGGGTTGCACGAGCCGACGTTCACAGCCAGCTCCGTACCATAGGCAGTTCAAGCGCTTCTCGCGCGCCGTGCCCCCGGCTAGTTTTATCTCCAAGAAGGTCGTCGCAGGCGGCGGCTGTCGCAGCGGACCGCAAGCGGCGGCGCCAACGGTACAATCGCTCCGCGTCCAACCCCTGGGAAGTCATTTCGAACGGGTTTCGGGATCCATCACCTATCGCACAAGGCGATGCTACGCCGCCTCGGCGGCGTGGGCAACGCACCGATGGGGCCGGATGGTGATCGATGGGGCCGGATGGTGATCGATGGGCAGACGGATGCGTCCACGCCGCGTGACGGCGCGTGGGCGCTCGAGGCTGCGAGCGACGCGAGAACCTACGCCACGTTGCAACCCTCGAACCAGGACTCGTCGAACAGCGATGGGTACCTGGCGCGGACCGGCACCGGCGGTGTGGACGGCAGGCCCATGGACTCGGGAGGATGGCGCGGATCGGCTCGGGCTCCGTGATGACGGCAATCATCCGAAGCTGTCCGCCGCAGCGAGGGCACTTCAACGAGTCAATGTCGTAGACGCGCGCCAGCAGCGTGTGCCAGTCGATGTAGTTGCTCGCGGCCTTGACGCAGCCGCGCGAGAGCTTGCCGTCGGTTGTCTGTGGCTGGGGTTGCTGCGTAGCAGCCATCGGCGTGCGCGACGCCGTCGAGTCCGACCACGTGTTGGTGAGGATTGAGGTTCAGGCTGCCAGCGAATAGCTGAATCGCCGCTAGCCGGTTACCGTCACGGCACACGCCCACCGCAAGAACCCCGCCGCCGCAACGAGCGACACCAGCTGGACGTCTTGACCGTCGCCAGAGCTGCTGACGGCTACGCGCTTCCACTCACCCGTCCCTCCACCGTTGCTTCCAGTCCTCGGCTGTGCGATGTCGCACTCCCATGGGCAAACCACGCACTACCAAAAAGCCCACCAAGTCCACCCGTGATCCCGCTCCCGCCACCGAGGTCATTGCCGCACCGCCGCCCGAGCGCACCTACTCGCTCGAGGAGAACCTCGCGCGCACCGGCCCCTCCAACCTCGACGAGGTCAACGCCTTCATCGAGGGTCAGACCGACCGCGAGCTGACCGAGCTGGGCGCCACGGTCGACACCTCGCGCATCGATACCGACAGCGCGCGCTGCGTGGGCCAGGCCCTGGACTTCTACGATCGCGCCACGCCCGCCCAGCTCGGCAAGCTGCGCGGCGTCTCCAGCACCATGCTCCGGGCCATGGCCTGGGCCGCGGTCCAAGGTCACGACGCATACGTCGCGCTGCACATGGGCCAGACCGAGGCTCGCACCGTGCGCTACTCGCGACGCGAGACCTCCAGCTCCCTGACCTCCCAGGGCCGCGCGCAGCTCCTGCAGCTCGGCGAAGCCCTGCGCGTCGTGGCCGCTGGCGACGCTGCCACGCTCGATCGCATCCAGCTTTCGGTCACCGTGAGCAATCACGCCGAGGGCCTTCCGGCAGCCATGGAGGCCACGGTCAAGCTGGGGCGCAGCCTGCTCGCCAAGCCGTCGAAGAGCATGTTGGTGCGCCTGGCCGACGGCCAAGCCGGCATCTCGACGGAGTGGCTCGACGCCTGCCAGGATCTCGCACACCAGATTCGTCAGGCCGGCATCGCGGCCCTGTCCGCCCTGCCCACGCCGCCGGTCTCCCAGGCCGACGTCGACCGGTGGGACGGTATCAACCTGGTGCTGCTGCGCCAGCTCATCCGCTTGTTCGAGGCAGGCCACCGCGTCGAGCCGTCGATCCAGCGCCTGATTCCCATCTCGCTTCGCACGGTGTTCGGCTATCGCAAGGCCAAGCCTGCCGAGACCGCGCAGCCTGCCGCTCCTGCCCAGCCCGGCAACTGATCCGATCCGCCGCTTCGCGCGTCGGGCGTAGCTCGAAGCCCCATTCCACCTGCCTCACCCTATCGATCGATCGTTCTCACCCTATCGATCGATCGTTCTCACCCTATCGATCGATCGTTCTCACCCTATCGATCGATCGTTCTCACCCTATCGATCGATCGTTCTCACCCTATCGATCCGCCCTCCGCACCCGGTCACGACGGCTCTGGGCTCACCGCGCGCGCTGCTGAGGTGTGTCGCGACGTGTCTGAGGCCGGTCGGATCGACCCCCGGATCGTATCGATCCGTTCCGCGGGTCGTGTCGATCTGTCCCACGGATCGCCGTCGACCCGGCGCAGGTCCGCCTGGCGATACGCACAACGGCCATCATCGCTGGATCACGATCTCCGGATGGACGTCGGCAGGAGCCGAGTGACGGGCCTCGGGTGTGTCCTCGATGACCGGCGGAGCGGGACAGTTCGTCGCACAGGGATGCGGCGACGATGTCGGGTCCTGGTCGCTCGCGGACGATCCGGCGCTCGTTTCTGCGAACGGCAGCGGCGGCAGCGTGCTCTCGTCGGTGCCGGGAGGAACCAGAAGGAGCTCGGTAGTCGGCGGGTAGACGTCGGTCGTGACGTCCTCGCGTTGGGTGCCGTCGCGCAGGACGACGGATCGGGTCTTGCGCACGCGATAGCCACGGATGCCGCGCTGCTTTCGGAGCACGTGTCCCTGGGCGAGCCAGCTGGCCTCGGTGATCTTGCGCTTGTAGGGCTGCACGCCGACGACGTCGCCGCGGAACGACACCTGGGCGGGCCGCTGCTCGCCGCGCAGCTCGAAGGTGATGGAGCCATCCTTGACAACGGAGTGCAGGACGACCGGGAACGGGAAGGGGTTGCGCAGTTTGAGGTCGACGAGTCCGTCGACCACGGTGGCGTCGAGGCCCAGCGGGATGTAGGCGGACGGGCGCGAGTGGGGCGCGCGGTCGACGATGTCGAAGCCGGCGAGGAAGGCCGCGGCGTGCAAGGTACTGGCGACCTGGCAGGTGCCGCCGCCGACGCCTTGGACCATCTCGCCCTTGAAGATCTCCCAACCCTTGCGGAAGCCGTTCTCGAGGGTGCGGTGGCCGACCAGGCGGTTGAACGACAGGATCTGCGACGGGAGCATGACGACACCGTCGAGGCGCGCGGCGGCGGTAGCGATGTTGTGAGCGCGGTCGGCCTGGCCGCCGAGGTAGCCGAAGCGCGTCTCGTAGTGGCCGACGACCTGGGTGATGTCGAGCTTGCGCAGCAGCTGCTCGGAGGCGAACGGCGGAACGTCGACATACACGGCGCGCAAGACATCGCCGCCGCCTCGCGCGAGACCGTCGAGCGCATCGAGCGTGGCGAACGCGTCGAGGTAACGTCCGTCGACATGCGGGACGATCTTGTCGGCGGCGAAGTCGAAGCGAGCCGGCGAGCCGAGGCGGTCGAGGTCGTCCTTGGCCTCGGCCATGCGATCGAGCAAGGCGGACGGGTCGAGGTGCCAGGTGATCGGGATGTCGGTGTGGCCGTCACGCGCGTCGAGGGCCTGGTCGATACGTTGCTCCAGCGAGCCGGTGTGGGCGACGGCCAGGACGCGACGCTCGAGGTCGGCGGCATCGACGCGCACGCCGAGTTGGCGCAGGGTCAGGACGGTGGGCGGGGTGGCAGGGGACAGGACGAGCTGCACCTGGCGCGACTCGAAGCGAGTCGCGCGGTCGTCGAGGTAGCGGTGGAGGTCGCAGTCGGCGGGGATGTTTTCGCCGTCGACGCGGATGCCGGCGGCGGGCATGCCCGAGCCGGGGAGCAGGTGGTCGATCGCGAGGGCAGGGGTGGCGAAGCCCAGGGCGACGATCGCCAGGCTGGCGAGGGAGCGAGCGAGGAGACGACGTGATGCGTGCATGGGCAGCACCGACCGGAACGCCGGAGCAAGGATGGACCATTCCGGCGGCGGGGCCAACGGATGGGCTCAGTGGGGCTGCGGCCCTGCCAAACATTCGGCCCACGACAGCGCGGTGTGCTAGGCCGAGGCGACATGCAGCCGACTCCACAGCGTCTCGTTGTTCAGATCCCGGGAGAGGGACGTGACCGCCCGGTATGGACGCGGGTTGGCGTCATCGCGGTGCTCGGATTCGTGATCGGCATTGCGTGGCCGAAGCTCGCGGGGTTCCAGCTTGGGCCGTCGCCGCCGGACGACGATCATCGAGCGGCGGCGTCGGGCTCGGCGGAAGCGGACGAGGCGGCTCCGGGGGCGTCATCGGCTGCGCCGGCGGCATCGTCGGCAGCGGTTGCGGCCAAGGGGCCGGAGCCGGTGCAGGTGCAGACGGTGGTGGTCAAGGCGACGGACGTGTTGAGCTGCCGGGACGCCAAGGGCAAGACGGTGGACAAGTGCGATCGGCCGGACTTCGACACGCTGCTGGTGCCGCGGATGCAGGAGCTGGCGCGGTGTCCGTCGGCGGCGGGGCTGTCGGGCAAGCTGTCGATCGGCTTCGAGTTCGACTTCAAGCGCAACCGTGTGCAGGTGGTGCGGGGCAAGACGACGACGATTCCGCGGTCGACGGTGTCTGGGATATGGGAGTGCGCGACCAAGGCGGTCAGCGGAGCCGCGTTGGAGGGGATGAAGCACGAGCACGAGCGCTACACGGTATTCTACGCGACGAACTTCTATCCGCCGGGGCACGTGATCGACGATGCGGCGCTGGCCGGGGCGCTGGAGGCACCCGAGGACAAGGGTGGAAAAGAGGAGACGAGCGAGCCGATCCTGGGGACGGCGCAAGTGGTCTACGACACGGTGCTGGTGCGGGACGAGCCGAAGACGGGGAACGTGGTGGCGCGGTTGGTGCGCGGGACACGCGTCGAGCTGCTGTCGAGGAAGGGCAGCTGGTATAGAATCAAGTTCAACGATCGCGAGGGCTGGGTCTACCGCGGATCCATCGCCCAGTAGGCTGCCGTCGTCGGGCGCAGCATCGCGAAGCCGCCCGGCGGACGAGTTCGACCGGGTGCTGGAGGCAGCGTGCAGGACGTCATCCGCAAGCTATCGAAGCTCAACGAGGCCAGCCGGGCGATGACGCAGTGCCAGGAGCTCGGGCCCCTGCTCGACACGATCCTGCGGCTCGTCGGCGAAGTGTTCGCGATCGACACGTGCGCGGTGTTGCTGCTCGATGACAAGACGCGCGAGCTGCGCATCGAGCGGGCGCGAGGCTACGACCCATCGGTGACGGCCACGTTCCGGGGGCGCTTGGGCGAGGGAGTGACGGGCCGGGTCGCGCAGACGGGGCGTCCGATGTACGTCGCGGATGTTCACACGCAGCCGGACTACGTGGAGGGCGTGGTGGGTGCAGTCTCGGAGATCGCCGCGCCGATGAGGATCGACGCGGGCGTGATCGGGGTGCTGGACGCGGAGATGGTTCGTCCCGGGCCCTTCGACGAGACGGATCTGGATGTGTTCGCGGCGTTCGCGGACCACGCGGCGGTCGCGGTGAACAATGCGCGGCTGCACGAGAAGCTGGCGGCGCGCAAGGAGCAGCTGGAGCGCCAGGTACGACGGCTCGAGGTGATTGGCAAGGCGTCGCAGGCGTTGTCGTCGTCGCTGCACCTGGACGAAGTGTTGAACACGGTGCTCAGGTTGCTGCAGCATGCGTTGCGGTTCGATCACTGCGCGGTGCTGCTGTTCAACGGGACGGCGGGGATGCTCAAGGTACGGGCCGCGATCGGGCACGACGATTGGGTATCGGAGCTGGAGATCCCGATGGGGGAGGGCGTGACCGGGCAGGTTGCGCGCACGTGCAAGCCGCTGCTGATCGAGGACGTATCGCGGAGCGATCGGTACATTCCGGGTGTGGCGGGGGGGCGCTGCGAGATGGCGGTGCCGCTGATCGCGCGAGGCAAGGCGATCGGCGTGCTGGACGCGGAGAGCACGCAGCCGGGCGCGTTCAACCAGGAGGATCTGGAGCTGCTGTCGACCTTCGCCGTGTACGCCGCCACGGCGCTGGAGAACGCGGAGACCTACAGGGCTTTGGAGGAGGCGAACGTCAAGCTGCACCGAAACGTGCTCGAGATCGAGCGCATGAACCGCGAGCTGCTCGAGCACGCGCGCATCATCAGCGAGACCAACGCCAAGCTCGAGAACCGGGTCAACGAGCTGCTGACGCTCCAGGAGGCGTCGCGCACCATCACCTCGAGCCTGGATCTGGACGAGACGCTGGACGCGATCGTGACGATGACGCGGGCGATCATCCGGTCGTCGATGAGTGCGATCAAGCTGGTGGACGAGGAGACGCACGAGGTGCGGGTCCGGGTTCGCCAGTGCGACGCGGGGACGGAGGACGACGGTCCGGACTCGGCGGAGCTGTTGGGGATTCCGCTGCGGATCGGGGGACGCACGATCGGGCAGTTCGAGGTGGCGCGGTCGGAGTCGGGGGGATTCACGGACGAGGAGCGTCGGCTGATCGAGACGCTGGCGAGCCAGGCGGCGATCGCGATCGAGAACGCGCGGCTGTTCGAGAACACGCAGCGCACGTACTTCGAGACGATCCGGTCGTTAGCGCAAGCGCTGGAGGCGCGGGACGCGTACACGAAGGGTCACTCGGAGCGGGTAATGCGTCATTCGCTCCGGATTGCGGAGGCGATGGGCATCCCGGAGGCGGAGCGGCGGCTCATCGGGCACGCGAGCCTGCTGCACGACATCGGCAAGATCGGGATTGCGGACGCGGTGCTCAACAAGCCCGGCAGGCTCACGCCGGAAGACCGCGTGGTGATCGAATCGCACCCGATCTGGGGCGACACGATCATCGGGCCGATCCGGTTCCTGGAGAAGGTGCAGACGCTGGTGAGGCATCACCACGAGCGCTTCGACGGCACGGGCTACCCGGACGGGCTCAAGGCGCAGGCGATACCGCTCGGGGCGCGGGTGATTGCGGTCGCCGATGCGTTCGACGCGATGACGTCGACGCGGCCGTACCGGGGGCCGCGGCCCGTGCAAGAGGCGATCGACGAGATCAAGGCCGGCGCCGGCCTGCAGTTCGATCCTGCGGTGGTCGAGGTGTTCGTCGAGTTGATGGAGCGACGGGAAGGCGAGACGGCAGAGACGTGACGGGGGCCGGACGGGTCAGGTCTGGTTGCGCGGGGGCTCTCGTTGTCCGGTGCGATCGCGCTCGGTCGTGGGCTCGTCGCGCAGGATGGACAGCACGAGGGCGGCGCCGAGGATGGGCACCAGCCAGATGAGCCACAGCTGCATCGAGCGCTGCTCGGAGGTGAAGGACGCGTCCTTGCGGATGCGTCGGGTTGCGAGAACGGACAGCACCAACGCAGTGAGGATGGCGGCCGGGAAGAAGATCGTCAGGTAGTTCAGGGTCATGAGCCGAGTGGAACGTAGCCACCAGGGGCCGATGTGCAAGGCCGGGGGCGAGGAATTTGCCAGGGCAGGCGCCGCGGGGGCATAACGGCCGGCGATGCAGCGCAGCGCACGAGCAAGACGGACCGAGGTGGCGATGCTCGCTGCGTGGGTGATCGGTAGCATCGGCTGCTGGGGAATCCCCGGGGCGGAGAAGACGTCGTGCTCGCTGGATCCGGACTGCGGCGCCGGGCAAGTGTGCCGGGAAGCCAGGTGCCGGAAGGCGTGTCCGGGCGGCGCGTGGGTCGGCGAGCAGGTGCAAATCGAGGCCAACAAGCAGCAGCGCGACGCCGTGGTCGCTTCGTGCGACAAGCTCCTGTGGGTCCGCTACGCGTCCGGGATCGAGGAGCAGATCAGCCCCTCGCGCCTGCGCACCGACAACAAGGCCCAGGCCAAGTAGCCCTACTGGCGGGGAACGCGCCGAACCGCGTGGGTCCAGCCCGACGATGCGTAGCCGCACATGGGCACGGCGGTGGAGGACTTGTCCTTCTCGTGGAGACGGCGCGCGATGCGGTTGGCGGTGTCCGCGTCGGGAGTGCGGGCGAGCAGCATGCGCTGGCCGCTCACGTCGGCCTCTGCGTAGTGGATGCCGTCGACGCCGAACTCGGGGTTGTCCCGCACGAAAGAGACGACCAGGTCGGCCGCGCGGGCGCTGTCGAACTGCTTGTGTGGGGAGGAGAGGATTCGAACGACCGGCTCGCCGCAACCGGCTGGAAGAGCCTTGAAGCCGGCGGCCGCTGGCTCGGGTTCGGCGATGAGTTGGGCGTCGGCGGACGGCCCCGGCGCGGGGCCGTCGTTGGCGGCGTTGCTTCGGGAGCACGCAACGGCCCCTGGCGCGAGCGCACCGAGCAGGCAGAGCATGAGGACTCCCGATTTCACAACCACGGGAATAGCATGGGAAGAGGATTGGGTCACGGTCGTGGATGACGCTCGGCCATGTTTGTGCAAATCACCTCCGGAGGACGAGATCCTCGCGAGGACGCCAGCAGCGGGACAGTGGACCAAGGGAAGGTATCGAAGCGCGGCCGTCGCCGCAGAGCGTAGCGGCTTGGGGCCAGCGCGTTCCGGAAGCGGGCGGATGAATGCGTCGGGGAAGCTCGCACAGGGGGGCCATCCGGGGAGACGTCATCCGATTGGGAACGAGCATGTCACGACCCGCGCCCCGGGTCCACGCCGCTGTCAGCGGGGGACGTCGGGCATGGGGGTGCGCAGCAGGTCGGTGCCGGCGAGCTGACTGCGCACGGCGCGGGCCTCGTCGGCGTTCTCGAAGAACACGAGCTGGCGTTCGAGGCGGGAGCGGGCGAAACGCGAGCCGGTATTGAGCAGCCCGGCGACGGTGGGCGGGGGGCTGCCGTTGCGCACGAGATCCCGCACGGTGGAAGCGGTCTTGCGGAGTTTGTCCGTCTTGTCGACGGCATCGCCGACGGTTCTGGCGATGCTGCTGCCGCCCGGGAGGAAGCTGGCGGCGGCGCGCAGGTACACGAGATAGTCGCCATTGCCGGTCCATAAGTCCACGAGCTCTCGATAGACCGAAGAAGCGGGGACACCGGTCAGGGCATCGACGAGGGCGAGGAAGGACCCGAGTTGCTGGAGCTGTCGGTTCTTGTCTTCGCGAAGCCACGAATCGTACTCCGGGCTGGCGACGATTCGCTGGTAGATCTGCCTGCCGCGAGCGGCGAGCTCGTCGTCCTTGCTCTTGTCGCCCGGGTAGTCGGCCGGACGAGGCTCGGACCGGGTGGCGTCCTCGACCACGGCGAACAGCACCTTGTCGAGGTTGGCCGCGAGGCTGCCGGAGTTGGCGTCGGTGGCGCGGGCGGTCAGGCCCACGGCGGCGATGGACGACTCCATGATAGCGAGACGAGTGCTGTCGTCGTCGAGGCGTTCCAGCAGCAGATAGAGGACATGCTCGTAGTCGCGCGGTGTGACCTGGTAGGGCAGCTCGAAGGGCAGGGCGCCCGCGGACAGGTCGGTGAGCTGTCGGGTGAGGCGGAATTGCTCCTCGCGGGTGTGATCGATCGTGCCGCGGATTCGCCGGAGCTGCTGAAGAAGAGACGTGAGGGCCCAGTTCAGGACGCGAATCTGGTCGTAGTCGGTGTGGATATGCTCCCGTGCGAGCTTCCAGTCCGCGGTGGCGGCCTGTCGATCGGCCTCGGACATGTCGGCGGTAAAGGTGAGTCGATCGGGCACGGAGCGCTCGATGGCAAAGCGATCGGAGGCTGGATCGACGCGGATGAAGAACGGGACTTCGCGCGACTGCAGCGCATCGAGGGAGGCGATACCTCGTTGGGCCAGGACGCGGTAGGCGTCATGGGTTCGGCGTTCGGCGCTGCTCTGGATATCGAGGTAGGACCTTGCGTAGTAGCCGTAGGCGCCATGGACCCAATCCTGGCCGTGCAGGTGGGCGAGAGGCGCAGCCGCTGGCCGGGGACTGCAAGCCAGGGGAAGCAGTGGAGTGACGGACAGCCATGCAAGCAGCGATCGCCGGGGCAGGACGAGGTTGGCCGAGCTCATGATTCGAGGATGGTGACGGCGGGGAGTCCGCCGAACTGGTCCGCGACGTTGCCGGGGTGGACGTTGGCCGTGCCGTTGGGGCCGTTTCGTCCGGCAGCGCCGGCTGCGCCGCTCTGACCGGAGGAGCCGGAGGAGCCCATGGTGCCATTGCCGCGTCCGGATCCTGCGGAGCCGCCGGAGCCACCGGGGCCCGGATTGCCGGGGGCGCCGGCCTGGCCGCCGCTGACATCGAGCTGTACGGCGTGGGCGAGGTCGGCAAAGTGGGAGTCGAAGGTCATCGTGATAGCGCCGCCGGGCCCGCCGTTGCCCCCGCTGCCGCCCACGCCGCCCGCGCCGCCCCGGCCGCCGTTGCCGCCCGGATTGCCGCTTCCGCCGTCGCCCCCTCGGCCACCCGTTCCTCCGCTGCCGCCCGCGCCGCCGTTGCCGCCGCGCGCGAAGATGATCACCTTCTGCTCAGGCGGAAACAGCAAAAAGTCATCCACGGCGCCTGCGATCTTCACGGCGGCGAGACGATCGTAGAAGGGAGTCTTGACCATCGTGACATACACTTGCAGGGAAGGCCCGGGGGCGCCGTCCGTGCCGCTTCCACCGTTGGATCCAGCGGTGCCGTCGGCGCCATGGCCGCCAGCGACGTTGTCGCTGCCGTCGCCGCCGCGCTCGCCGTTCTGGCCCGGATTGCCCGCCACACCGGCCGAGCCGTCGTCGCCCTGGAGCCCGCCCCCGTCGATACACTGATAGTCGGGCTTGAAGGTGAGCCTGAAGGTGAACTTGTCGGGACGGCGCTTGTAGGCGGTCGTGAGCTCGAATTCGGTGCCGGCGGTCACAAGCAGGTCGCGGTTCGGCACGAACCAGCCGCTCTCGTCGAATTGCCCCTGAGGGCTGTGGAAGGCGAAGTCGGCGAAGTCGAGCTTGTCGTTCTTGTTGACGCCCTGCTGGCCCTGCCAGGTCTCGAAGGACTTGGGTTGGGACTCTCCTTCGAGCACCACGTCCATGAACACGGCCATCTGGACGGGTTGCCTCGGGCAGATGGTCTTTTGGTCGCGTCGGATGTCCACGCTCATGCTCTTGACGTCCGCCTTGTCGAGGTTGACGGTGTTGGCGCCAACCAGCGACCGCATGAAGCCGCAGGAGGCGGAGCCGGCGGCGAGTCCGGCAAGGGCGAGAGCGGCCAGGGCGGTGCGGGGGGCCGAGCGACGGCACGCGCGCAGATCGAGCATGCGGCTGGAGATAGCGTCGGGTGCCGACGGGTGTCAACGGACTACGGTTATGCATTCATGCCGGGCTTCGCGGACCTTGTCCGACGCTTCTCCAGCACCGCCCGGCCTCGATGGTCAGTTGGTATCGCCCTGGCGGAGCAAGCCGATCGAGACAGAGGGGATCGCGCAGCGGGCTTGTTTGCGATTGCGCCTCGCGAGCGATCCGTGGGCGGGGCCGGACGCGCCGGCCTATCCGCCGTCGGTCGACGAGCCATGGCAAGTGGGGATCGAGAAGGCGGAGTAGTGTAGTATTGCGTGCCCGAAGGACGCGGTGGCCGGGGTCAAGGAGCGGGAGAGAAGGTGCAGGTCGGGACGGTCGAGCGGCCGGGCTTGACCGGGGCGTCGCAGAACGCGGTGAATACCTGCTTATGAGAGCTGTCGAACGCGTCGACCAGCACCTGGTAGGTGGCAGGCGACAGGTCGTTGAACTCGGTGTCGACCGAGCAGTCCGGCTCGGTCGGCTGCTGCTCGGAGCCGAGCAGCACGGCGCTGTAGGTGACGATGTCGTCGGCCGTGCAGGTGTGGTTGGAGCCGGCGAGCAAGGAGGCGATGTCGACGACGATGGAACCCTTGTCCGAGAGCGGCGCGCACTGGGCGGGCATGACGACGCCGTCTCGTGCGACGGCGTGGCAGGACGTGGCCCACGACGGGCTGGTGGCGTTGTTCTCGAAGGCCTCGACGCGGAACTGGTAATCGACGTTCGGGGTGAGGCCGGAGAAGGTGGCGGTCGCGTCGCAAGCGACGTTGTCCTGCTCCGGCAAGGATGGATCGGCGGGGAGCACATTGAGGTGAGCGAGCTGGCCGACGTCGGTGCCGCAGGACAGTGAGCCCCGCAGCGAAGCCATGTCGACGACGATCGAGGTGTCACCGCCGGGCTGAGCCGGGAACGCGGCACAATGCTGCATCATCACGTTGGTGGAGACCGAGCACAGCGTGCTGTGGTCCATGAACGGCTCGGTGGAGCTTGCGTCCGAATCCGCGTCAGCCTCGTTGCCAGCGTCGGGCAGGTCGGAGAGCCCCTGGATGACGGCCTGGAGGTCCCCGCAGTTGGTCGTCCAACGCGGGGCGACATCGGCGCCGGTCGCGGGATCGATCATGTGCGGGCTGCCGGACGATGCACCGCCGTACGGTGCAATGTCGGCGCGATCGTAGCCGTCGACCTGCGCAACGTAGTAGTGGCCGGGCACGACGAAGGCGAAGGACACGGGCACACTGCAAGGCACCGGACCAGAGGACGCGAGCTGGAAGGGGTTGTTCGGGTCTGTGATGTCGGTGATGGTCACGACGTAGCTTCGCCAGGCGCCGTCGAAGGGCGTGCAGGTCAGGTTCCCCGCTACGGACGAGGGAGCGACCGTGATGAGCGTGGCGGGGGAGGTGCCGGCGGTTCCCGACGAGCTCGAGCACGCGGCGGCGACGGCGGCCAGGGGGACCGTCATCAGGAGCAACAGGCGGGAACGGAGGACGCTTCGCATGCGCTTTCCCCATAGCGGATGTCGCGGTGCGATGCCAGGGCAGAACGGGAGCGTCAGCCCGCGACGCGACCGCGCCGTCGCGACAGGCCCAGCACGCGCAAGGGTTCGGGCGACCGGGTGAAGCGAAGGCGATCGCCGAGGCCCATGTTGACCACCGTGTGAGGGCCATCGAGAAAGAGCCTGGCCTCGCGCATTTTGTTGAAGACGGTCACGCTGGATCCGGGGTGGACGATCGTGTGGGCGAAGCGCAGATGGCCGGTGAACAAGAAGGGCTCGCGCACGACCAGCTGCAGGTCCTGGGAAGCGAGCGGGAGGATTCGGCCTCCGGCCGAGTGCTGGGCGGCGGTGGAGCCCGCAGCGGGACCGATCCAGAAGCCACTGGACTTCTGCTCCTCGATCGTGTCGCCGATCTGCATGAGGTAGCGCGAGGTAGCGGCCGGCGAGGCGTGACAGAAGAGCGCCTCGTTGAGCACGCGGCGCGACATGATGCGGCCGTTGACGCGCACCTCCATGCGTGTGAGGTCCACGAACGGGAGCTCGCCGCCAAGCGCCCTGCTGATGCCGCTCTTGGCGTTGTGCACGTTCAGCGCGCAGAAGAAGCCCACCGAGGTCGAGGGCGACGAGTTGACGCCGACGATGGGCGTCTTGCCATTGACATGGTGGCTGGCGCCGAGCAGGGTGCCGTCGCCGCCGACGGTGACGACCAGGGACACGCCGCGGATGCCGAAGGGCTCCTCGGGAATGCTGAGGATGTGCATACGCGCGCCGAGGCCGCGGAGCACGTCGAGCACGTGCATGAGCGTGGCCTCGTGCTCGTCGTGAGAGCGCCTCAGATCGGCCACGGTCGGGTCGCGCGCGGCCAGCAGCTGCAGCGTCAGGCTGTCCCTGCGCACCTCGACGTAGCGGCGATAGCCGGAGTTCTTGGCGACGACGATGACCAGGGGGGGCTTCACCTGGGCGTCTCCGCGAGCCTGCGGAGCGCGATCTCGGTCTTGGCGTCCTCGATCTCGCCGGCACGCACCAGCGCGAGCGCGTCATCGAGCGAGACGGCCACGATGGTCGCGTGGTTCTCGAGTGCGGAGCCGTCGCCTTGGGGCTTGCCTCGCGAAGCGGGATCGACCTCGCAATGGAAGTAGAAGTGGCGCTCTCCGATCAGGGCGGGCGCGGGAAAGGTCGAGGGACCGAGGGGCTGCATCGCGGAGGCCGGAAGGCCGAATCCCAGCTCCTCGCCGAGCTCGCGAGCGGCGCACTCGCGCAGTCCCTGCTCGCTTCGTTCGTTGCGCTCCACGAGCCCCGCGGGAACCTCCCACAGGTGGCCGAGCGTCGGACGCTCCGGGATCGGCCAGACCTCGCGGGGCCGCATCGCGACTGGCGGGCGCAACGCCGACCGCAGGTAGACGAACTGCGTGCCGGCCTGGTCGCGGTAATGGGCGACCACGACGACCGCGTCGAGCGCGGTGCGCTGCGCATCGTCGTATTCGAACGGATCGCTGACGGTACCGTCGGGGTAGCGCGCGACGAGCTTCTGCCTGCGCAGGCGGATGAAGCCCTCGTCGCATCGTGCGGTGGCGGAACGGTCCTCGAGCACGACGATGTCCGTGGCGGGCAGCGGAGGCAGGGACGATGGCATGGGGCGGGAGTCTAGCGAGCCGCGGGGCGTCTCGCCAGGACAGGGTGGGGAGGGCAAGAGGGCAAGAAGCGAAGGGGCCGGGACGACGAGCAGATGAGGACGGGGTGCGCCAGGGCTGCGCGCGGATGTGCGCCGGAGCCTGCGGTGCCGCACGCGGTCGAGACTCGCGGGTGGCGCACCGCTACGTGAACGGTGGTGTGGCGACCCGGCGCGTGCTAGGGATGCGCCGGACTTCGACCCCCCTCACACCTCCAGCGCGCTACACCGAACATGCTCAGGCAGGATCTACGCAACATCGCCATCGTCGCCCACGTCGACCACGGAAAGACCACGCTCGTCGACTTCATGCTGCGCCAGAGCGGCGTATTCCGAGACAACGAGGTCGTGGCCGATCGCGTGATGGACTCGAACGCGCTCGAGCGCGAGCGAGGGATCACCATTCTGGCGAAGAACACGAGCGTTCGCTACAAGGGCACGAAGATCAACATCATCGACACGCCCGGACACGCGGACTTCGGAGGCGAGGTCGAGCGCACGCTGCGCATGGCCGACGGGGCGCTGCTGCTGGTGGACGCGGCGGAAGGGCCGCTGCCGCAGACGCGCTTCGTGCTGCGCAAGGCGCTGGAGCTGGGCTTCCCGGTGGTGGTGGTGATCAACAAGATCGACCGGAGCGACGCCCGGGCCGACGACGTGGTGTCCGAGGTCTTCGATCTGTTCTGCGATCTCGAGGCAAACGACTCGCAGGCGGATTTCCCTGTGCTCTACGCGGTGGCGCGCCAGGGGTTGGCGACGCACAAGCTGGAGGTGCCGGGCACGGATCTGGCGCCGTTGTTCGAGACGATCATCGACCGCATCCCGCCGCCCAACGTCGATGTGAACGCGCCGCTGCAGTTGCTGGTGCACAACCTGGATCACGACGACTACCTGGGACGGCTGGCGATCGGCCGCGTGGTGGCGGGCACGGTGCGCACGGGGCAGGTCGTGGCGATGATGGGAGAGAACGGCACGACGCGCGCCGCGATCAAGGTGCTCATGACCTTCGAGGGGCTGCGTCGCAAGCCGGCCAACGAGGCGCAGGCCGGCGAGTTGGTGGCGATCGCGGGCATCGAGGAGGTGCGCGTGGGCGACACGCTGGCGGACGTGGACCAGCCGGTGGCGCTGCCGCGCATCCGGGTCGAGGAGCCCACGATCAAGATCCGCGTGGGCGTGACTACGTCGCCCATGGCGGGCAAGTGCAAGCTGAGCAAGTTCCTGACGAGCCGCCACATCAAGGACCGGCTCGAGCGCGAGACGCGCAAGAACCTCGCCATCCGGGTCGAGGAGACGGACTCAGCGGACACGTTCCTGGTCTACGGCCGGGGCGAGCTACAGCTCGAGATCCTGTTCGAGTCGATGCGTCGCGAGGGCTACGAGATCCAGCTGGGCAATCCGGAGGTGGTGACCCGCGAGGCCGACGGCGTGCTGCAGGAGCCCGTGGAGCTGGTGGTCATCGACGTACCGGACACCTATGTGGGAATCGTCACGCAGCGGCTCGGGGAGCGTCGCGGGCGCATGATGAAGATGACGAATCCGGGCTACGGCCGGTCGCGGCTGGAGTTCCGGGTGCCGAGCCGGGGCATGATCGGATTCCGTGGCGAGTTTCTGACCTCCACGCGCGGCACGGGGCTGATGACCACGCTGTTCGACGGATGGGAGACGTGGTCGGGGCCGATGATGCGCCGGCCGATGGGCGCGATTGTGTCGGACCGCGCGGGGGTGGCGACGCCGTATGCGATGTTCCACCTGCAGCCGCGAGGTACGTTCTTCATCTCGCCCGGGGCTGAGGTCTACGAGGGAATGATCGTGGGGGAGCACAACCGGCCGAACGACAGCGACGTCAACGCGACGAAGGAAAAGAAGCTGTCGAACGTGCGCAACCACGGCAAGGACGAGAACGTGCTGTTGGCGCCGCCGCGCATCCTGACGATCGAGACCGCGATGGAGTGGATCGACGCGGACGAGTTGGTGGAAGTGACGCCGGACGCGATCCGGGTGCGCAAGGCTCTGCTCGACTGCTCGAGGCGTCCGCGGCGCAGCGTGGCGATCGAAGAGGCGCAGGCGGTGGAGTAGGGCGGCGGAAGAACCGGTGAGCCGGGGACCGGGGAATCGTCACGTCGTCCCCTGGCGCGCGCGGTCGATTCTCACAGACGCCACGAGAATCGCGGTCGACTCGGTGCCTTCGCGGACCAGGGCGGTGATGTCTGCGTCGACCACGCGACGCCGTGTGCGCCTGGCGAACTACTACGAAGCGTGCAGGAAGTCAGCGCCCGGCCCAGCAGCTTGCATGTGCGTCCTCAGCTGCGGCCTCGCATTTCGGCGCGCGGCCCGAACACGACTTCGACGGTGTGATCGCGCTGGTCGTTGACGAGCTTCAGGGCTCCGTCCTGCAGGGAACGACCGTCGAGCGTCAGCCGGACAGGGCCCTGATGCTCCTCGGCTTGGGTGAACACGAGGTGGTAGAAGGTCTGGTAGTAGCGGTAATGGACCTTGAATCGGGCCCACGAGGCCGGAACGTGGGGACTAATGCGCAGCGTATCGGCTTGCCGATCTATCCCGAAGATGACCTCGTGCAGCAGTCGGTAGAGCCATGCCGCCGAGCCCGTGTACCACGTCCATCCTCCGCGCCCGGAGTGTGGGGGCTCGCTGTAGACGTCTGCCGCGAGAACGTAGGGCTCGACCTTGTAGCGTTCGACCGCCGCAGGGTCCAGGGCGTGGCGAATCGGATTGATCATCGACACGAGCGTCGCCGCCTGCTCGCAACGGCCGGCCAGCGCCAGCGCCATGGCCGCCCACACCGCCGCGTGGGTGTACTGCCCGCCGTTCTCGCGTACGCCGGGCGGGTACCCCTTGACGTAGCCCGGATCGACATGGGAACGGTCGAACGGCGGGGCGAAAAGCTGGACGAGCTGGAGTTTGTCGCGCACGAGTTGGTCCCACATGGAATCCAGGGCCAACCCACGGCGCTCGGGATCGCCGACGCCAGCGATCGTGGCCCAGCTCTGGGGCAGCGAGTCAATACGGCATTCCGCATTTTGCGCCGACCCCAAAGGCTCGCCGTTGTCGAAGTACGCGCGACGGTACCACTGGCCGTCCCACGCATGCTCCTCGATCTGGACCGAAAGCTCAGCAGCGGTGGCCTCGCACTGCCTCGCAAACGCCTCGTCCTCGCGACGCCGCGCCAAGGCAGCGAACTGCGCTAGCACCTCATGCAAGAAGAACCCCAGCCACACGCTCTCTCCGCGACCCAGATGGCCGACCCGATTCATCCCGTCGTTCCAGTCGCCGCCGCCTATCAGCGGCAAGCCGTGCGCCCCGCGCTTCAGGCCGTGCAGGATGGCCCGGGTGCAGTGCTCGTAGAGCGTTCCGACTTGGTCCGAGCGGCCGGGAAGATCGTAATAGCTCTCCTCATGGTCGTTGAGCGCGCGGCCAGTCAAGTAGGAGATCTTCTCGTCGAGCACGCCGGTGTCACCCGTGAAAGCCACGTACCTGCAAACGGCGTAAGGCAACCACAGGTAGTCGTCCGAGCAGTTCGTACGTACGCCGCGCCCGCCAGGCGGGTGCCACCAGTGCTGCACGTCTCCCTCGACGAACTGCCGCTCAGCGCAGCGCAGTAGATGCTGGCGAGCCAGGTCCGGCACTTGGTGGAGGAGGGCCACGCAGTCCTGGAGTTGATCGCGGAAGCCGTATGCGCCGCCCGACTGGTGGAAGCCGCTTCTGCCCCACATCCTGCAGGAAAGCACCTGGTAGGGAAGCCAGCCGTTGACCAGCACGTCCGTGGCAGCATCCGGCGTCTCGGCGTGGAGTACACCCAGCTTGTCGTTCCAGAACCTCCAGACCTCTTCGAGCGCGACGCGTGCGGCCGCAACGCCCCGGTGATTCTGGACCAGCGCGATGGCCTCCGCGCTGCTGTTCCCCGCGCCGAAGATGAAGACGATCTCCCGCTCCGCGCCCGCGGCCAGCTCCACCTGGGATTGCAGCGCAGCGCACGGATCCAGCCCCGGCCCCAGCCGTCCGCTCAAGCGCCGCAAGCGCAGCGCGGCCGGGCTCGACGGGTCCCCGTTGCGCCCCAGCAACTCGGTGCGGTCACCGCTGACGCTGTGCAGGGGCTCGCTGCAGTCGAAGAAGGCCACGCACTCCGAGAACTCGCTGCTATAGCTGTTGCGGGCCAGAATTGCCCCCGTCAGTGGCTCGAGCTCGGTCACGATGTGCATGGCGCATCGGGAGGGCAAGTCGCCGAGCACCAGATCCATCGAGGCGAAGATGCTGACGGTGCGGCTGCGGCCGCTGAGGTTCTTGAGCTTCAGCACCAGGAACTTCACCGGCGCTGCGACTGCCACGTAAGTCGTCAGTGTCGACTCCAGCCCGTCCTCGCTGTGCTCGAAGATGCTGTACCCGAAGCCGTGCCGGCACGCGTACGCAGTGGTACTGGCGCGCGGCCAGGGCATCGGGCTGAAGAACTGTCCGCTCGACTCATCGCGGATGAACACGACCTCGCCGCTCGGATCGCTGACGGCGTCGTTGCTCCAAGGCGTCAGCCGGAATTGCTGGGCATTGCCGTACCAGGTGTAGGCGCTGCCGGTCTCGCTCACCACCGTGCCGAGCTGAGCGTTGGCAATGACGTTCACCCACGGCGTGGGAGTGTGACGCCCCGGCGGCAGGTCGATGATGTACTCCCGCCCGTCGCGCGTGAAGCCGCTGGTCCCATTGGCGAAGGTCAAGTCATCTCGCTCGGACTTCGCCGCGCCCGCTTCCGGCGGAGGCGCCTGGCGGGTCGGGGCAAACATCGGGGCTCGCGACGGCAGCGTGGCCTGATGCCATCGTTCCAGCTGCAGATCGAGAGGACCGTCGACATCCCGGAGGACAATTCGCGCCACCGCTTGCAGCAGCACGCGGTCCTCCTCGGGGAAGGAGTCGACGTGTCGCACGAACACGCCGCCCGGCTTGTCCACCAGCTGGGCCTCGGTGCCGGCCGCAATGAGCCCCAGGATCTGGTCGTTGAGGACGCGACGGTAGCCCGAGGCGTTCTCGTTCCAGATCACCAGGTCGGTCATGAGGCCGCGCATTCGCCAATACGCGTGGGCCCGGAGCAGGTCGCGCAGCAGGTGCAGGTTGTCTGCGTCGCTGACGCCGAGCAGCACGATGGGCAGGTCGCCCGAGATCCCGTAGCCCCAGAGCCCGGACTGGCCCTTGCGGTTGCGACGCAGGAAGCTCTTGGGAGCGCGGTATGCGCCGACGGGAAAAATCACGGCGGACGCCAACTGCTCGTAGCGAAGGACTTCCGCTTCGGTGGCCCCCAGGTGGCCCAGGACCGCTCGGCAATGGGTCGCCGCGCCTTCGAACACCCGGTCGGACATGCGGTGGTCCTGGTACTTCGATACCAGCGCCATCGCAGCCTCGCGCGTCGGCGCCGCCCCGATGATGAAGTCGAGCTGCACGCTGTCGTCGACCGCCAGCTCCACTGTGCGCCGGAGCGCCACACAGGGGTCCAGCACGGCCCCCTGCGCTCCAGACAGCGGACCCCACTCGTCCAACGCGGCGGGTTGATGCGCGCTGCGGCCTCGGCCGATGAAACGCGCACGGTCCGTCTCGAAGTTGCACGTGCCCACGTCTTCGCGAGCCGACAGCATCATGCAGAACATCCACGGCGGCCGCTCTTCGGCCGAGCGCGCACGACGCGTCATAAGGATGGCGTTGTGGGCAGGCTCGAGCTCCGCTTGCACGAACAGGTTGCTGAACGCGCGGTGCAACTCGTCCGTCACGCCGGGCGCCAGCACGACCTCCGCGTAGCCGGTGACCACCAGCGACCGCGCGAGTTCTGACGTGTTGGTCAGCCTGATACGGCGGATCTCAAGATCGTCTTCGGACGAAACCGCGATCTCGGTGTGCGTCTCGACCTGCTCGTGCCGCAGACGAAACGCGGCCCGTCCCGGTGTGAAGACCGCTTCGTAGTGGCGTCCCGCGCGCAGCGCAGGCTGGAACGAATTCGACCAGCCGCGACGGGTGAGCGGCTCGCCGATGAAGCAGAAGACACCGAGCGCTTCGGCCGTAGGGTCCTCCCGCCAGCGGGTGAGCGCCAGGTCGTTCCAGCGGCTGTACCCGCCGCCTGCGGTCGACACCATGACGTGGTACCGGCCGTTGGAGAGCAAATGAACGTCCGGGACAGGGGTGTTCGGGTTGGTGAGCACGCGCATGATCGGTTCGGCTGCCCCGCCGTTGACCCGGCGTGAAACCTGGGCCTCTCGCGCGTGCGGGTGAATGAGGGCGGTGGCCTTGGGGATTCGTTCCTGAAGCAACAGCGTCGCCGCTCGCAGATCGGGATTGCTCAGGAACCGACGCTGCATCTGTGGGCCCAGCACGGTCTGGCCGAGCGCAAGCAGGCTCATTCCATGATGGTGGGCCATGAAGGCAGGGACAACCACCGCCCGCTCGCCCTCCTGGACCCGGGTCGAGGTGAAGTCGATGGCTTCGTAGAAGCCGTAGGGGCCAAGGCAGGCTTCCCCCGCCATTCGACGCAGGTTCGCGCAAGCGCGCCGTGGGTCGACCAACAAGGCCATGGCTGAAGCATAGGGCGCGATCACCACGTCGTCGCTGAGCCCGCGCTGCAGACCCAGTCCCGGCACCCCGAAAGCGCGGTATTGGTACGTGCCTTCGACATCAATCACATTGTAGCATGACTCGGAAATGCCCCACGGCACCCCTCGCTGCCGGCCGTAGTCGATCTGTCGCGCCACTGCCGCACGGCAGGTCTGGTCCAGGAGCGTGCCTGGGAATTCGGGCATCACCAACAGCGGCATCAGGTACTCGAACATCGAGCCGCTCCAGCTGAGCAGCAACTGCCTGGCGCGCGCAGTCGTGAGGTGCCGGCCGAGAGCGAACCAATGGTCGAAGGGAACCTGGCCAGAGGCGATCGCCAGGTAGCTCGCAAGCCGCGCCTCGGACGCCAACAGGTCATAATAGCTGTTGTCCAGGCGGCGCTCCGTCACGCGATACCCAATGGCAAATAGCTTGCGGCCCTGATCGTAGAGGAACGAAAACTCTGCGTCCGTCACGCCCGAGCATCGCTCCGCCAGGGCGTCGATCTGGCGCAGGCGCGACGAGATGCGCTGCGCGCCAAGCCGAAAGGCATCGGCCAGGAGCCGTGTCGCGTCGGCGGCGGGGGCCGCAGCAAGGGCCTCGGCTGCTCGGTGCGCGAGGTCGCCAAGCTCTTGAAGGCTGCGCGCCCGGTCGACCCCGGGCACCAAACGTCGCGCCTCCACGTCCATCGATTCGGCACCCTCCGCGAGCCACGGCGCCATCTCGGTCAGATCTGCCAGAAGAGATCGCACCTGCCTTTCGAAGGCGTTCGCCCACCAGGCAGCCTCGGGATGCGTCTCGGAATCGAACGAGGCTGCCAGGCGTGTGGAGGCGATACCGAGCTCCTTCAGCCAGGCGGCCTTGGCCGAAAGGGAGTCGGCCCGGTCCACCAGGAGCCCTTCGACCCACTTCAAGGCGTCCTTCGGGCCGACCTGGTCGGTCAGCACACCCAGCGTATCGCGCAGTCCCTCCAGCGCTTGCGTGGGCAACACCGGAGTCGCAGGAAGCTCCAGCAGGCCGCAGCGCAGCACCCGCACGTGCCCAACGAGGTTGCCGCTGTCGACGGTGGAGACGTAGCGGGGGCGCAGGGCCTTGCGCGTGATGGTGTCATACCAGTTCAAGAAGTGCCCCCGGTGGCGCTCCAGCTGCTCCATCGATTCGAGCATGTGGGTTGTGCGGTCCAAGAGCTGCCCTGTGCTCAGATAGCCCAGATCGTGCGCAGCCAGGTTGGCGAGCAGCCCCAGGCCCATATCGGTCGGGCTGGTCCGATGCGCTACGCGATGACCGGGGCCCTCCTGGAAGTTGTCCGGGGGCAGCCAGTTCTCCTGGTGTCCCGCGAACACCTCGAAGTAGCGCCACGTGAGCCTGGAGATCCTGCGCAGGAATCGCACATCGTCGCCGTCGAGCGGCGTCGCGCCCGACCGCAGCGGTCGGCTGACTCCCCACGCCGCCAGCGGTGACAGCAACCACAATAGGAGGATCGGTCCCGCCGACACGTTGGCGAGTAGGGAGCCCGTTGTGAGCAACTCCGCTCCCACGGCCACGGCCAGCATGGGGCCTACCCACATCCGTCGAAACGAGCGAGCGATGCCCGCCGTCCCGACGCGTTCGGCTGCGGCAGCCGTCTGCCACTCGAGCATACGCCGCCGGCTGTAGAGCATCCGCCACAGCGAGCGCACGGCGGCATCGATCGCGACCGCCGCCTCGAATGGCAGGAACGTCAGCCTCAGCGCGAACTTGGTCAGCCGACGCGCAGTCGAGCGGGCGACCGTGGTCACATGCACCCAGACAGGCAGCTTCGGCGGGCGTTGAAAGAGTTCGGCCAGACCGGGCAGCAGCTCGGGCACGAATAGCAGCGCGAGCACCACCAGCGTCCAGGGCAAGGGCGCTGGAAGCATGAGCCACCCCAGCACCAGCATGAACGCATAGGCGGGTGCCACGGAGGCGCGGCGCAGGTTGTCGAATATCTTCCACCACCCGAGCGCTGCGAGCGCTGGATAGGCACGCTGGCCGGCGGCGTTGCTGACCCTCAGTCCGAGCCACGGAGCGATCTGCCAGTCCCCACGCATCCAGCGGTGACGCCGGCTGACGTCTGCCAGGTAGCCTGCGGGCGAATCCTCGAGCAGCTCCACATCGCTGCATTGCCCCGAGCGTGCGTAGCACGATTCCAGCAGATCGTGGCTCAACACGGTGTTCTCGGGGAAGCGTCCGTCCAACAACTGGCGAATGGCGCCCACGTCGTAGATGCCCTTGCCGATGAAGGAGGTCTCGCCGAACAGATCCTGATACAGGTCCGAGACCACGCGGGTGTAGGGGTCGATGCCCACCTCGCCGGCCAGCAGCCGCGAATAGCGCGTTTGCACGGCGCTGCGCAGCGAGATGCTGACGCGCGGTTGGAGGATTGCGTATCCACGGACGAGGCGGCGGCCCTCCGCATCCATGATCGGGCGGTTCAGCGGATGGGCGGCGGCACCCACCAATCGCCACCCGGTTCCCCACGGCAGGTCTGTGTCGGTGTCCAGCGTGATGACATATCGGATCGATGGGAGCTGCGAGACATCGCCCACGACACGGCTGAAGCTGTCGCGATCGTCGCCGCACAAGAGCGCGTTGAAGTCCTCGAGCTTGCCGCGCTTTCGCTCGCGGCCCATCCAGCAGCCTTCCTGCGGATTGTAGAGCCGAGGCCGGTGCAACAGAAAGAACCGCCCATGCGCGCCATTGCCGTACTTCTCATTCAGCTCCGTGATTCCGCGGGCGGCCAACGCCAGCAGTGTCTCGTCGTCCTCGACGTGCTCGCGGTTGGCGTCGACGAAATCGGTCAGCAGCCCGAACCAAAGGTTCGGATCGCGGTTCGCCAGATAGCGGAGCTCCAGGCCTTCCACCATAGCGGCAATGCGCTTGGGGCCAGTCAGGAGGGTGGGCACGACAACCATCGTGCGGCACTCGTCCGGAATGCCGTGCTCGAAGTCCATCCGCGGGAGGGCCCGGGGTCTGCGGACGATCGATGCGACCCAGTTCACTCCAGCAATAGCGAACTGCGACGCCACCAGGGCCGCGCACAGAGCCAATAGCGGCCACGCGAACTGCGGAGCGCGGCGTGATTGCATGACCATCCACCCGACGCCGGCACCCGAGAGGAGCGCAATCGGACCGAGATAGGCGAGAAGCCGTATCCCACGCAGCAGCCGCCGCGACAACAGCCGCACGGCCCGTTGGCCCCGCAGCGCTCGCTCCAGGTGCCGCTTGCCTTCGTCGACAAGCATGTACCCAACGTGAGCCTCCACGGCGTCCCATCTCGTCGCATGGTGCCTGGCGGCCAACTCTACGGCGGTCCTGGCCACTTCCTCCTCGCCGACGTGGAGCCGTCGCGCCGTCGCCTCCACCACGTGGCGGTACTCGTCACGGGTCGTGAAGTCCATCAGGCTGTAGACGCCCGCGGGATCGCCTCTCAGGATCTTCTCGGTGCTGCTGTTCGCCTCCACGAACTTGGGCCACTCGGTGGCATTCACGAGCCGCAGGCTGGCGACGCTGTTGGCCATCGAGGCCTGGTCGGCCGCCTGGCTTTGGCTCTCCGCGCGAACGACTTCCTCGATCGACTGTCCTCGTTCGGCCAACCGCTGCTCGAGCCACGCCAGCACGAAAGTGGTAGTCGCCCCGCGCCCCTGCAGGGCCTGCGTGAACTGGGCGACGAATGCCGTCGATAGCGGTGGGTTCTCTCGGACCATGTCCGCCAGAACCAGCAGGGCGCTTCCATGCTGGTCGGAGCCGGCGTCGATCCGGCGCGCCCAGGCCAGCGCGCAGTCGCGGTGCGCCCGTTGCCAGCCGATGCTCGTCGCGACGCGGCGAAGGTTCTCGAGGAGCGCCAGCCGCAGCATGATGGGCACCGACCACAGCTCACCCAGCGTCAAGTGCGCCCCGGACTGATAGGCTGCAATGTAGCGGGCTAGTGCTTCGTCATCCACGCGGCCGTCGACGTGCGCGATGAACTGCAGGATGAGGTCATAGGTTCGGGGCAAGCCGGTCAGCTCGCCGCCCGCCAGCCGCGGCAGGCGACGGCCATAGCCACGAGGGAAGTGCCGTCGCGCCAGGTAGATCTGCTCCTGGATAAGGTAGTGATTGTCGAGCAGCCATTCGGCGGCCGGTGACAGACGCTGCCCGGCAACGTGGGCGCTGGACACCAGATCGTGGCATCGAGCGATCACGCGCTCCGAGTCAGCAAGCCGCTTGAGGAGCCGATCGCCTCCACCGCGACCGCCAGGCGCATGGGCCGCGGCCAGCGATCGTGCGTGCAATTCCAACTGCTCTATCGCGAAGACAGCTCCGCGCAACGGTGGAGCGACGGCGCTTGCCCGGTACAGGTCTTCCGCCCAGGCTGCGAGATCGACCGAAGGCAGCTGGCCCGACGTTGTGCCTGGCCTCGAGTTCCCTTTGCTCATTCGCTTCCCCAACATGTGCCGCCTCTACCCTGCAACGCTATTGCGCCCGACCAGGTCAGCTCGTTCCCCAGGAAGCCGCGCTGAAGCTCGCCGACGTCGAGCAGCAAGATCTGGGGTGGCTTCAGCGCCGTCAGCGAGATCACGCCGTCAGCCGAGACGCCGGCGCCGTCACCCGCGGGTTCGCCATCCATCGGATAGCCGGGCAAGAGATTGAAGCCCGCCACAGAGGCATTGGTCCACATGAGCTGGGTCAGGAACGGCCCTCCGCCGTGGACGACGCGCGCGATGCCGATGGGCTGGTTGAGTGCCCGAACCAAGCGAAAGAGAAGCCGCGCCATGACCAGGTTCACGGCGGGGCCTGCCAGCGCAGCCAGGAGCTGCTGGGTCGGCTTGTCCGGCAGGTTCTCCAGTCGCGCGACGCCGCCGATAGGCAGAAGCGCAATGTTCCGGGTGCGCACGCCGAAGCGGCGCGCCGTCAGTGCATGGCCAACGTCGTGCAAAACGACTGTGGTGAACACCGCGAGAATGAGCAAGGTCCGGCTCACCAGGGCCGCCGCGCTCCGAGCGGCGATCAGGCCGCTGAACGCCACGAATGCAATCAGCAGGACGACGGTGCCATGGACGCAGAGGTCGATGCCGGCGACCGTGGTGAGCTTCCACGACCACCGGAACGCCGGTGCGACGCGCGACGGCATTCCCGGGAGCGCTCCGGCGGGTCTCGCCGCCGGTTGCGAAGGTGCATTTCCAGGCGCCACGGTCGGGCTGAACCAACCGAGGTGGTCGTTCATGAGGGACCTCCATTGCTCTGCGGGGAACCCTCGGCTTTGCCGGGGCGGCTCTCATAGCTACGCAATTCCACCCCCATCAAGTTTCCCTCACCCCCTCGCTTTGCGGCACGAAGCTCTCTTCCCCTCTCCCGTGGGAGGGGCCCAGGGGTGAGGGAAATCCGTTCAGAGTCATACCAGCGCGCTTTGAGCGCGCCGACTCCGCAAGCCCCCGGCTTTGCCGGGGGTCGGTGACCCCTACGCAGAGCACGATACGGGCCAGAAGTGGACTGCGCGGCATCCTGGAATCTGGCCCGGTGGGCCGTGGCCATATCGAACCTAGAGCACCGAACGGGTTGACCGCGCAACCAGCGAAGGGACTTGCACCACGGAGGGCACGGAATGCACGGGGGAAGCGACGCGCTCTCCGTGCCCCTCCGTGTCTTGCGTGGTGATGTCTGCCTGATTCCACCCGTTCGCTGCTGCAGGCGTGTGCAAAGGCCGGATGGGCACATTCCGCGCTGCGCACAGCACCGGTGTGCCTTGGCGGCACGGCATCGCCGTGCTGGAGGACCGGGAAAGCGCGGCGGTCCTGCTGGAGGCCCTTCATGGCCCGGCAAGCATCCATCGAATTGAAGGAGACTTCGCGTCAACTTGACCGGGCTGGCGCTCCTCGCGAGGGCGCTCCCCAAGCCGCAATGCGCCCGAAGCGGGGCATCCGCCGTCGACGGACCCGTTGCAGCTCGGGTTGGCGTCCGTCGTCCTCGTTGCCGGTGGCGCCGAAATACCGGATGACGGTCTGGCCCCGTATTCCGGGCTGTACTTCTGCTCAGGCAGATCCATCCCTCTCCGGGGATCTTCTTCTCACTACTTCAGGGCTTGATCTACT
>JAJZQG010000107.1 GCA_021847645.1 Myxococcales bacterium
CCGAGTTCCTCGAAGCGTTCGTTGCACACCTGCAGCGGCCCAACGCGAAGGCTAGACCGAGACAGATTGAGCGCATGCGAGACATGATGACAGCCCCGTGCGAATTCGCTTAACACCTATGGCGGCGCTTCCTCGAACCGGCGCATCACCCAGGCCCAGGGGTCGGCGGCGCCCAGCACGTCCACGATCATGATGCCCTCGGCCGCTGCCAGGTCGGCGCGGATGCCGCTGAGCTCGAGCCGCGCGGCGATGCGACGGGCCACCACGTACCGAGCCGCCCAGTCGGCCATCGCGCGATAGAGCGTTGCGCCGACAGCCCACGTCATGCTCCACGCCTCGTCGGCCAGCCAGCTGCCGTAGACGCGACGCACAGGGGTGGGCGTGGGCGAGCGCTCGGCGGTTCGGTCGAAGGTCCACGACCAGGGGCGAATCGGAGGCTGCCGGCCGTTGGTCGTGCCCCGCAGCGCGTACTCGGTCCACCGGATGGCGCAGAAGAACCCGTCGTTCGCGTCTTCGTCGCGAACCCAGTTGGCCAGGCGCCGGGTCACTTCGTTCCAGCTGGTGCCCTTGAGCTTGGGCAGACGATCCGCGCTCGAGAGCCGGAGCATCGATTCGATCGGCTCGCCGTCGTCCCGATCGAGCCGTTCGAGCCAGCCCTTCTCCCACGCTTCGTACGTGTGGATGTCGACAGTGCGCCGTCCGCGCCAGGGCACCAGGCCTTCCGCGCGGTTGGCCGGCACGATGCTGCCGGTGCCGGGCAGCGCAAGTACCGAGCGGGCGCGCCTCTCGTCGAGAGGCCTGCTGACACCGACCGAGACACAGGGGCATCGATGCGAGAGCGTCACGCGCACGCCGGCGTCGGTCGCGGTCGTGCCCAGGGGAAAGTGCCGGCATACCGCGGGCTTCTCCTGCTCGCCGAGCTGCGCGTGCATGCGGCACCGCGCGTTGTTGTCGAGGAACATGCATGTCGCGCCCGACGGCGAGATGACCAGGCCCTTGATGCCGTCATGCCAATCGACGGCAGGCTCCTTGCGCGAGGGGAACACCACGCCGGCGGCGCGGCGGACCTTCTGGGCTTCCGCGCGCGAAACCGGGCCGAGCAGGTGGATGTTGGTGCAGCAGGTGCCGTCGCCGTGACACTCGTATCGGGCACCGGGACGAATCAACAAGGGGGCAGACACGCGGCGAGAATGTCACATCCGGCCGGGCTCCGTCACGCACGTCGTGTGCACCGGATGCTGCGATGGAAAGGGTTGCGCATCCATGTCCAGCGCACTACGGTCGCACCTCGGAATACCATGCCGATCAGCGATCCTCACTCGTTCTCGGACACTGCCCAGGGCCGTATCCAGCACATCCGTTTCGACCTCGATCTGGACTTCGGGACCAAGACGGTGCGTGGCACCGCCGACTACCGGCTCGAGGGCGCGGCGCCCGGCTCGCTGTATCTCGACGTGCGCGACGTGGAGATTCGCAGGATCACCGCGCACGGGCGGGAGCTGGCCTGGCGCATCGACGAGAAGGACGCGATCAGGGGCCAGCGCCTGCACATCGACAATGTCGACGGGGCGTCGGAGTTGACGATCGAGTTCGCGACCGCGCCCACGGCCACGGCGCTTGGCTGGCTGGACGCGGCGCACACGGCGGGCGGCAAGCATCCGTTCATGCTGAGCCAGTGCCAGTCGCTGCACGCGCGCAGCATCTTCCCTTGCCAGGATACGCCGTCGGTGCGTTTCACCTACGAGGCGGTGGTGCGCGTGCCCGCGCCCCTGACCGCGGCCATGTCGGCGGACCGGCTGGGGATCGAGGAGAAGGACGGGCACAACGTCTGCCGTTTCTCGATGCCGCAGGCGATTCCCTCGTACCTGTTCGCGATCGCGGCGGGAAACATCGCGTTCCGCAAGCTCGGCCCGCGCTCGGGCGTGTTCGCGGAGCCCGAGGTGCTCGACGAAGCCGCGTGGGAGTTTGCGGAGACCGAGAAGCTCATCGACGCCACCGAGAAGCTGTTCGGCCCGTATCTGTGGGAGACGTTCAACATCCTGATCCTGCCGCCCTCGTTCCCCTATGGCGGCATGGAGAATCCCCGGCTCGTGTTCCTGACGCCCACGCTCATCGTCGGTGATCGATCGATGGTCAGCGTGGTGGCGCACGAGCTGGCCCACTCGTGGACCGGCAACCTGGTCACCAACGCCACGTGGGAGGACTTCTGGCTGAACGAGGGCTGGACGGTGTACGCCGAACGTCGCCTGCTCGAGGTGCTCGAAGGCGAGCCCTACGCCCAACTGCACGGAGCGGTTCGTCGCGAGGGCATGCTCGAGGACATGCGCATCTTCGGGATGGACTCGGCGCCCACGCGCCTGAAGTTTTCGCAGAAGGACATGGACCCGGACGACGTGTTCTCGATGGTGCCCTACGAGAAGGGCTGCTCGTTCTTGTCGCTGGTCGAGGAGAAGGTGGGGCGCGAGCGGTTCGACGTGTTCATTCGTCGCTACATCGAGACGTTCAAGTTCCGCTCGTTGACCACGGAGGACTTCCTGCAGTTTCTGACCAAGGAGCTGCCCGAGGTGGAGAACCACATCGACCTGCACACGTGGATCTACGGTCCGGGATTCCCGGACGACGCGTTGGTCCCGCGTTCGCCGCTGCTCGACGACGTGTACGCGCGGCTGAACGATTACCGGCTCGGCGTGCTGCCGGACAAGGCGAAGGTCGAGAGTTGGAGGCCCCAGCAGGTCGAGGTTTTCCTCAAGAACCTGCCGCGGCACATTCCGGTGGAGGACTGCGCGCGGCTCGAGGACATCTTCGGGCTGGCGACGAGCCGCAACCGCAACATCCTGACCGAGTTCTACGTGGTGGCCATCAACAGCGGCTACGAGAAGATCCTCCAGCCGGTCGAGGCGCTGGTCTCCACGGTGGGACGCATGCTCTACCTCAAGCCGCTGTACCGCACGCTGGTGGAGACGGCCTGGAGCCGCCAGCTCGCGCGGCCCATGTTCGAGCGTCACAAGCGCTCCTACCATCCCATCGCCGTCGGCGTGATCGAGAAGATCCTCGTCAACGCCGGTGTCTGACGTGCCCCGGGCGGTCTGCGGCATCTTCGTCGGCGGCCAGTCGCGGCGTCTGGGGGGACACCCGAAGGGGCTGCTCGCTCATCCGTCCGGGCAGGGTACGCTGATCGACCACGTGATACGCATGGCGATCGCGACCGGCGCCGAGCCCGTGCTGGTGGGAGACCACCCGGCATACGCTCACCTGGGCTTGCCGATGGTGCCCGACGCGCGGCAGGGGACCGGCCCGCTCGGCGGCTTCGAGAGCCTGTTTCGCTACGCGGGACCCAGGCATGCGTTCGCCGTCGCCTGTGACATGCCCTACGTGCCGGCGCAGCTGCTGGAGCAAATGCAGAGCCTGATGGGGCCCGACACCGACGCGGTGATGCCCGTGCGCACCACGGGCCGCGAGCCGTTGTGCGCGCTGTATCGATCGCCGCGGGTGCTGGGGCACGTGGAGCAGGCGTTGCGTGCGGGACGCTTGGTGTTGCGAGCGCTGGGCGATCGGCTGAACGTGGTGGAAGTGCCGCTCGTGGGGGAGCAAGCGCACTGGCTGGATGATTGGGACGAGCCCGCGGACATCCCGGGCTGCTAGACTGCCTTTCATCCCATGGCACGGATGCCTCGCATATGCGCCACGTGCGGCGTGGAGTACGAGCAGGACGCGTTGTTCTGTCCCAAGGACGGCACGCCGCTGGGATCGTCGCGCAACCAGCCGGGAGAGGATCCGTACCTGGGGTTGGTGATAGGCGATCAGATCGAGGTGCGGCAGCTGGTGGGGATCGGCTCGATGGGCCGGGTGTATCGCGCATGGCAGCGCGGCGTGGAGCGCGACGTGGCGGTCAAGCTGCTGCACCGCGAGCTGTCGGCGAACGCGACGCTGGTGGGCAGGTTCCTGCGCGAGGCGCGCATTGCCAGCAGGCTGCAGCATCCGAACGTGGTGCAGGTGCTGATGGCTGGCCAGCTTCCGGCGGGCCCGGCCGGCTCGTCGATCGGTGGCGAGCTGTACATCGTGATGGAGTATCTGGACGGCATCTCGCTGCTCTCGGCGCTGGCGGCCTCGGGCGGGGCGGTGCCGCTGCCCAGGGCGCTGCACCTGGCGCTGCAGATCTGCGACGCGGTAGGCGAGGCGCATGCGCAGGGAATCGTCCATCGCGATCTGAAGCCCGAGAACGTGGTGCTGGTACGTCGGGGCGACGATCCGGATTTCGCCAAGGTGCTCGACTTCGGCATCGCGAGGCTGGATTGGGGCAACGGCTCGGTGGCGACGCAGGCAGGGTTGATCTTCGGCACGGCGCGCTACATCTCGCCGGAGGGCTCGCGCGGGGAGCCGGTGGGGCCTGGGGCGGACGTGTATTCGATCGCGACGATTCTGTATCAGTGTTTGTCGGGCAGGACGCCGTTCGAGAACGACTCGCCGATGGCGCTGCTGATGATGCACACGTACGAGACGCCGCCGCCGATCACCTCGGTACCGCGGGCGAGCTACGTGCCCGGGCCGCTGGCCGCCGCGGTCATGCGCAATCTGGACAAGCTGCCGG
This sequence comes from Myxococcales bacterium, assembly GCA_021847645.1. Classification (GTDB taxonomy): domain Bacteria; phylum Myxococcota_A; class Polyangia; order Polyangiales; family Polyangiaceae; genus JAJZQG01. Next base: position 4,589 of record JAJZQG010000107.1, read on the forward strand.
ACAAGCGCGCACCGGACGGGCGTTCGTTCGGCCGGGAGCTGGTCGATGCGGCGCGAGCCAGCGGCATGTCGCCCGATGACCTGGTGCCGCGCTCGACGCTGCTTGGGCAGCGGCCGACCTCGGCGGCGAGCTTCACGTCGATCGAGCGCACCAAGCAGCTGCAGCTGTCGGCGCGGGTCGCCAACATCATCGGTGCGCACGGCGCGCAGCCCGCGGAGGCCGACGCTGCCGTCTCGCCCGCGACGCCGCTGCCGGCAGACGACGCTGCGCCCGCGCGTGCGAGCGTGCCCTCCGAGCTGCCGGCCCGTGTGTCTTCGACACCGATGCCATCGGCCGAAGCCCTGCCGACCGCGCCGCTGCCGACCGCGCACGGCACGGCGCGCACGCTCGACGACGACGACGTGCCGTTGGCCGCGACGCGTCGTCATCGGGCCAGGGCGGCGCTGGTGGTGATCGCGTGTTTCCTGGCCGGTGCCGGGGTGGTGGCGGTAGCGGCCCATCACTTCGGCTACATCGGCACGCCGGGCGCGCCGAGCGCCTCGACATATGCTCGTCGCGCCGAGGCTGCGCTGCAGGGCCGCAGATGGGACGCGCCGCCGGGAGACAATGTCAGAGACATCACCGAAGAAGGGCTGCGTCGCTTCCCCGGCGATCAAGCACTAGCCGACGTTCGTCGCAGGGCCGCGCAGGAGCTGGTGAGCTCGTCGCTGGGCAAGAAGTACGCGGGCGACGCGCCTGGCGCGCTGGGGGACGCGAAGTTGGCGCGCGAGATGGCGCCGGACAACACGACGGCGCAGCACCTGGTCGAGGAGCTCGAGGTGTTGCTGGACGCGGGCCGGTCGCCTATCGCTGTGGACTCGGTGCAGGCGACGTCGAACGACGGGGGCGCCGGGCCACGCTGGCCGCGATCACAGGAGCCCCGCGCTCCGCCTCGCACGGGCGGGGTGCCGTCGGGCTCGACGGGTGCGGGCAATGAAGCGGCGCCTCCCGGTTCATCGATGGCCGTGCCGCCATCGCCCACCGATACGAGCGGACGTTGGCTATGATGGGGCGCATGCACGAGCGCGCGTGGGCGATCATCGGATCCATCGGATGCGTGCTTGCGTTGGCGAGCGAAGCGCACGGGCAGCAGACGGCGCTGACGCGAGACGCGGCCGCAGCGCGTGAGCTGCAGAAGCCCTACACGCAGGCCGAGGCGGGCGTGAGCATTCTGACGCTGCCCACCACCAAGGTGTGTCTGACCGAGCCCGGCACCTGCACACGTGGCGACATCACACCGCAAGGCTATGTCTGGATGCTGTACCGCGCGGGGGCGCAGTACGCGATCGGCGCGGGCGCCAGCTATGCGCCGTCGATCAAGACGGACACCCCGCAACCGATCTATCCGGGATTGGACCGGACGCACAAGCGCGACTACCTGATGATCGACATGACCGGGCGCTACTACGCGGTGCACTCGTCGTGGCTCGAGGGATGGGTGGGAGCAACCGTGGGTGGCGTGGTGGTCTACGACCACTACGACACGAAGATGGCGAATCCGAGCGCGCCGATCCTGGGACCGAGCGGGGTATTGGCGAGCACCGAGGGATTGTCGATGGGGATCGCGGCCGGGCTGGGCTGGACGTTTGCGGCCAACTGGTCGGTGGAGGCGGGGCTGCGGTCGGCCTGGTGGTATTTGCCGTCGACCCGGGCCTGCGCGCCCACCGGCGATTGCGCCACGCTCGTGGGCAACGTGGCTGTCTTCACGCTCGGCATCGGCGTTGCGTACCGAATCGCGCTGTGACGGTTGGAGCACACGGCCGAATGCGGCTAGTCTAAGGACATGCTGCCCTCACGCGTCCTGCTTGCCTTGGGAGTGACATCGGTCGTTGCTTGGGCCGGGTGCTTGCCCGATAGCGATCCCTCGGGCACGGGGGGCGGCAGCGGAGCGGCTGGAGCGTCCGGCACGGCGGGCAGCGGCGGCAGCGCGGGAGCGGCGGGCAGCGGCGGTGCGAGCGGCACTGGCGGTGCAGGCGGCGTGGGCGGCACGGTCGGCGGGTCCGGCGGCAGCGCGGGAACGTCGGGGACTGGTGGAAGCGACGGCGGCGTGTCGGGTGCCGGTGGCGTCGGCGGGTGGCCCGGCGAAGGGCCCGAGATCATCACGGCGGGCGACACGACGCGCTACCTGCTGAGGGGCACGGTGGTGACACCGGACACCGCGTTCAGCGGCGAGGTGCTCACGCAGAGCAACATGATCACGTGCGTGGCCGACTCGTGCGCTGCAGAGCCGGGCGCGGCGGGCGCCACGGTCATCGACACGCACGGGATGATCTTCCCGGGCATGATCGACGCGCACAATCACATCCTCTACGACGTATTCGACGAGAGCGACTGGAAGCCGAAGCAGCTGTACCAGAACCACAACCAATGGACGCAGGAGCCGGAATACAAGGCCATGCAGGCCTGCTACAACTACCTGCTGGACTCGACGACCGCGACGCCGCCGGGGGTGAACCTGGACTGCGAGGTGCTCAAGTACGGCGAGCTCAAGGCGCTCATCTCGGGGACGACCTCGGTGCTGGGGGAGCCGAAGGGCAGCGCGATGAAGTGCTATGCGTCCCTCGCACGGTCGATCGACGGCAGCTTCAACGATCTGCCGGACTCGCAGCGGATCGGGCCGTGCATGGGCGCGCCCCCGGACACCTTCACGCAGGCGCCGCCGGACAACGATCACATTCAGGTCTCGGCCTTGGGTCTGCCCGACTCAACGACCATCGACGGGGTGCGGCAGAACTTCCGCGACTGCAAGACGTGGTCCTACGTGGTGCATGTCGGCGAGGGCGTGCAGGGCAACACGAGCGCCTACCAGGAGTGGACAGACACGAAGACAGCGGCCCTGGATGTGCCGCAGATGACGATCATCCACGGCACATCGCTCGGGCTGGCGGACTTCCAGTACATGGCGGACAAGGGGATGAAGCTGGTGTGGTCGCCCAAGTCCAACATGTTCCTATACGGCCAGACGACGCGCATCGACCTGGCGCGGCAGGTCACGCCCAAGCTGACGATCGCGTTGGGGCCGGACTGGTCGATGGGCGGCAGCGTGAACCTGCTCGACGAGCTGAACTATGCGTACCAGCTGGACCAGGACCAATGGGGTGGGGTGCTGACCACGAAGGACCTGGTGGACATGGTGACCATCGACGCGGCCAAGGCCATCGAGGTGCAGGACCAGCTGGGATCGCTGGAGCCGGGCAAGCTGGCGGACCTGATGGTGGTCAGCGGCGACGTGAACGCGCCCTACGACGCGCTGGTGCACGCGCGGACCAACGCGATTCGCATGGTGATGGTCAACGGGGCGGTGCTGTACGGCGACGCATACCTGGCGCCGGTGGCGTCACTGCCGGACTGCGAGGCGCTCGACGTATGTGGTACAAGCCGGTTCGTGTGCGTGAAGGAGCAATCGACGGCGGACAAGCTGAACCAGACCTACGGCGAGATCGTGTCAGCGATCTCGGAGGCTCTGCAGAGCTATGACACGGCGCACGGCACGCAGTTCTCGCCGATAGCGCCGCTGGTCAAGTGCCCTTGACGGGAGGACGACCGGAACGAACGTGGCTAACGAGCAATTGGCGCTCCCCCTGCCCGAGATCACGGCAGTGCCCAGCCGTGTGGGCATTCCCCGTGCCCAGCGCGTGTTCGTCAACCGCAACCTGCGGATGGCGGGCATCGACTGGGTCGGCTTCGACATGGACTACACGCTTGCGGTCTACGAGCAGGCGGCCATGGATCGCCTCTCGATGGAGGTCACGCTGCAGCGGCTGCTCGAGCGGGGCTATCCCGAGTACATCGCACAGCTGCAGGTGCGTCCGGAGTTTGCGATCCGGGGGCTGCTGGTGGACAAGCGCCTGGGCCACCTGCTGAAGCTGGACCGCTATCGGGTCGTGCAGAAGGGCTATCACGGCCTGCGTCCGATCCCGAAGGACGAGCTTCGGTCGATCTACCACACGCGCAAGACGCGATTCGCGGGGGACCGCTTCTACTGGGCCGACAGCCTGTACGCGCTGGCGGAGACGGCGCTGTATGCGAGTCTGGTGGACGAGCTGGAATCCAAGGGGCTGCAGCCCGACTTCGAGAAGCTCTTCACCGACGTGCGGGAGTGCGCCGACGGCGCCCATCGCGACGGCACGTTGCCCGGCAAGCTGCTGGAAGCGTTGCCGCGCTACGTGCGGCGCGACCTACGCCTGGCCCCGGCGCTGCACAACCTGCGCTCGGCGGGCAAGCGGCTCTTCGTGCTGACCAACTCCGGCTGGACCTACACCAACGCCATGATGGCCTTTCTGCTGGGCGACGCGATGCCCGAGTACCCGTCGTGGCGGCACTACTTCGACTTCGTGGTCGTCTCGGCGTCCAAGCCCGGGTTCTTCGTAGAGCGGCGGCCGTTCCTGGAGCTCGACGAGGGGGCGCCGCCCGACGAGTCGCCGCCGTCCAGGCAGGCCCATCACCTCGAGCGCGGACGGGTCTACGAAGGTGGCAATCTGGTGGACCTGAACCGGATGGTCAACACGGCGGCAGACCGGGTGCTGTTTGTCGGCGACCATATCTACGGCGATATCGTCCGCTCGAAGAAGGAAGCGGCCTGGAGGACGGTGCTAGTACTCCAGGAGCTGGAAGCCGAGGTGGCGGCCCACGAGGCGTCGTCGGAGGACTTCCGGCAGCTGGCGGATCTGAACGTGCGTCTGAACCAGCTCGAGGACGAGCTGCGTGCCAATCAAGCGCTCTACAAGGAGCTGACGCGGGAGATCGAAGCCTCGGCGGTGGCCGACGACCCGCCGCGCGCGGCGATGCTGGAGAAGGACCGCGGCCGGGTCAAACGCGCGGTGGAGCGGATTCGCGGGCTGATGCGCACGGTCAACCACGAGACGGCCACGCTCGAGCACGAGATCGACACGCGATTTCACCCTTATTGGGGCTCGCTGCTGAAAGAAGGCACCGAGCTGTCGAGCTTCGGCGACCAGGTGCAGGCCTATGCGTGCGTGTACACCTCGCGCGTGTCGAATCTGCTGCAGTACTCGCCGCTGCAATTCTTCCGCAGCCCGCGGGACCTGATGCCCCACGAGCTTTGACGCGAGTGCCGCCGCAGATCAGTCGAGGCGAGGGGAGACGGCGGTCGAGCGCAGGGCTTGCAGGGCAATCCCGTAGCCGACCCGCGGGTCGAGCACGGCCGACGTATTCGACAGCAGGGCCGGGATGCAGCGCGCGAGGACGAAGGGCACCTCGTTCGGCGGCTGGCCGAAGCGCCCGACGACCTCGAGCACGCCCGCACGCAGCTCGTTGGCGAGCGAGGCCGCGTCGCGCGTGGAGCCGCTGGCGCTGTCGGACTCGTCGGTCTCGGGCAGCACCACGCTGAGCAACGTGCAGCGCTCGCGGATGTAGGCCAGCACGCGGGATACCGTGGTTGCGGCGGGCTCGGCGCTCGCGACCGAGTGCGCGGCAATGGCGTCTCCGGTGATCGCCCCGGCCGCGCACAAGGCCGTCTCCGCGTGCACGCCCTGGTCGTCGCGCAGTCTCTCGACCAGAAGGTTGTACACGCTCTTGGCCGCAAAAGCGGCTGGGTCACCTGCGACATCGTTCATCGGCCATGCTCTCCACTGCGCGTCGCCATAGCTCCCTAGTGCACTGCGGGCAAGGTCCGACCGTTGACCGCCGTCGCGACCCATGCCCTACTGGCGCTCATTGAGCGCAAGGAGGCCTCGATGCGATCGAACCTGGTGCTGGCAGCGTCCATGGCGGGAGCTTTCGTGCTGGTGAGCCTCGCATCGCGGGATGCGAGCGCCGTCGGCGAGAAGGTCAACGGGTTCCCGTCGTGGGAGGAGCGGGTTCTGCTCGAGCTGGCGAATCGGGCCCGGGTCGATCCGCAGCTCGAGATGACGGCGTGCGGCAGCGCGTGCTCCGAGGCAGCCTGCTACACGCCGCAGGCGCCGCTCAAGTACAACCGCGACCTGGGACGGTCCGCGCGCTTTCATGCCGACGAGATGGTCAAGCAGGGCTTCTTCGACCACCCGTCGCACTGCACGCTCGTCGACAACATCGCGTCCCTGTATCCCGACCAGTGCGACGGCAGCGCGTCGTGCGCCTGCGTGGGCGGCGTGACCCAGTGCAATCCGACATGCACCGATACGGCTGCGCGCGTGAACATGTTCGCCGGCACCTACAGCGGCGAGATCATTGCCTCGGGCGGGAGCCCGGACTCGGGGTTCTATCTGTGGCTCTACGAGGACGGGGGAGGCAGCACGGCTTGCCAGTTCTCGATGAGCAATGGGCACAGATGGCTGATCCTGACGTCGGGCGCGGCGGTGGGCTTTGGCGCGAGCGGCTACTACGTGGGAGACTTCGGCGGCGGCGGCGAGAGCGGCAAGATCGCCTCGGGCACCCACTGGCCGCAGGGTGGCAGCTCGGTCACTGCCCACGCGAACTGGTACGACAGCGCGGGGCCCAAGACCGCGATGGTCAATGTCGACGGCACGTGCACCCCGATGACGCTCGAGCGCGGCACCGTGACCAATGGCACCTACCAGGCCACCTTGAACAACCTGGGATCGTCGTGCCATCGGTACTTCTTCGTGTTTACCGACTCGTCGGATCAGATTGTCACGTACCCGACGACCGGCTCCCTCGGAATCGGCTCGTCCGGCAGCTGCGAGGACTGGAACACGGACAGGCCGTCCACCGGGCCGAGCTGCTCCTGCACGCCGAGCTGCGGTGGAAAGCAGTGCGGGGACGACGGCTGCGGAGGCGTATGTGGCAATTGCGGGTCGGGCATGCAATGCCAGGGAGGCCAGTGCGTGGCTTCCGGGACCGGTGGATCGGGCGGTGGCACGGCTGGTGCGGGCGGCGGGACGAGCGGAGCGGGGGGAGGCATCGCGGGGTCGGGCGGGTCGGCAGGCAGCGCAGCCGGTACGGGAGGCGCTTCGGCCGCAGCGTCGTGGAAAGGCTATGGAGAGCCGAGCGGGTGCGCGTGCACGACGACGGGCGCGCGAGGCGGACGGCTGGCGTTGCTGCTGTGGGCGGGACTGGTGGCGGGAGCCGGAATGGTGCGACGACGACGGCGATAGGAGGGCTCAGCCCGCGGCGGCCGTGCGATAGGGTCCCTGGCCTGCGCCGTTTCGATTGCGACGTGGGAGCAAGCCGGCGAGGCGCGTGGCGACCAGGCTGCCTATACCGATGAAGGCCACGGTCGCGGTCACCATGCCGCCGAAGTAGGGAATCGCGCCGAGCAGCAGGAACAAGAAGGTGCCCGCGGCCAGATGCAGATACGGATTGCTCGTGCGGTGGCCGATGAGGGCGCCGCCGGCGGTGGTGAGCACGGCGCAGATACCCACGCCCGCCAGCAGGATTCCCGCGATCAGGCCGGCCACGGCCACCGGAATGCCCAGGATCGTGGCACACAACAGCACGAACGCGGCAATCGATGCGAGGAAGCCCACCACGCCCAGGGCCAGCGAGCGCATGGGACGCGCCGCAATCTCGCCCTCGAGCATCTCCATCCGTCCGTTGCCGAGCGCAATGAGGATGACCCCCAGAACGAACAGCAGCACGCTTCGCTCGACCGCATGCCCGGCGTCATCCGCGAGCCGCGACAGCGTGCCTACCTTGGCGTCGTGATGCAGGCCCGTTTCCAGCATGTTGCCGAGCTGCGGAATGTCGTCGATCTTGACGCGAACATGAGGCTCGCCGGCGCGGTCGAGCGACCCGCCGGTGACGCTCACGTCGCCGTCGACCGTGGCGCCCTCGTCGACAATCAACGCCCCTCCCACGGCCGTCGCGTCGCCGGTCACGTGCGCGCCCTTGTGGATACGGACCGAGCCTCCGACCACGGTGACATCGCCCTTGGCGGTACCCAACAGATCCACGTTGCCGCCCATGACGGTAACATCGCCGACGACCTGATCGGGCTGGATGCGGAGGTCACCGCCCGTGACGGTCCGGTCTTCGGGGTCTACGACGGCAGCGGCAGTGGCCGGGGTCGCGGCCGGAGGCGGGGGGCTCGCAGCCGGCGCCGCGGGCACGGCGGCTGGCATGACGGCCGGGGTGGGGCTCACGGAAACCAGGGTGCCGTCGCGCACGGCGCTGTAGTCCCCGTCGCTCAACAGTTGGTCGAGGACTGCCGCCGGGGGCTGGTCGTGAACGTCCAAGGTCACCGGTGCATCGGACACCGCTTGCGTGACCACGCTCCAGCCGGCGGCGTCGGCAAGCTGGCGAATGGCGGCGCTTCGCGGGAGCCCGTCGACCTTGAGCGAGACGGCAGGCTCTTGTTGGGGCCATGCGCCCTGGTGGAGCACCGCGGCGGCGGCGGGGGACGTGAGAAGAGCGAGGGAAGCCGCCAGCACGACGGCGGGGGACCAGCGCGAGAGCGTGCGGGAGAAACCGAGAGACATGCCATCCTCCTGATGCAATGGGGAGCCGCGCGCGGTTGTCGCGGCGCTCGAGGCCTGTTCGACCGGGCGCCAGGATTTATTTCACGGCGTCCGCGTCGGAGGGCATTCCCGGCGGCGGCTGATCGCCCAGCTGATCGATCCGCAGGGTGCGGCGTTTGCGGTGCACACGGCACCCAAGAAGCAGGGCGACCGGACACGATCGCGAAAGGGAGGCTCGTGCCTGGATGATGGCACGTTGCCGCACTCCCCCGCTCGACCGCGAGCGTCTGGGCGCGCTTCGTGGTACGGTGGGCTCTCGGAGGTTTCCCGATGCGACGACCAGCGCCGGTGTTGGCTTGGGGGACATTGTTGACGACTTGCTGGGTGGCGGCCTGCTCGAGCTCGCCGCAGGATCTGAGCAAGACGGGACAGGGCGCCGGCGCAACCGCGGGATTCGGGGGAGCGACGGGCGGCAGTGGTGGCGCGACGGGCGGCAGTGGTGGCGCGACGGGCGGCAGTGGTGGCGCGACGGGCGGCAGTGGTGGCGCGACGGGCGGCAGTGGTGGCGCGACGGGCGGCAGTGGTGGCGCGACGGGTGGAGCGGGCGGGATTGCGCTTCCCGCGCCGTCGTGCACGCCCGGAACGAATGGCTCGGCCACGGTCGCGACACCCACGCTCGTGGCAACGTTGTTCGACCGCTGGCAGGAAGCCTGGCTCGGCTCCCCTGCCGTGGCGGACCTGGACGGCGACGGCGTCCCCGAAATCATCGTGGCACGCGACGACCTGCTGATTGCCTGGCATCTGGACAACAGCACGGTATTCAAGAACCAGACGGGCGGGCGAATCTGGTCTTCGCCGGTGGTGGCTGACCTTGTGCCGTCTGTCCCGGGGCTCGAGGTGGCGGCGGCATCACGCGACAAGATCTACGCGTGGGACGCCCACGGCGCGTCCCTGCCGGGCTTTCCGGTGACCTGGCGCGACGAGCTGCGCTCGCTGGCCGCAGGGGATATCGACGGCGACGGCCAGCTGGAGCTGGTGGCGGTGACGACCAGCCCGCTCGAGGCCAACGGCCAGCGCGATATCGTCTTTGCGGTGCACGCGGACGGCAGCACGGTGGCGGGATTCCCGCCGAACACGACGGGCGCGGCGGGGTGTGACAGCGCCTGCTATGTGACGGGCGGGTATGACCAGAACCTGGCGCTGGGCGACGTGGACGGCGACGGCAAGCTGGATATCCTCGCCCCGCAGGACAACGCTTACATGAGCCTGCACGCGGGCACGGGGCGGGCGTTCGACGCCAATGCCATCTTCAAGACCGCGACGAAGTTCAGCGGCATCCGGTTCTTGCACGACTACGCCCTTGCGCAGCAGGGCTGGGCGGACGACGAGCAAACGGCCAACCAGGCCCACTTCACCAACTCCGCGCCGGCGATTGCCGACTTCAACGGCGACGGCACCTACGAGCTCATCGTGCTCGCGTCCGTGCAGAATGCCGCGCAGACCGACCGCTACAGGGGAGTTGCGCTGTGGGTTCTGAACAACGACGGGACCCGTCCGGACCCCTGGGTCGATCCGTTCCACGCGCCGGACTACCTCGCAGGCCTGTGGGACTACGAAGGAACGAACGTGGTGGCGGCGACCAACCAGGTCACCGTGGCCGATATCGACCCGTCGCGCCCTGGGCCCGAGTTCATCTTCGCCGGGTTCGACGGGCGGATCCACGCTGTAGACGCCCAGAAGAACGCGATGTGGGCGTACACGTACACGACCGACCCCGACGTGCTGACCGGCGGCGTGGTGGTGGCGGATCTTTCGCAAGATGGGGTTCCGGAGATCGTGTTCAACTCGTATTCGATCGACGAGGGCAAGGGCAATCTGTTCGTCCTCGATGCGGGCGGGAACGAGCTGCACGAGATACCTCTGCCCAAGCGCGGCGCGATGCCGGTCCCGACGATTGCGGACGCGGACGGCGACGGGACGCTGGAGATCATCGTGAGCTTGAAAGACGGGGAAGACAAGCAGCGTCAGGTCCTTGTCTATCACGTAGACGGGTCGGCGACGAACTGCATGCTTTGGCCGACGGGGCGCGGGAACCTGCTGCGCAACGGGTTCGTGCCGTAGGGATTGCCGCGTAGCACGCAAGCGGCCGGGCCGGGCAGATCGAGCCGTGCAGGAAGCCTCGCACGAGCGCCGGCATCGGGTCCGCGGCGGTCGCCGCGCCTACGTCGGCGTTGAGAATCCGGGAGCGAGCATCTCGACCATCCGCTCCGGATCCCGGACCTGCTGCTCGGCGAAAAACCGGTCGGCCATCGCGCGTTGCTCGCTGCCTTCGTCGCCGCCGACCAACTCGCCGAGACGACGCCGGGCCGCTGCGGCGAACAGCTTCATCTGCGCGCGATCGAGGGCGTCCACGCTGTCGCGCAAGAGCTTGACCGCGCGCGCCGTGTCGTGGTCCTGCCAGGCGGACGCGGCGGCCAAGGGAAGCGCGAGCGCTCTCGCCCACGGCGCCCGCTGACGCGCCAGGCGCCTGGTGTGTCGTGCGGCCTCCGCGAGCAGGGATGCGCGCCGGGCGGAGGGCAGCCGCGAGGCTGCTGCCAGGGCGCTGCGAGCACGCAGGTGGTCCGCCTCGACGCGAACCGAAGGAATCATCAGCAGCAGGGATCGACTCAAGCCACGCCAGTTGTCGACCATGCGCCGGTGAGCCGACACGCCCTCTCCTTCGAACAGGTCGACCTGGGTCAGGGCGAGCAATGCGTAGTAGTCCCGAAGGTAGTAGCGCTCCTTGGACCACGAGCGGGTGGTCTCGTCGATAAGGCGTCGCGTCTCCGGCGCACCCAGAGCGTTGAGGTGAGCGACATGGGCGAGGCCGAGGAGGAACCCCCAAGCCGCATAGCGGTCTCCGCGGTCGACGGCATCGGCGTACAGCGGTGTGACCCGCCGGGTCAGCTCGGCCAACTCTCCGAGATAGTAGAGAGACCAGCCGATGAACAGGCGGAAGGTCGTGCGCTCCCAGACGCTGCCGCCCCTGGAGGAGAAGACCCGCTCGGTGGACTCGAAGCACTCGAGCGCGTCGGCCCACTTTCCCTTCATGAAGGCGTCGAATCCGTAGGCGCTACGCAGATAAGCAGCGGTCAGTGGCTCCGTCTCGTCGATTAGCAAACGCATGGACTGGTGGAGTCGCGAGACGTACCGGGCCGGGAGCCCTGTATTGGCGGCATAGTTCGCCTCCATCCACAGGGCGCGCATCACCCGCGCGCGCTCGCCCATGTCCAATGCCATCCTGACGAAACGAGTGCTGAAGTAGGCACCGCGCACCGTGTCGATCATGGCCAGGCCCTGCGAAATGGCGTTGCACACGTCGGCCTGGATGATGGCCTCGACCGGCACGTCGTCGAGCTTCCGCACGGGAAAGCCAAGCCCTCTGCAGCGCAGCCGAAGGCGCTGCCACAACAGCGCAATAAACGTCCCCGCCGTGGAACGCGGGAGCCTCATCCCGAGCGAGGCGAGCACCTCGTGGACCACGCGCAGGCCGTGCTCCACGTGCCCGGAGCGCAACAGTTGTTCGGCGGCGCGGCGCTCGAGCACCAACGCCTCCTCGGCGGATGCGCCCGGCACGGCGAGCTGGTAGGCCTGCGCGGACTCTGGCCCTCGACCCGCGTTGGCGAGAGCCTCTCCGAGCTTGATCTGAAGCTGTCGGGTGGCCTGCACCTGCTCGGGCGACGTCGGCTCGGGCCAGCTCGCCAAAGCCCGGCGATAGAGATCCGCGGCGCGTTTGAAGGCCAACGACTCTGCAGCACGATCGCCGGCTTGTGCTGCATACTTTGCGGCTTCCTGCACGTACCCGGCATTCTCCAGGTGGAAGGCCAGGCGCTCGGGCTCCGGCCTGGGCGACGCGAGCATGACCTTTGCGAGCTTGTCGTGCCAGCCCCGCAGCACCGCGTTCGAGCTCTTGGCCATCACGGCTTGCCGCAGCCGATCGTGGTAGACTTCGATGGTGTCATGGTGACTGGGGCCGCTGATTCCCACGAGGCGGTCCTTGCGCAGCCGGCCCGAGAGTCTGAACATCTCCGCCACGCCCACCCCGATCGCGTCTGCAACCACACTCTGCTCCAGCGGCCCCGTGGCCACCGAGAGCGCCTCCACCAGATCCCGCGCGGTTCGGTCGAGTTGCTCGACTCTGGCCCACAGCGCGTCGTCCAGGCGTACGTAGGTATCGGCCGGACCCGCGTCGGCGCGACGGTCGCTGGCGTGGTGAACGAGCTCGCGGATGAACAAGGGGTGCCCGCCGCTCTCCTGGGCGATCTGGTCCAAGCGGCGAGCAGCGCCGGGCCCTTCGGACTCGTCAGGCGTAGACAGGGCGCGCGCCAGCTCTCGAGACTCCTGCTCGCTGAGCGATCCTAACGCGAGCAGCCGGGGCCGCTGGGGAAAGGCACCCAGCACCTCGCCGACTTCCTGGGCGGCCTCCTGCTCCGCTCCCGCGGTTCGCATCGCCACCAGCAACAGCATCTTCGGCGGTCCGGGAGGCTGCACCAGCGCCCGGAGAAGCTTCTTGCTGTCCTCGTCGGCCCATTGGTAGTCGTCGATCGCGACCACGACGATCTGCCGGTCGGCCAACCGGACGAACAGCTCTCGCAAGGCCTGGAAGGCCAGGCTGCGAACCTCCTGCAGGTCCTCGACCCCGAAGCGGACCGGCGGGGCGTCGCGAAACACGCCGATACGACCGAGAACGGGGAAGAGGCGCAGCAACAACGAGACATGCGAGGGCACCAGTCCGGCGAGAGATGCAGCCGGCCGGCACGCCAGATGCTCGCTCAGCGAATCCACGACACCGTCGAAAGCCTTGTAGGGGAGTGACTCACGCTCGTAGCATCGACCGGATAGCACCAACGCCTGCTCATCGCGGGCCGCCAGCTGCCGACTGAAACTCCGCAACAACTCGCTCTTGCCCACCCCCGATTGGCCGTGCACCAGCAGCGAGACGGCCTCGCCGGATGCGACTGTGTCGTAGGCCGCGAACATCGACGCCAGCTCGCTGCGCCTCCCGACGAAGACAGGTGCGCAAGAGCCGGTCGAGCCACTGCTGCGGACAGGGGCGCACTCGGGCCGGCCCCCACGCGCCACCCGCAGCACCTGTGTGCCCGTGGGCCGAGCCGCCGGGTCACGCTCGAGCAGGGCCTTGCACAGATCGTCGAGATCCTGGGGGACCGCGGGCACGTGCTCGCGCGGTCGCCGGGGCGTACTTAGCTGCTTGTCCACCAGGACCTTGAACACGCTCCCGGAGAAGGGGAGCCGGCCGGTCAGCGCCTCGAACAGCACGACCCCGACGGCATACCAGTCCGTCGCCGGTGACACGTCGTGCTGCGCCGCCTGCTCGGGAGCCATGTAGCCAACCGTGCCGAGGGGAAACAAGTGCTCCTCGACGGACTTCTGGCTGGGTTCCACCTGCGTGACCAAGCCGAAGTCCAGCAGTACCAGCCGCCCTCGGGGCTCGACGAGGATATTGCCGGGCTTGATATCCCGATGCACCCGCCCCGCGGCATGAAGGACAGCCAAGCCTTCCGCCAGCTGGGCGAGGCACGCGCGAAGCCGCACCTCGTCGAACCGGGCTTCCTCCGGAACGATTGGGTGTCCACCGACCGAATCGCTGCCGTCGGCTCCCGCAGAGCTGTCGGGCGTCGTCCCATCCTCGGAGCTCAAGCCCGCATCCGACGACGAATCGCCGCCGTTCACCGGGGCAGTGGCCTTCCACGCTGGCGTGCCGGATCCCCGGACGTAGGTAATGAAGTCGACGCCCTGCACTAGCTCCATGGTGAAGTACCATTGCTCGTGCTCGTGGAAGAGCTCGCCCAGGGTCACGAGGTTGGGGTGCTGCAAGTCCTGCAAGGCGCGAAACTCATTCTTCAGGCGAAGAAGCGCGGCCGGATCCTCGCGTTGGAGCGTCTTGAGCGCCAGCTTCTCGCCGCGCTGCCGGTCGTACACCGCGTAGACGACGCCCATTCCCCCGCTGCCGAGCTCCGCCAGCACCTCGAAGCGACCCGTGTCCAGGAAGGTTGCGTGGCTGTGGCTGCGGCATGGCAGCAGTCGGTGTCCCGGGTGCAGACCCTATCACGCCAAGCAGCCGCCAGGGAAGCCGGCCTGACAGAATGAGCCGGCGGTCCGGGGATGCGCGGTCTCGGGGCTGCTCGGCCGCCGGGGGAATGCCCTTTTTGCGCGACGGGCCGACGCGCGCTTCCTGCGCGACGCGAATGCATCGTAGAGTTCTCGAACTTGCCCTGCTGCTCGGGCTTCGGAATGGCACGTATCTCGGCCGCGCTCGTGGCGCGCCTGACCGACACACGGCGGGTCCCATTCCATCCACACCTCGCCAAGCAATAGGAGTAGCATCGCCGTCCGTCACGAGCCGACGGCTCCTCGCCCGGAGAGACACATGGCAATCCAACGCGTCTTCGTTCTCGGTGCCGGACTGATGGGCAGCGGCATCGCGCAGGTGTGCGCCCAGGCCGACTACCAGGTGGACTTGTTCGACATCGCGCCCCAAGCCCTCGACAAGGCCATGCAGGCCATCCGGCGCTCGGTGGGCAAGCTCGTGGAGAAGGGAGTCCTGCACGAGGCGCCCGATCGAATCGTCTCGCGCGTGTCGCCGCGCGACGACGACTCCGCCGCGCGCTCGGCCGATCTGCTCATCGAGGCGGTGCCCGAGGATCTCGACCTCAAGCGCGCCTCCTTTGCCCGCCTCGACGGGCTCGCCCCGCCTCACGCCCTCGTCGCGACCAACACCAGCGCGCTGCCCGTCACCGATCTGGCAGCCTCCACCGGCCGTCCGGGCCGCGTCCTGGGCCTGCACTTCTTCAGCCCCGTGCCGTTGATGCAGGCCGTCGAGGTCGTGCGCGGCCTGGCCACCAGCGAGGACACCTTCCTCGCCGGCATCGACTTCGTCGAGTCGCTGGGCAAGGTGCCTATCCGCGTCCAGCGCGACATCCCCGGCTTCCTGCTCAATCGCATCAACCTGCCGTCGACGCTGGAGGCCATTCGCCTGGTCGAGGCGGGCGTGGGTTCGGTGCAGGACATCGATGAGGGCGTCAAGCTCGCATTCGGGCGCAAGATGGGGATCTTCGAGACCGGTGACATGGTGGGGTTGGACGTGACCTTCGGCGCCTTGAAAGCGATTTACGAGGAGACGCGGGATCCGCGCTGGGCGCCGCCGACGCTGCTGGCGCGCAAGGTGCGCGCCGGGCATCTGGGCCGCAAGACGGGGCGTGGCTGGTACGAATACGACGTCGAGGGCAACCGCAAGCCGGCCAAGAGCTGACGCCCGGTTGTCCCCGGGACGGGTGCGGCGCTATCATGCGGTGGTGAACGCGCGCACTCTCCTCCGGTTCTACGCGGCGGGCCTGGCTGCCGCGCTGTTGGCCGCAAGCCCCGCCGGCTGCTCCAAGAGCTCCACCAGCTCGGCCGAGACCGCGGACCAAGCCCCTCCCCCGGCTCCCGCGTTCGACGGCTGGACCGTCAAGACGGACGTTGTGGTGCAGCAGGATCAGATGTACGCGGCAGAGCGTCGCCTGGAGGGCAGGCTCAAGGCGCTGCGCAATACCATCTACGAGGTCAACGGCAAGAAGGTGCAGCTCAACGTCATCGTGCCGCAGGACTCGAGCGAGGCGGACAAGATCTTCCGGATACTCGCCAACAAGAAGCCCCCATGGTCGTACGTGCGCAAGGGCGACATTCTCTACGAGTTCATGGGGCAGACCGAGTCGATGGCAGACATCCAGAAGGCGCACGACAAGCTCGCTGCCCCGTAGCCGGCCAGCTCAGCGCGATTCACGCGGGCCCGAGGCGCTTGAGAAACGCATACAGGTTGGCCGCGCGCAGCACCCGGAAACGCAGCGCACCGAAGCTCAGCACGTCGCTGTCCTGCACCGGGCGCTCCGTGGTCACCCGCTGGCCGTTGAGGAACGTGCCATTGCTCGAGCCCGCGTCCTCGATCAACAGCCTGTCGCCGTCGAATCGGAATCGGGCGTGGAGCTTGGAGACGCCCGGGTCGGCAATGTGAAGGTCATTGGACGAGGCACGGCCGAGCAGGATCGTGCGGGAGAAGAACCGCGCGTGGACCTTTCGCACCGGGTAGGCCACCCCATCGTGCATGTCCACGATGCCGGCGATCGGCCCGGACGATCGCGCCCCTTGGACGTTCACGGTGCCGAAAGACCACGACTCCTCGTCGCGCTTCTCCATCGCCTCGGCGTCGATGCCCGAGCGCATGCGCACCAGCACCATGGGACCGTAGGCGTCGACGAACTCGCTCGAAGACATTGCGCGAACGTCGGCCAGGACCTGCTGGATCGGAATGGGCCCGACGACGGTGGCGGTCATCGGGCCACCTCGAGGGCGCACAAGGCCTGCAACGCGTCGGTGCGCAGAAGGATCGCAGGAGGAAGATGCGAACGGGACATGGTCGCAGCAGTCGAAGCTATGGCGGATTATTGCCGACGCGGGCCCGAAGTCAACGCGGCGAGAGCAATCGCGTGAGGGCGTCGTGACCACGGAACACGCGGGACGGGACCGGAACCCCGAACGCGCTGCGGCGTCGACTCAACGGGACGCGAGCCAGCCCACCAAGGCCGTGGCCGCAGCCAGCACCGCCAGCGGCACCAGCAACCATGCCAGCAGGCGGAACCATGCCGGCGCCAGGGAACGTCCTTTTCGTCGATCGCAATCTAGGCATATCGCCCACACCTGGGCGCTGCCTTCGGTGAGCGTGGAGCACTCGCCGCAGACCATCCGGTGGCACGACGCGCACGGACCCGCCGCCACCTTGCCGCAAAGCACGCATCGCGGAGGAGCGTCGTCGCCGATGTGCTGCAGCTGGCCGGTCACGTTGCCAAGGGTTACTCCACCGTGACGGTCTTTGCCAGATTGCGTGGCTGGTCGACGTCGGTGCCCTTGTAGTCCGCCACGTGATAGGCAAGCAACTGAAAGGGCACGACGGTCAGCAGAGGCAGGACTTCCTCGCGGACCTCGGGCAGCAGGAACAGGTGCTCGGCCAGTTCGGCAATCGCGGAATCGCCGCTGGTGGCAACCGCGAAGATGCGGCCCTCGCGCGCGCGCACCTCCTGTACGTTGCTGATGACCTTCTCATAGAGAGAGTCGCGCGGACAGACCACCGCGACAGGCACGTTCTCGTCGATCAGGGCGATGGGACCGTGCTTCATCTCGCCGGCAGCGTAGCCCTCCGCGTGGATGTACGAGATCTCCTTGAGCTTGAGGGCGCCCTCGAGCGCGATGGGAAAGCCCAGACCGCGCCCCAGATACAGCACGTCGGTGGCATTGACGAACCGCTTGGCGATGCCCAGCAGGTAGGGCGCCTGGCCGAGCAGGGTGCGCATCTGGTTGGGAATCTCGATGAGCGCCTGGAGCACCTGCCGGGCGCGCTCCTCGGTCAGCGACTCGCGACGGCGCCCCAAGTACACGGCGAGCATGAGCAGCGCGGCCAGTTGGGCAGTGAAGCACTTGGTCGAGGCCACGCCGATCTCCGGCCCCGCGTGCGTGTAGAGCGACGCGTCGGCCAGGCGGGGAATGGCGCTGTCGAGCACGTTGGCCACGGCGAGCACCTTGGCGCCTTGCGCCCGCGCGGCCTTGACCGCTGCCAGCGTGTCCGCCGTCTCGCCGGACTGGGAAACGGCCACCACCAGGTCGGTCGGCGTGAAGACCGGATCGCGATAGCGCACCTCGCTGGCCATCTCCACCACAGCGGGCACGCGCGCGAGCTGCTCGATCCAGTACCTGCCGGCGATGGTGGCGTGGTAGCTGGTGCCGCACGCCACGAAGTACACGCGCGTGATGCTGCGCGCGACCTCCGCAGACAGGCCGATCTCCTCGCCCGCGACGTCGCCCGCCGCCAGGTTCACGCGGCCGCGCAGCGTGTCCTCCACCGCCCTGGGCTGCTCGTGGATCTCCTTGAGCATGAAGTGCTTGAAGCCGCCCTTCTCCGCCATCATCGGGTTCCAGTCGATGTGCTTGGGCGGCCGCTGCACCACGCGACCGTCGACCGTCTCGATGCGCACCTGCTTCGCGCGAATCTCGGCAAGCTCGCCGTCGTCCAGGAACACCATGTTTCGCGTGTGATCGAGCAGCGCCGGGATGTCACTGCCGCATAGGTTGGCGTCGTCGCCCAGCCCGATGACCAGGGGCGACGCGTTGCGAGCCACCACGATCACGCCCGGCTCGGAGGCGCAGACGACCGCGATGGCGTAGGCGCCCTGGATCTGGCGCAGCGCGTGGCGGACCGCTTCGAACAGCGTGCTGCAGCCGTTGCTCAGCGCGCGGTTGACCAGGTGCGCCGCAATCTCGGTGTCCGTATCCGACAGCAGCTTGACCCCGTCGCTCTCGAGCTCGTGGCGCAGCGCCAGGTGGTTCTCGATGATGCCGTTGTGCACCACCGCCACGCCGCCGGCCACGTGCGGGTGCGCGTTGACCTCGTTGGGCCGCCCGTGCGTGGCCCAGCGCGTGTGCCCGATGCCCACCGTGCCCTGCAGCGGGTGCGCCCGCAACGCCTCGCTCAGGCGCCCGAGCTTGCCGACCGTGCGCAGGATCTCGATCTGCTTGCCATCGTGGATCGCGAGTCCCGCCGAGTCATACCCCCGGTACTCCAGACGTCGAAGACCGTCGAGCAAGATGGGGGCGGCCAAGCTGCTGCCGACATAGCCAACGATTCCACACATGACTTGCCTACTCCTGGAATGAAGCGACGGGCGAGCCTTCATGTTGCGACCAGCACCGGTGCGTGATCAAGATCCCGATCGGCATCGACGTGGTCGCCGCGCTGCCCTCAATCCTTCCTTCGTGATGCCCGACCTTGCCCGGGTCAAGCGCTGTCCGGCTCCGATCGTCACCTCGAGCCCGCCGGCGCGGTGATCGAGCCGGGCGACGGCAGCATTTCGTTGGGCACAACGAATGACCCGGACGGTGGCGGCGCCCGGGGCCTTGCCGGATTTTCCTCGCCCCATCGAGCCACGCGATCGATCAGATCCACCACTTGCCTCGCCGGTGCTTCGAGCTTCACATCGACCGTCGCGTCCTGACGTTCGATCCGGGCGCCCTCGACCAGCCCTGCGACGCCCGCGGCGCGCATCGCAATCGACGACGCCATGGCCGAGCGCCGAGCTTCGAGCCCCGTCTTCAAGGCTTCGCACGCGGACGCATCGTTGCACCAGACCCTCGCGTGCACCCGCACGGTCGCCGACGTGTCGGCCGCGACACCGATCGCGTTGACCCCGTCGAACAGCGATTCGCCCTCGCCCACCAGGCGCCTTGCCGCATCGCGAACGGAACGATCGACGATCGCCGTCAGGACCACGTCGGCCGGCCCGAGTGCAGCCCGCATCTTGGCGTGCTCGCCTTGCACGGCGGCCGACGGCGACCAGCCCGCTCCCACCGCGGCCATGCGCGTGCGCACCGACGGCCTTCCCAGCAACAAAACACCGTCCGCGCGCGCGGCGATCCGCGCCGCGTCCGTGCCGAGATCGTCGTCGCCCACCACGACATAGTCGCCCTCGGTGGTCACCGACGGATGTCCGCCCCTGCGCGCGATCGTGGTCCTCGAACAACCGATGAGCTCGTCACGAACGAACGAGCCGATGGCGGCGATGCCGAACTGATCGGGCGTGTCTCCCGGCAGCCAGACGGCCAGCTCGCTGGCCTGATCGAGCGCGTCGCGATCACAGGCGCTGCGCGGTACGCCCGCCGGGGCCTGGCCATCGCCGCGAAGGAACTTGCCGAACGGCGAGCGGCGGATCGCATCGAGGTTCATGGACACGACCACCCTGGCGTCGTACGGAACCAGGTCGATCGCTGCCGTGCGCGCGTGCCCCGCCTTGGTTCGTGCGAACAGCACGAGAGCCGCGGCGAGAACGGCTGCGGCGACGCCCAGCGCAATCGCGTTTCGGGTCCGAGTGGTCACGCCCCAGATACCAGCAAAGAATGGCGAGGCTTGCCAGAGCAGGGTCGAGCTCGCACGTCGCGCCCTTCAGTCTTGCGGATCGGTGGCCCGGCGACCGGTTCCCATTCTTCGGCCTTCGGGTCTGGGCGGGAACATGCGGCGATCGCCGGAGTCGACGTCGCGACGCGGAATGGGCGAGCGTCGATCGGCCGGATGGGCCGGCCGGAACAGATCGCGCAGCTCCTCGAAGCTGCCGGGCCCGGCCTTGCGAACCAGCGCCGCGTGCGCCGAGCACAAGTACACTTCGTGACCGTCGACCACGACGCGCCGGGCGCGCCCCGCGGTCACCACCGGGCCGCAGACCTGACAGGTTGGAACCTTCGAGGGCATGGCGCGACGGTGCTGCGTCGGCGGCGATTGGCCAAGTTCGGCGCCACACATGCCCGAGTCGTGCGCGGGCAAGCCCAGGCTCGAGGTCAGCGCTCGTCCGGACGCCAGGCAGGGCGCGGGTTGACCCACAAGTTCTCGCCGCCGAGCCGGTAGACGGTCAATCGCAGCAGGTCGATGCCGAACATCGCGCCGAACACGCGCTGGTCGTTGGAGCCGACCGCGCCTTGAACCGAGAGGGTGAAACCGAAGGGCATGCCGAGGTGCAGCGTGCCGGTGGGCCCGAACGAGTTGTCGCCCCACCAGCGGGCATAGCCGCCCGCATCGAGCGCCAGGCCCCAGTCGCCGGTGACGAATCCGCGGGTGGCCTCGCGCGCGGCCAGGGTCAGGTCGGTGCCCTCTCCGAAGTAGGTGGTGGTTCGCAGGATGCCGCCGACGATCGCCGGTTTGGACGGCGACGAGCCCACGCCCATGTCGAGCTGCATTGTCGGCTTGAGCTTGTAGCCGCTGCCATGCGCGGACAGCCAGCTGGCACCCCCGCCGACCGAAGACCACGAAGACACCTCGGCGCGCGCGGGTGTCGCCATGCACAGCACGATCGCCGCGCACGTTCC
Organism: Myxococcales bacterium; assembly: GCA_021847645.1. Classification (GTDB taxonomy): domain Bacteria; phylum Myxococcota_A; class Polyangia; order Polyangiales; family Polyangiaceae; genus JAJZQG01. Next base: position 25,921 of record JAJZQG010000107.1, read on the forward strand.
GCAAGCGGCCGGAAGGGGCAGAAGCTGGATACGACGCACGGGTCGGGAGCTACCACGTCTCGTCCACGAAGGCGATTGCTTCCGCTCAGGGCACCGGCGGCTGGGGCGGCGACGCCAGGACGGCGGCGAGATCCTTGGCGTTGATCACGGCGAAGTCGCGCACACAGTTGTTGAACACGGCGTGGACCTGGCCGGCCTCATCGGCCAGGCGGCGCACCGGCTCGGCCCACGCCCGGACCTCCTGGGCCGAGTACAGGTAGTTGAACCGCTCGAGCACCGAGGCGCCCGAACGCCAACCGGCCAGGTTGTGCCCATGAAAGCGCACCAACGCCAGGTCGGCGCGCGTCGCTTGCAGCACCGCAGGCACACCGCCGCCCGCAACGTCCGGCTCGTCGACCACCGTGTAGGCCATCTGGTTCGCGCGCAGCAGATCGAACACACGCTCCCTGCGCCCGGGCTCGAGCCACGAGCCGTGCCGGAACTCCACCGCAAGCCGCACGCCCGGCAGCAGCTCGGGCAGCCTCTCGAGCTCCCGCACCGAGCCGCGCGTGGCCGTCGTCCAGGGCGGCAGCTGGATCATCACGCAGCCCAGCTTGCCCGAGGCCTGCAGCGGCTCGAGCAGCGCGCGGAACCGTCCCACCAGCTCGTCGCGCACCTCGGTGGGTACGTCGCGCGGGTACAAGCGCCGCTTGTCCGGGTGAATCCCGGCGAGCGCCTGCGCGACGGTCTTGGGCAGGCGCTCGCGATCGATCGGGTGGCCGGTCAGGATCGGGTGGGCCTTGATGTCGAATACGAAGCCGGACGGGGTGCGCTCGGCCCAGTGCTCGGCCACGCTGGGCGCCGGAAGCGCGTAGTAGGTCGCGTCGACCTCGACCAGGGGAAAGTGCATGGCGTAGTGCGAGAGACGTTCCGCGGCCGAGGTGGCCGTGGGAGGGTAGAACCGTCCGCTGGCGATGAGGGTCGGGTCGGTCCACCCGGCGGTGCCGATCAGGGTCGTGCCGGCGCGAGCGGGCAAGGGCGCCTGCGCGGCGAGCGCGAGGGCTTCCTGCTCGACGACGGTGGGCGGATTGGGCAACACGGCGTGAGGTTCGCGCGGCACGATCCAAGATTCGGGTTGGGCGGGGCCGGCGTCAACGGAAGCGAGGAGCTGATCTCCCGCGCGCAGAACGCACTACCTTGGCGAGCGCGGCGTGGTCCTCTGACAAGGACAAGGGTCAACCGTTCCGGCATCGGGTCGTACGTCCGTGCGGAGGGCAGCCCCTCAGTGGCTGTTCAACCGGCAGGCTACTGCAGACACACGTCCGCCCGCCGGGTATCGCTCCTCTCCAGCCTGCCGGGTGTCGCTTCGCCATCACCCAGCACGCCAATCGCAGCGCCCGTCCGCCCCGGGCCGTCCGCGGTCGCACGGACCCAGCCTCCAGAGCGATCCCTCAGAGCCGCCGTGGCACCTCCTGTTAGGTCAAAACCCGCCACGTACCCACGGCGACCACGGTTGCCCGCAGCCGCCAGGACCATCCCTACCGTCCCCAGTCCTTCCGCTCGCCTGTCAAACACCCTTGCCGACGTTCATGCGCACTCGCGTCGGCACATTATCGGCAATGCGATTCCCATGCCACGAGCTGCGCCCCCACATCCCCGCAAATTCCCGCGCCTCGACGCAACCTCGAGGTGGCGGCCGCCACTTTTGCGGCGGATCCGCCACCCCTTGCCGGCCGGTTGAACAGCCTCTCACGATCCGCCAGGCACTGCAGGCGTCCCGACAGGCACTGCAGGCGTCCCGCCAGGCACTGCAGGCGTCCCGCCAGGCACTGCAGGCGTCCCGCCAGGCACTGCAGGCGTCCCGACAGGCACTGCAAACGTGACGCTGCATGAGAACAGCGGCGATCACCGATGGGAATCCGCGCGGGTCGGCGCGCCGGTTTCTTCAACGGGGAGGCACCGCCACTCGGGCGACGTGAAGCAGGCTGGTTTCCGGGGTCCCGCCCAGCGCGCAGGGCCTCCCGGACCGATTGCAGGGGCTGCCGGCACGATTGCAGGGGTCCGTTGGACGACTCCGAGCGCTCGCAAGGAGGTCGCGCGTCTCGGCATGCAGGGCAATCCGGCGAAGGAAACGGAGGCGCGGCCCGGCGGTCGCCAACTGCATCGTTGCCGAGTACGGCGCGGTCCGGTTCAGCGACTGTTCATCCGGTTGGGATCCCAAGGCACACGTCCGCCCGCCGGGTACCGCTCGACGTCCAGCCTGCCGGGTGTCTTTTCGATTTCGCACCCGGAAGCCGATCGCAGCGCCCGTCCGCCGGAGCCGTCCTCACCTCGTGGACTCGGCCTCCTCGGCGACTGCCTGTGGCACCTCCTGTTAGTCCCTTATGGACCAAGTCTTTGGCTGATCTGCAAAGAAATCGCCGGGCCCAAAGCTCCCCTGTTTGGTTCCGGCTTGCCGGGACGCGCGGGGGTAGCGACCAACGGGAGCGTAGGGGCGAAGCCCCTGCAATCGGCGCCC
>JAJZQG010000377.1 GCA_021847645.1 Myxococcales bacterium
AATCGCCGGCGCGATGTCGTCCGGGCTCATGGCCGCCGCCGTGCTGGTGGGCTCGCAGCTCGTTCGCGAGACGTTGGGGGGCACCGGAATGGACGACGGGCCGGGCGCCGTCGTGCTGTAGCCAGCCACATCATCGTCGTGGGCAACCACGGGCCGGGCAAGCGCACGTCGCCAGCCGCAATTCCTACGGCAGCCCCCGCATTCCCGCCCAACTGCGCCGCCAGGGCCGGGGCGTGAGCCGCAAGCGCGTCGCCACGTCGATGCGCGAACCCGGCCTCGCCGGGCGACGACGACGGCGTTTCCGCAAGACCACCGACTCGCGCCACGACCTTCCCGTCGCGCCCAACATGCTGCAGCGCGACTTCACCAGCCCGGCCGCCAACGAAGCCTGGGTGGGCGGCATCACCTACGTGCCGACCGACAAGGGCTGGCTGTGCCTGGCCGTCGTGCTGGACCTGTATTCGCGTCGGGTCGTGGGCTGGGCGACGAGCAGCAGATTGGAAGCCCCCTACAACCACCAACGATTGCACTCTTCTCTTGGCTACATGAGTCCAGTCGAGTATGCCTTGAAGAAGGCAGTGGCGGCGATGGCGGCATAGTCATGCTGTCCACGAGATCGGGGCAGGGTCAAGACCGAGCTGCCCCGGTGCCATGGCCGGAGCCGACATGGCGAGCGGAATCTCGCCAACCGGGCTGGCCCGCTCGCGACAAGCACGGCATCATGGGTGCATGGCCGCCGTCGAAGTCTCGCGTCGCACGAAGCTGCTCATCCTCCTTGCCTTCGTGCCCGTGTTTGGACTCTTCATCTGGGGAGCTCTGCGCGCGCCGATCGACTCTACGGCCGCTCGCAAGGGCTGCCTCGAGCCGTACTTCGCGGCAATCGACGCAGGTCGCTATGACGAGGCGTACGCGCGCCACACCACGGAGGCCTATCGCGCGCGCTTTTCCGCCGACGCTTTTCGCGGCGCGATGGAACGGAGGCTCCGCGAGCGCGGCACGCTCGTGGCCCGAGAGGACCTGCTGCTGAACGGCTTCGCGGAGTTGGCTGGTCCCGTCGGCTTCTACGCACAGGCGTGGTTTCGATACGAGCACGGCCCGAGTGCCCACGTTCAGTACCGGCTGGTGCGCGGCAAGGACGGCACCTACAGGATCGACTGGTCCAGCGAGCAAACGGCAGGCCGCAGCACGTTGACCCCGGCTCCCTTCTGACAGGCTCGGATGTGCGCCACCAGCGTCCGCTCCGCTATGGCACCTTGGTGGCAACATTCAAGGTGAAGACGCCGGGGACAGGCACGACGCCGGCGTCGCCGTTGACGAACGCACAGGAGCCGGACGGCACGTTCGCCGTTCCCCACGCCCCGTAGTACAACCGCAGCTCGGCACCGGTGCGAACCACGGCGGCACCGTTGATCAGCCCGAGCGATTCGTAGCCCAGCGTCGGATCCCAGTCAAAATCACGGCTGGCTTGCGTGGACCAGGCCAACCCGTCGCTCGACTGCGCATGGAAGAAGCCTCGGGTCGGGAACAGGGCGCTGGGGATGCCTACCTTGTCCTGATCGGTGTCGGCGCCATACCACATGTCGAGTCGTCCGGAGGCGTCGTCGCGAACCACGGTCGGTTGCCCGCCTCCCATGATCACCGGGTTGTCCGCCTGCGGAGTCCAATGAATCAAGTCCGAGGAGGTTGCATGGGATATCCCGTAGGCTATCCGCGAGCCGTTCAGAACCGGGCCTCCGCCCGCGTCGACCCCCAGGGAGCTGAACCAAAGGTGCCACTCCGCGCCGTCCCACAGCACCGACGGGTCGGCGACGATCCCGGACACGACCCCCGGGAAGCCGGGAAACACGTCTCTCGCGAGCAGCACCAGGCCATCGATGGTTGCAAAGGGGGTAGTCGCGGCCGCATAGGGCGATTGCTTCGCGGGCAGGCGCGTGAAGGACTTGCCGTCGGACGAGAACGCCAGGCCAATCTGCCAACCAATTTGGCCCGCAACGGTCATCAAGGCCGAATTGCCACCCGCATACAGGAGCACGAATCGCTTGTCCGGCGGCGCATTGGGGACAATGGCCACGGACGGCGTCTCGACGGTCGTGTCATCCCAGGCGCCAGGGCCGGAGTGGGACCGCAGGGCGGGCTGGTCCTGGACAGTCCAGTGCAGGCCGTCCGTGCTCTCCGCGTACATCGTGTCGATTTCTCTGTTGGCTTCGTCCACCATGTCGAGGCACGAGGCTGCAACCGCGGAGGACCACCAGGCCTTCCATAGGGAAGCATCGCTATCGTAGAGAAGCGTGGGGTCGGCGCGCGTCCAGACGTACTTGCCCGGAGAGAACGCCGTGCTTTGCCAGCCGAGCACGATGGGATTGGCCGCGCATCGCCGCCAGTCAGCGCCTGGGCTCCCGCATATGAAGGACGAGCCGGCGTCGGTTGGGGTCGTGGCGTCGGCCACGACGGCTGCGTCCGCGGTCGTGCCACCAGCGCCGGCGGATTCGGCCGGACCATGGTTGGAAGAAGCGTTATTGGAGCACGCGACGCTCATGACGGCAGTGCACCCAAGTAATGCGAGTCGCGATGTCATCGAACACGAATATGGCGGGCGGCGGGGAGTCCATCAAGCGGAATCAACCCATCCAATCGCCGACAGGTTCAAGTCGGCCGCTACGATCCGACCGTCGACCCGGCTCACTCCGTGGGGGAAGCCTGCGCAGTGCGGTCGCCACGCGACAAGGCAGGGTCCCTCTCCGAACGGCGCAGCTGGATGCGCCCAACGGGAGCGCATGAGCGGTAGCCCGTCGCTGGGCCGGGGCCCTGCCCCGCTGGCAATCCTGTTGAGTGGCGCGCAGTTTCGTGCGACAAGTCGGCCCCATGAGCCGAGACACGAAGTATGTCGCGCTCGCCCTTGCGGCAGGCGCTTTCCTGTTCGTAAGCTGCAAGCATGGCGACGATCCTCAAACCATGGATCTTCTGCGACAAGCCTCCGCCGCCATGAAGACGCCGATGGTCATCGACGAGCACACCACCCTTGTGTCGGTGGACGTGCTCCCGGGGATGGTGCAGCGCATGACCTACGAGGTCAACGACGCGGCGGCTCTCGACGCTGCATTCGATGCCATGCGTCCGCGCATCACCAAGGCATCCTGCATGAAGGCCGGGCTGGTGATGTCTTACGGCACGACGGATTTGTACGTCTGGGCGCAGAACGGCGTGGAGCTCAAGTCGCTACGGGTGACACGCGAGGATTGTCGCCAGGGCACGCCCAGTCCATGACCTGGAACGCGCTGCGCAATGGACCAATCGGTCGTTGTGAGGCCCTCAAGTCGCTCGTGCTGGGCATGACCTCCGCGCCGCAGCGATAGCCGCTCCGCGTCGTCCGTGCTCGAGCATGGCGCGTTCGAGACTTCGCTCAGTAAGCGGAGCGGGAAACGGAACGATGCGGATTGCGGGTACGTCGCGCGCGCCAGCCGACGGGTCAAGAAGCCGGAGCTGGGGCTGCCGCGGGACTGGGCCGCGAGCTTCTTCCCGGACAGGGCGCCTACGCAGCTCGATCGAGCTGGCGCGCCAGACCAGGCAGCAGGTCATGGAGCCGGCGCGCAAGGAATGGGCCACGCTCACGGAAGCCCAGCGCGCGGCCAAGGAATAGTGCAAGCGGCGTGGCCGTGACTTGACCGTAGCCCAATGCCTCGTCGACCACACACACCGCTGTAGTGTCCGTCGCCATGCTGACCGGATAACTCTCGCCCGTGGCCGGGACTTCCGCGGTTCCACCTCCCTTCGCTACGCGATACAGCTTGCCGCCAGTGTTGCCCGCGCCGCAAAGCTACGTCGCAAAGCGCACGCTCGTTGCGTCGACGGTCAGTTCGCCGATGTTCCCTGCACCCGCTGCCAGCGTCGCGGTCGCGGGCGAGCCGTTCTTGCCAGCGCGCATGAGCTTTCCGCCGGTGCCCCCATACAGGTACGTATCATCGATGGCGAGAGTCGCGACGCCGCTCGCTGCAGTGACGATGGTCGTCGGTGGCGTTCCTCATACCCCCGGCCATGGCAGGGCTTGCCGCAGCCCCCGCAATTCAGAGGGTCGTCCCGGAGACTCGCCTCGCAACCGACGTTCAAGTCGTGATTGCAGTCTCCGTAGCCGGGACGGCACGTGATGCTGCAGGCGTTCGTGGAGCAGTCGGGGGTGCCGTGGTTCGTTGAGCATCGCTTCTCGCAGCCGTCGGTCACGTCCCCGTTGCAGTCTGCGAACCCCTGCGCTCACTCGATTCCACAGCTACGATTCGAACATGTGTGTGCCATTCGTCGCGTTGCACTTCCGCGCGCACGACCCGCGGTGGTCGGAGTCCATTGCCAGGTTCGCTTCGCACCCGTTGCTGGAGTCGCCGTCGCAGTCCACCTGGTCGCTGCTGCACTTCGGCACCGCGTCACCAGTCGCCGCGGCGTCGAGCGCCTCCGCGTCGTTGTCCGCTGGACCAGAGCCGCCCGCACCCGCAGCCCCTGCCGTGCCACGCGAGCTGCGAGCGGACACGACGACGCCAAATGTTCCGAAAGCAAACAACCCAATCATTCGACGCTTCATGGTAGGTAGCTCTCCCGGCCGCCAGCCTCCCCACCAGCCGCGCTACCCGTGCGCCAAGCTCCAGACGAACCGGTTCTCGAAGAACCAAGTCACGACGATGACCACGTAGAACGTGACCAAGGCGGGCCGCACGCGCTCAGGGCGCTGGTAGCCGACGAGGAAGCCGACCGCCGTGATCAGGACGAGCATGAAGCCGAGGATGCCCAGCAGCAGCGTCAGCGCGTCGGGCCTCGAAGCCCAGGCGATCGCGCGCCCGGCCGCGTCGTACTTCGTGGGGATCCTCGACGGCAGCCACTCCCACTCGAGCCAGTAGTGCAGGGCGGTCGTCGGCACGGCGAGCCAGAGAGCCAAGAGCCACTTCGTGTAGGTGTCGAGTTCCATAGGCGGCCGATGAGATGCTACGGCATCTTGGGCAGGGCCGCCATGGAGGCCTGTATGAACCCGCGATTCGGAGTACGCGGAACGCTCGGTGACGCCGGCGCCTCCCCCCATAGCTGTTAGCAGTTTTCTTGGCCCAGGTCGGAGACATCCGGCAAGGGGCTGGCATGAGCACGACCGCCGTCCCCCAGCCCAGGCCCGATTGGCAGA